>CAZRFI010000050.1:7569-19769 GCA_964598905.1 uncultured Candidatus Sericytochromatia bacterium | reverse complement strand
TTTATATTGTGGCCTATAACGTTGGCCATATTTCCACGATTATTAACCTGCTAACCGAAGGCTGGGCCTATCAAGATGATGGCGCTCTGCGCCACAACCACGTGCGCTATTTTTCAAATGAATCCCTGCGCAAATTGATGGATCAAGTCGGCTTTGAGTTTATCGACGAAGTCGTCTATCAAATTCAGCAATTGCCCGTTTTGACCCGCCAATTGGCCCAAATTATGAAAAATCCCTATCTGAGTATTCTCAGTTTTATCATGATTGGCCGCAAACTAAACACCTTCCCTTTCATTGACTTTGAAGACGACTCTGAAAAAGAAGCGCCTGCCAAAGCCGAAAAAAAAGTGGAAGCCCCCAAGCCTGTTGAACCCGCGAGCGAAACGGAATCCGCTTAAGTCGCTTAAGCAGTGGGGTCCAAATAATCCATCAGCTGCAAGAGGCGTTTAAAGGGGCTTGGATCAAAATGGGGAATCACACGTAGCAGAGGTTCCACCCGTTGGTACCATTGCTGAGCAGCCTTGATTTGCCCCTGTTCCAGCAAAAGCTCCAAGAGGACCAGATGGGCCTGGGGCTGTAAAAAATGCTGCTCTAAATAGGTTTGATAGCTCTCGATCGCTTGACGTGCCTGGCCTTGCTGGGCCTGTAAACGGGCCAATTCAAAACCCACCGTGCCAAATTCAGGAAAAAGTGCCAAGGCCTGCCTATAGCGATCTTCTGCTTGGGCAAGCAGTTGTATGCTCAAGCTCAAAATTCGGGCCTGTAGAATCAAGAGCATCCAGCAGATCAGCCGAAGCAAGTCCTGGGCAGTGGCCTTGTCGCGGAAAATCTCAGCCACCAGGCGCTGCCAATGCAAGTAAAAATAATTGTGGCCAAAAGGCAGAAGACAGTCGGTCAAATTCAATAGCAGGCCAGGGTCAAAATCGCGAGAGGAGAAAAGCGCCAGGGCTTTTTGACTATAAGGCAGGGCCCGATTGTAATCGCCCCGAAAAAAACAGTACCAAGCGGCATTAAAACAGACCAGGGACGCCCAGTCAGTCCCCTGTAATAATTGGGCAAAGACGCTCTCGGCCTGAATCTGGGGCTGATAACCCACTTTCGAAATTGGGTTAAACTCATAATCCGTCAGACAAGCAGCCAGCAGATGAGTCCATTCCCAGCTTTCACTGGGGGGGATTTGTGCAAAATCGTCCCCCGTATAAATCTCAACGGCTTCGCGAACGGCCCATTCAGGGGCGCGGGCCAACGGCAAATGGTAGAGATGGCGTATTCGGGTTAAAGCCTGTCGCTGTTTGCTCCTCTGGCGAAAAGAACGGCTTGAAGCCTGAGTTGCAGAGGCAAAGACAGCAGGCAAAAAAGCCAATAGCTTTTCAAATTGATGACTGGCACTCTGGTTTTGAATGGCCTGCAGAGCGGCATTCGCTATTTTTTGCCGTTCGGCTTCGTGTTCGAGATAATAGACAATCTGCTGCTCAAAGTTGGCTTCGTTGTAGAGAATGCAGGCCTGTTCTCTACTCAGATCTGCAGGCAAATAATTGCGCACTTCCAGATTTGTCTCCTCCATCAAGACCACCGCCCCGGATGCCGCCGCCTCAAAGGCCCGCAGATTCATCTCGCCGCGAATGCTGTAATTAAACACCAAGCGGCTCTGGTTTAAAAGCCGGTTGTATTCTGCGCCATAGAGATGGGTATCTATACGAATCCGGTAGCGATCGGCCAATTGCAGCAGACGCTTCAAATAGCCCTCGCGTTTGGGATGCAGGGCCAGATTCAGGCTTCCGACATAAGAGACATCCCAAATCCGCTCCAAAGGGGGAGAGATTAAAAACGAGCGCTCGGGGTAAAGGGCATAACTGGGCCAATAGGCACAATGCTGTAGGCCTTTGGCTTGCAAAATATCCACCAGCCCCTGATCAGCCAAGACAAAGTCAAAGGCCTCGGCATAGGCCAAAACCGAGGTCAAATTTTCGTGCCAATCCGAGACCACCAAGAGCGTGGGAATCGGACTCTCAGCAATATCTACCGGAATGGGGCCATAGAACCCCCACCAGATCAACAATTCAGGCTGCGCATCGGCAGGAAAATGGCTGAGCAAATTTGCCACAGTTGTGTTTTGGTAATCATAAGGCACTTGGCGCTCGGCCTGAAATTCAGACAGCGAAATAACCATATCATAGGCCACAGGGCGGGTTTTCCAATTTTGATAGTCGAGAAAAAAGGGGTAAACCAAGGGATCGTGTAAATAGCGACCAAGCACACGGGGGTGGTACAAAGGGCCCACCAGAATTTTGCAGGGTGCAGACTTCAAGGTTCAAACCGCTGTTCAAGCATAAATGGGGGCCCCGTCCAAGATTTAGAAAAAAACCGAGGCAGGATCTGCCATTGCCAGGGTTTGCCCGCAAGCAAGGCTTGGTAGACCTCGGGCAAATTGTGACTTAAAGCCACCTCCAATTTTTCTGAATGGAAGGGCAGAGAGGGATCTCCGATCTGGGTTAAATAGGTGGTTTTTAAAAGGGCGGCATTAAAGGCCACTGCCTGACTTAAAATCCCTGGTAAAAAGCCCTTGCCAGATTGGGCCAAAAGCGCCTGTAAAAGTGACTCCGCTTCGCGGTAAAAATCATTGAGCTGGTTCTCATTGCTGAGTTGATAGAGCAAAAAGTGCTCAGCCCCCAAGGAGCCACCTTGTTCTGCTGAAGAGGGGAGAGAGACCCAAGTGGATTCATTTTGCCCCGTCTGTAAACCCGCCGCTTTGGCCTGAAAAAAAGCCAAATTTTCAGCCAAAACCGGGTAGCGAGAGGGGTCAGGCGCCAAAAATGCCTCAATCAAGTCCACAAAAGAGATCCCCGCACAGCCATATAAAAGCAAAAGCGGAATTTGCAGGGGTTTATCCAAATAATAGAGAAATTTAGACATCCAGGCAAAGACCCGGGCCCGCAGCCAATCAGGCTTTGGCATCGTGTCAGTGCCGATCACCATTTCCCCGCCTTCGAGAAAGTCTCGGGCATTCAGGCGGTCGGGGAAAAGGCTGACCCAAACGGTTTCAATCCCATGTTGGGCCCGGTATTCGGGCTGGGCCATCTCTGCATTGGGCAAAATAAAGGCGTTATAAAACTGCATCCGGCTGTGCTGCCCACTTTGCACGGCCTGCTCAACCCCGCTCACAAAAGAAGCATAGGTTTCGCCAGGCAGCCCCAAAATCATATCTGTATAGGTGGCAATGCCCGCCGCCTGAAAGCGTTTTTGCAGGTTTAAGAAGGTGGGCAAAGAAATATTGTCACGTTTGATTTGCTTGAGGGTGTGTGCATCCATCGACTGCAAAGAGAGTGTGACCTCAGCAAAGATGCCTGCCTGAGCCAAAATCTGGTGCAATTCCCAGGTGCGCTCAGGCGAGTTTTTGGCGGTTTGCTGGTGAAAGGTGTGGGGATAGCGGTAGCGCTGGTAGACCCGGGCCAAATAGCTGGCCAAGTCAAGATCGCGTTTGAAAATGCCAAAATTGGCATCGGCACAGAAAATCATGCCAATCTGATTGGCGCCAAACCATTCCAGATCGGCCTTGAGTTGCTCCATCTCAAAGAGACCCAATTTGCTGGCAATCGCGGAGCCCCAATCACAATAGGTGCAAGAAAAAGGACAGCCGCGATTGGTTTCCCAGGTGGCAATCCAACGGGTCTGGGGATGGGCCCGCAAAAGGGGCTGAAAAACACCCTCAGTGTATGGGGAGGGAATCTGCGACAGATCGCGCGAACGGGGCAAGGGTGACTGAGTGACAAATTGACCTTTGAAATTAAAATAGCTCAGCCCCGGAATCCCCTGCCAGTCATTGTTGGGATAGGCCTCTAAAATAGCGGTAAAGACCGCCTCTCCCGCCCCATGGCAACAGAGGTCGATAAAGGGGTGGGTCCGCATAAAGTCCTCAGCGTGATCCGGCACATGGGGCCCACCAAAGATGATCAAAACACCCGGATTTTGCAATTTGAGCAATTGGGCCAAGGCCAGCGAACGTTTGATATTCCAGATATAGACACTGAAGCCCACAATGTGCAGATCCCGCATCTGCAGTGCCAAACGCTCAACCGATTCAGGCAAAAATACCGGGGGCACAAATTCAAAGCGCGCAGGCTCTTTTAAATGCCGCAGGGCGTAAGCCTGCAACAATCCGGCGGAATAGGGAAAAAATTGATGCCACTGAAAGCGTTCACTGAACTGTACCAAGCCAAGCTGTACAGGGGTTTGCATCAGTACCGCTGTCAGGAAGCGGGTTGTCCTTGTTTGAGGGCTGCTTGATGGTCTTGAAAGGCCGCTCTGGCTTTTAAGAGCTCATCGTGCCGTTTGGAGAAGTCGTCCAATAAACGCATATAATCCGCACGAATCAGTTCAAAATCCTGCAGATTGTGATAACGCTGCTTGATCATACTGGCCATGACCTCGTATTGGTCTTCGGACTTGATCGTCCCGGCAGCCGTAAAACACTGCATACATTCGTTGGCCTTTTCATTCAAAACGTGGCGCTCTTTGATAATCAGGTCCCAGGTGTCATCCACCTGTTCTTTGAGGTGGTTGAGCTGCTCTTGGGGCGTCATTTCTTCAAAGTTTTTTTCCACGGGCCGGTAGTTTTCAATTGCCGCCTGCACCGCTTCTTTTTCAGCAGCCAAGATTTCAGGGGTGATGTAGTCATGGGGTTCGACAAAGAAGGCGCCACAATCGGGGCAATAGCCGTCGTGCCCATCCAAAAACACGATGTGTTTGCATTCCTGACAGCGAATTTTTAATTGGTCCCGTGGCACATCTGCCGGAGGCGCAGTATTGCGGGTGGCCGCCACAACAGGTTTAGAGACCGCAGGTGCCGACTCTTCTTTTGCTCCCCCGCCAAAAAGCGAGGAAAACAGGCCACCGCCTTTTTTCTTTTCGGGTTTGGCGGCACGGGCACGGCTTTGGCCCACCAGGCTGTCATCCACATATTCGAGCGGCTCGACGTACATGGCTCCACATTCGGGACAATAGTCTTCATTTTTTGCTGCGACAAAACTGCATTCTTTACAACGGATGGCTGCCATGGCTCAACACTACACCTTTTTTGTTTCTTCGCTGGGCTGGGGCTCCGCAGGTTCAGCCGTAGACAGCGGCAGATTCACTTCCAGAACACCACTATCAACACTTGCGTCAGCGTCCGGTTCGGTTTCGGCTTTTTCTGTGCCCTCTTCGAGCACATTGGGCTCTTTGGCCTGCCAAGAGGCATACTTGCGTTCGGGTTTGGTGGGCGGAGCGGCACCTTCTACCTGTTCGAGCAATTCATCGAGTTGAGCACTATCAAGGGTTTCGCGCTCGATCAGCAGACGTGAAATTTCATGTAAGGCATGTTTGTGCTCAATCAACAGCTTCTGAGCCCGATCATGATTCTCATCGAGCAGTCTGCGAATTTCGCGGTCTACGTCACTGGCTACCTCTTCGCTGTAATTGCGAACATCGCCAAAGTCACGTCCCAAAAAGACCTGTTCATTTTTCTTGCCCACCGTCCGCGGGCCGATTTTTTCGCTCATGCCGTATTCGACGACCATTTTGCGGGCAATTTCGGTCGCCCGCTCGATGTCATTGCGGGCACCAGTGGTGATTTCTTCGGCACCAAAAATCAGCTCTTCGGCGATCCGACCACCTAACAACATCGCAATTTGATCATGCAGGTACGATTTGGAGGCGGAAACACGGTCTTCAGGCAGAGACATGGTCAAGCCCAGCGCCATACCGCGGGGAATAATCGTAACCTTGTGAATCGGATCGCAATTTTTGAGAAAACGCCCTACCAGGGTATGCCCCATTTCGTGATAGGCCGTGATCTCTTTTTCTTTTTCGGTGATCAGCTTGGTTTTCTTTTCGGGCCCAGCAATCACGCGGTCAAGGGCCTCTTCCAAATGTTTCATGTGAATTTCTTTTTGGTTCTCGCGGGCCGCGAGCAAGGCGGCTTCGTTGGCCAGATTGGATAAATCCGCGCCTGTAAAACCGGGGGTGCGGCGGGCCAGGACGGAGGTTTTCACGTTTTTGGCAAGTGGCTTGTTTTTGGTGTGTACTTCAAGAATTTTCTCACGGCCTTCGACATCCGGGCGATCGACAATCACCTGGCGATCAAAACGACCGGGACGCAACAGAGCCGCGTCGAGAATGTCAGGACGGTTGGTTGCCGCAATTACAATTGTGCTGTGATTGTCTTCAAAGCCGTCCATTTCGATCAGCAATTGGTTGAGGGTCTGCTCACGTTCGTCGTGACCACCGCCAAGGCCCGCGCCACGCTGACGGCCAACGGCATCAATTTCGTCGATAAAAATCAGGCAGGGAGCGTGTTTCTTGGCCTGTTCAAACAGATCGCGCACACGCGAGGCGCCCACACCCACAAACATCTCGACAAATTCCGAACCACTGATACTGAAAAAGGGCACAGAGGCTTCACCAGCCACGGCTTTGGCGATCAGGGTCTTACCTGTACCTGGCGGCCCCACCAATAAAACACCTTTGGGAATTTTGGCTCCGAGGGCCTGGTATTTATCGGGAGACTTGAGGAAGTCTACGATCTCTTCGAGTTCCTGTTTGGCTTCATCTGCGCCAGCAACGTCGTCAAAAGTCACTTTGGGGCGGTTTTCCATCACCATTTTGGCTTTGCTTTTGCCAAAAGACATCGCTTGACTGCTGCCACTTTGGGCCTGCCGGATGACAAAGATCCAAAGCACGACAATGATCAGCAAGGGAATCAGAATGGGTGAAAAGAAGGAAATCCACCAATTGCTCTCAGGGGGCTGATCAACCCGAATCACAATGCCTTTGTCTACCATACGGGTCAAAAGCTGGGGATCGTTTTTGGGGGTAAAAACCTTGAGACGGGTGCTATCTGGGCGGCTCCTTGCCAATAAAACCTGATCCTTGATCAGAACCTCTTCGATCTGACCTTGATCAATTTTTTGCAAGAACTCAGTATAACTGACATTCTTTTCACGGTAGCTTTGCTTGTAAAAGGAACTTACAAAGACAATCCCTACCAGAATTAAAAAGATATATAAACCTGCGTTTTTTAAGCCCTTGTTCAAAAGATGCACCCCATCGCAATAATCGGTCGTTAACAAGTCATTCAGCAAGACGTTGAGAGCTTGAACCAGATATACTATAACAAGTTTGACAGCTGAAAGTTAAGAGTTTTCAAGGAGATCCCGATGGCCAGCGAATTGCCCTTGACCGAATACCCCAACCCCGCTAGCCAGAATCTCGATCAAATGGGGATCTCTGAAATTATCGCATTGATGCGTCAAGAAGACCAAAAAATGCTCAAAGCCTTTGATGGCAACGAAGTAGTCTTGACAAAGCTGATCGCACAGACCGTCGATTGCCTGCGCAGCGGTGGCCGCTTGATTTATATCGGCGCAGGCACCAGTGGCCGCTTGGGCGTTTTAGATGCAGCAGAATGCCCGCCCACATTTCGCACACCACCGGGCATGGTTGTGGGTCTGATCGCCGGAGGCCGGGCAGCCTTAGAACAGGCCGTAGAAGGTGCAGAAGACAGTCAAGAAGCTGCTTTGGCGGATTTAGCAGCGTTAAACATCACTCCCCAAGATATGCTGATTGGCATTGCCGCCAGTGGCCACACCCCTTATGTGCGGGCCGCTTTGCGCCAGGGACGCAGTCAGGGCCTGCACACGGCCCTACTGGCCTGCAGTCCGGTTGAACAAACCGATCCAGGTGTCGAGTTTTATCTAATTTTGCCTGTGGGCCCCGAGATTTTAACCGGCTCGACCCGTCTCAAAGCCGGAACGGTCACCAAACTCGCTTTAAATATGATCTCCACGATCAGCATGATTCAATTGGGAAAAGTGTTTGGCAATCGCATGGTCGACGTCACCATCAGCAATGCCAAATTGCAGCGCAGGGCCCTGCGCATGTTGCAAGAGCTGGGTGACCTGCCCGAAAGCAGGGCCATCATCCTCTTGGAACGTGCCGGGGGAGAGGTTAAAACCGCATTAATGATGCACTGGGGCGAAGTAGATGCGGATCTGGCCCGCTCCCATTTAGAGGCCGCAGGCGGACATTTGCGCCAAGCCCTGGAAGCCTGCCGGATGGCTTTGCCCCAATGAGTTTAAACGGCAGTTACGGCCTGATGGTGGATCTGGGGGTTTCCCCCACTCCGGAGAAATTGGAAAAACTTTACCACGCCCTCTGGTCGCCCGGATGTTTAAGAGGCCCTGAAAGTACCCTGTCTGAATTTGGCAACATTCCCCGCGGGGCTCAGGGCCACTTGCCCTTGCCTTCGGGCCAAGAGATTGCTTGTTATACCCGCTTTGAGCGTGACAATCTGGGCTATCCCGCCGATTGGCAGGTCCCCGTATTATTGAGTTTGGGGTTGGTTGCCCTAGAGCCGCCTTTGCCCCAGCACCCCGAAGCCCAAACCGCTTTGGAGAATATTTTAAAACACATCCAGACAATCTTGCCCGTGCGGCTGGCAGTACTTGGACACAGCAATCTTTACCAGATTAATGCCGAATTGATTGGGCCTGAATGGCTGGATCTGCAACAGGAATTGCTTTTGGGCCTCTGGCTGCCGAAGGCGCATCCGCTACGCCAAACTCTGGGGGTCGAAGCAGAAACAGGGCTCGTGGCATTGCACCCCCAAAGTTGGTCGGAGTGCCTGACCAAGTTGCCTGAGCACGACAAATACCAGCGTTATAAAGCGGCTTTAAATCAACGCAAAGCGGAACCCAAAATTCAATTACAATGGGAAGAACCGCAGCCGAAAAAGAGGGACTGAATCAAGCCCGGCGGTCGAGCCTCTCGCCAAGCAATTCTTCGCCCGCTTTTAAACTGGCCACAGCAGCCTCAGACAGGCGGCGCACTTTGAGTTGTTGAATCATTTCTGTGGCGATGTCTACAGGCTGTTCTGTTGCAGATTCGCGGGCCACAACGCCACTGGGAGCGGCTTCTTCAAAGGTCACACGCCGGGCCTCAAAGCCGGGGGTGTCGAGATTGGCCAAATTGTGAGCAGAACTGTTTAAAGCAAAAGCTGAAGCCTGCAAAGCAGACAAACCGGGATCAAAAGCGGGAATATTCATGGCCCCTCTTTTCTTACCATACCTGTGCCAGACCTTTGGAAAAGGGCTGGATAATATGCAATCATGCGTATATAATAACCTATGCAAGCGCGTTTTTGCATTGTTTTAACAACAATCAAGCCTGAATAATCCAGCTTATGAAAGAATGACACCGAGAGTATAATATCCATGCCCGCACGCCACTTGGTCGCCAAAGAACTGTCCAAATTGTTGAGTGTTTTGTCTCATCCACATCGCATCCGTATTGTCGAAGAACTGCGCCACGAAGAGCGCGATGTCAACTTTCTCGAAGAGATATTGGGCATCAGCCATGCTCGTGTTTCTCAACATTTGGCCCTGATGCGTTCACATCGTCTGGTGCTCGAACGCCGCCAAGGCCGCCGGGTATTTTACCGACTCTTTCAGCCAGATTTGGCCGTTTGGCTCATTCAGGGCCTGCAATTCATTGAAGGTGAATTAGAGGCCACTCAGGACATGCACGAGGCAGTCCAACAAGTCAAAGAACTTTGGTCTGAATCAGCCAGCCCCAGCACGAAAAAAACATCCCTCTCTGCCAAGAAGACAGTCAAGGAATGACTACCCGCTCTGGCATCTTCCTGGTCGTCAGCGTTTTGACACTGCTCTCTCTGGCCGCTTGCCGTGGTCAACGTCCGGAGGGAAATCTCCCCAAAGCAGAAATTTACATTTTAACAAGCCTGCCTGCCAATCTGAGTTGTGAAAAACTGGGTTCTGAAGCCCTAACCGATGGCAATGGCTGTGGTCAAATGGACTCAGGAACCTCACCCTCTTATTTGGAGCGCTTGCACTACAATTTGCGCAAGCGGGCTGAGCAAGTCGGTGCAAATGTGGTGGTCACCCACAATCTGCAAGCCGGAGAGTACCGTGAAGGCTGTGCCCGCAACCAAATCGAGGTGACATTTTCACTCTATCGTTGCCCCATGCGTCAAATTCCCCCAACACCCAAATCTTAAGGAAAAAGCCATGTTTCAACTTAAACTCTGTTTCGTTGACTCTGGCCCGATGGATTACACAGCAGAAAGTCCCTATGTGATGCCCTTGGGAGGCTCCCAATCGGCCCTCTGTTATTTAACGGCAGCCTTGGCCGAGCGTGGGCACTCAGTCTGCTTACTCAACAATACCAGCACACCGGGTATTTTCAGAGGGGTAGAGTGTTTAACCCTGCCCGAAGAGCCCGAAGAGCTCTTCTCAAAACGCACCTTTGATGCGGTGATCAGCTTGAACTCATTGCTGCCAATGAGCACGATTCGGCCCCACTTGCCCCCCAATACCCCACTGCTGCTCTGGACCCAGCACACCGCCGAAGATGTGAGTATGCTGGCCCTGCAACACCGTTTGGTGCAGGAGGCCTGGGACAGCTTTGTCTTTGTCAGCCGCTGGCAACAGGCAAACTATATCCAGCGCTTTGGCTTGCAGCCTGAGCGCACGTGTATTCGCCGCAACGCCATTGCACCGGCTTTTGCCTATCTCTTTGCTGACAAAGCCCAATTGGTTTCAGCCAAAGCCAAAACCCCCACCTTGGCTTATACCTCGGTGCCCAATCGGGGCTTGGCAGTATTGTTGGATATTTTCCCCTTGCTGCGCGAAATTTTCCCACAGCTCCAATTGCAGGTTTTTTCCTCTTTGCAAACCTATCAAGAACCCGAAGACGATCCCGCATTGCAGGCGCTTTACCAGCGCTGTCGCGAAACTGAAAATGTCAACCTGCGGGGATCTTTGCCCCAACCAGAACTGGCATTGGAGCTATCCAAGGTCCATTTGCTGGCTTATCCCAACACCTTTGCCGAGACCTCTTGCATTGCAGCCATGGAGGCCATGGCCTGTGGCTGCGATATTATTACGACCCAAATGGGCGCCCTGCCCGAAACCACAGCGGGTTTTGCCCGTTTGGTTCCCCCCCAGCCCCATGAAAATTATGCCCGCCGCTATTTGAGCGCCCTGACAGATGCCCTAATGCTCTGGCTCAAAGAGCCCCAGGCTGTGGTCGATCGACTCAGCAATCAGGTCATGCACACCAGTCGTCGCAATACCTGGCCAGTTCGTATCTGGGAGTGGGAATCACTGCTCTTTCAGCGCTGCCGCAACCCCAAGCAGGATTATTGGCCTGAAGGTTTGCCCCGAGTCAAAACCCAGATTCAGCCCTGAAAACAGCCATAAACGCTGTTTAAAAGCTCGGCCAGATGGGTGCGCACGGGATGATAGAGCAAGCCGGGTTCGTGTAGACAAGGCGACAAAACCCCAATTTTTTGGCGATTGCGCAGGGCCACAGTTGTCTCTTCTGGGTCTGCGTGGGCCTGATGTTCGCCCCAGACATCGACCGAAAAAGCCATCGGAATGCCCAATTGGACGAGTTGATTGGCAAAAGCCACATCTTCGTAGCCCCAACCTGAAAAATCCTCGTCAAAACCACCCGCCTGCACAAAAAGTGAGCGGGGCAAGGCCCAATTTCCTCCCCAGGCATAGACCTGGGGATGCCTGACCATATCTTCGCGGCAACTCAGACGCCCTTCGGGAGTGAACCAGAGGCGGATATCGCGAATATTGACCGAGACCCCTGGCTGAAGATAGGAATCCAGCACTTCTTGTTTATACGAGCCAAAATAGCCCCAGATCGCAGCGGGGGGCAAAGCGGCAAAATACTCAGCATAAAACCCCAGCGCCAAGGGATTGAGCAAAATATCTCCCGAAAGAAAAACCAGTTTTTCCGATGAGAGCTGTGAAACCGCCCGATTGTAGGAACGGCTCATGCAATAGTCATGGGGACGCCAATCATAGCGCAGAGGTAGATCAGCCTCAAACTCGGCAACAACAGCATGGCCCTGGCTTGAACCATCGTCAACCACCAAAATCTGATCGGCCAACAGGGTCTGTGCTGCTAAAGCACGCAAACAGCCGCGCAGATGGGCTTCTCGCCCCACGGAAGTTAAGACAACCACACTCAGGGACATGCCAAACGCCAATTTTCAAGCGGAAAACGGTCGGCTTTAAAATAGTCGGGAAGGCTGTCTCTTTGCTGAAGCAGCAGTTCAGCCAAGACCTGGGCCAGCCAGGGAATTTGCAAAAGACCTTTGGTGGCAAAGGCCGAAAAGACATAGAGCTGGG
>CAZRFI010000050.1:4766-7469 GCA_964598905.1 uncultured Candidatus Sericytochromatia bacterium | reverse complement strand
CTGACGTCGATCGCGGCATCAAACGACTGACCCGCTCCAAATGCAAGGTCACCCCCGCTTGCTGAAGTGATTGGCTCAAGCTCTGAATCAGCGCAGGCATAGCCACCCGCCAAGCCGGTTGCACCGCATAGGTTGCGGTGCTCTCTGGCAGCGCAAACAGTGGCCGATAGGCCTCGGTCTGCGTGGCACTCAAACGCGAGATCTGTGCGGGCAAACCCGGTTCCAAACGGGCATACGAGCGTTCAAAACGCAAAGCAACAGCGGCATCAAGGGCCGGGCGCAAGAGTAGAAGGGGTGCAGCCAAGGTTTCAGCGCTGTCTGCTTGCAAGGCTTCCAGCCAGGCCTGACTAAAGGCAAAACATTGGGCATAACCGGGTTTGGGAAAGAGACTGCGACCAGGTGTCAGATGCATCAGCGCAGCTGGCAAGCCCGAAGCCCCGGCCCCCGCTGAATGCGCTTCAAAGATCTGCAGGTGTTCCCCGTTCAACCCCGCTTTGAGCAGGG
Source organism: uncultured Candidatus Sericytochromatia bacterium (assembly GCA_964598905.1). GTDB lineage: Bacteria > Cyanobacteriota > Sericytochromatia > UBA7694 > UBA7694. Next base: position 6,965 of record CAZRFI010000050.1, on the reverse strand, counting down.
CGCGGGCCAGCCCCAAACCCGCCAGTCCCGCACCAATAATCGCAACCGATCCCGATACAGTCACATCAATCCCCTCACTTGAGGTATTTTTCCTGGGACAGCAAGGTGTAGCCGGACAAAGCCTCGGGATTTCTAGCTGCCAAGGTCATTTCACGTTTATTGCCAGAGCCTTTGCGCGAAGCCAAATAAAGCCCAGCTTGGGCCATGGCCTTGCGCATCGCTGTTGAGGCACCATAGGTGGTGATCAGTCCGGTCTCCGAAAGATGGGCCCGCTCCCAGGCAAAACAGGGCTGCCCCCAGCATTCGGGATTGGCAGCAGGGCCAAAGGGATCATGATAAACAGCATCAAAAGACAGCTCGCCAGGCAAGGGCGCAACCTCCCACGCACAGGGATAGAGCACCAACTCAATCACCTGTTCACGTATTTGCCAGCGCAATTGGATGGGCGCCATCTGGGATTCGAGAACGTGAGGAAGATTCTCGGCTCGCACAGCTTGGCTCAATGCTTCCTGTAGGAGTTCGTAAACAGGCGGGTATTTAAACCAGTTTAAATAGGCCAATTGTCCCAGTTTTTCAGGGGAGAGCGGGGCATTTTCAACCACATGGTAGCGCAAGCTGCCCGCTTCAGGCCGGGCCAGGAAGGCCTGGGCTGTGACCAGAAAATTCATGCCTGGCCCCAACCCCAGCTCCAAGACGGACCAATCCCCCCCCCGTTCAGGCAGACGGGCGCCCGTTACAAAAACGTAGAGAGCCTCGCTGCGGGCCCCTTGCAGCGAGCGGAAATAGATATTTTCAGTTACATTGTAAAAGGTATAAGAGCCATCGCCGGTTTGAATCGGCACCAGATGAACAGCCACAGTTTCTCCTTGGCATCAGACTCTCCCCAGTTTACCCCATCGGTTTAACCGATGGGCCTCAGCGCTGAACGACTTGGCGGAACCAATCCGCCATTTGCTGGCTGTAAATGGGTTGATTAAAGATCCGTTGTTTCTGAGCGGCAATCCGCTCGCTGAGCGCTTGGCGGTAGATTTTATTTGTACCAATTGCCAAGGCCCTGTGGATATAATCAGGCACATCTGAGGCAATGCCATCAGCAATCCCCATGATTTGGTAAAGCCCTGTGGCAATCCGGCAACGCAAAAATTCACTGGGCAGGGTCACGATCGGGGTGTGCATCCAAAAAGCCTGAAAGGCCAAATTGCCGGCGCCCAGCCTTAGACTGTCCATAATCACATCAACCTGGGCCATGACTGAGAGAAAATCGGGCTGGTTGAGCCAGGGCAGAAAATGAATGCGGCTGCAGAGTTCGGGAAAAAGTCGTTGATAGTGATCAAGCAGCGTTTCTTCCAGCCCGCGATAACTCACAAACAGCCACTCGGCATCGGGATCTTGCCTAAGAATTGCCGGAATAATCTCGGCAAATTCAGGATCCACACGAAAGAGGGTCATGGGAAAGAGGTAATAATGCCTGTCTGGCTTTAAACCCAGTTCTTCCCGGCTTTTGAGCCGAGCTGGCGCATGGGGGGGCTGATAGGTCACGATTGGGCCGTCAAAGGTCACGAGGGTTTCGCTGTAATGCTGCTGTGCCGCAGGGATTTCAAAGGCCGACCCCGAAAGATAATAGTCCAAATTTTTGAGGCCCGTGGTCATGGGCAAGCCGGTTAAAGCACATTGCACGGGTGCCACCCGATTGGAAGCCAGGGTATAGAGGAAAGGATCCTGACCAATATCCAAATAGAGCAGAATATCGGGGCGGGATGCGTTGAGGGTGCTCAAAGAGGCCTCCAAATCCCAAGATAGCCCTTCAAAATGAGCCACTTGGCCCTTGATAACGGCTGTGACCCCGTCGCATTTGCCTTCCCCCAAATAAAAGGCCGACAGTTCTAAATCGGGTTGCTGGCTCAAATAGGCAATCACCCCAAGAAAATAATGCATGGTGGAATGATTCCAAAACGAAGGAGAGACCATGCCTATCCGGATCTTATCCGGGCTCAGCTCAGGGCGCGGTCGCGGCTCATTTTGAACAATCGGCACAATCTTTTCCCAGAGGGCACTGATGCGCCGTGTGGTTTCGACCTCATTGGCACCCTGGGCAAAGATGCCAAACAGCGGACTGTCGACATCGACCCCACGCTCATGTAAGGCCCGCACCCGTTCGGGCGACAAAAACAACTCTAACTCCTCCAAGTATTTGAGAAA
>CAZRFI010000050.1:0-4666 GCA_964598905.1 uncultured Candidatus Sericytochromatia bacterium | reverse complement strand
CCATACAGCTCATAACCACAGCTAAAAAAATTGTGGTAGAGATCGGGATCTGCGGGGGAGAGCGCAATCGAGCGCAGAAAACAATCAAGGGCCATGGCATAATCGTGCAAATAATGTTTGCACACGCCCAAATAGTGAAGGGCCTCGCTCAGCTCAGGTTGCAGGCCTAAAACTGCCTCAAAGGCAGAAGCTGCACCCCCATAATCTTTGTTTTCGAGCAGACCAAAGGCCCGATCCAAGCCTGTTTCTAAGCTTTCTGACATGGGCCCACGTTAAAAATCTATCCGAACAACTTTTGTGCAAGACAACATACCTGTATAGTATCCTGAATCAAGTTCATTCACCAGCGGAGACAGATATGGTACAACGTATTCTGATTGCAGGGGCCTCAGGCGGATTGGGGAACACCCTTTATCACGCTCTGCACAAGCGCTATGAGGTATTGGGAACCTGTTTCCAACATACCCAACCCCATTTCCAGACCCTTGATCTGCGTGATTTTGAGGCCACAAATAAGCTGCTGGCAGAATTTCAACCCGATCTGCTGATCAACACAGTGGCCTGGACCGATGTCGATGGCTGTGAAAGAGATTTGCGCCAGGCCTTTGCCTTAAATCTCGAAACGGCCCTCTCGATCAGATTGGCTGTGGCTGCCCAGAATTGCAAATTAATCCATATTTCCACCAACGATCTGTTTTCGGGCTTGCAAAGCCTGTCCAGAGAAGATAACCGACCGGATCCCGTCAATGTCTATGCCCGCACCAAATACATGGCCGAACAATTATTTGCAGATCTGCCCAATGCGTTGATTCTGCGTTTTACCTTTCTCTCCTGGTGGACCTCAGGCAAAACCTCTTTTTCGCGCTGGCTGGTACAAGCGTTGCAGCAAGGACAGGCAATCAAACTCTTCAAAGACCAATACAATGCCCCTCTCTATGTGGGCACTTTGGTTGAGTGGCTGGAGCAACTCTGGCATTTGCAGGGCGTTTATCATCTCGGCTCCGAGCGCCGCAGCCGTTTGGACACAGGGGTGGCTTTGGCCCAGGCCTTAAATTTGAATACGGATCTGATCGAAGCGGTGTCGGTGCATGATTCCCATCTCTACGCCCCCCGTCCTTTGGATGTCTCACTGAGTTCTGAAAAACTCAGACAAGCAACAGGCCTCTCCGCCAGTTTTGACACGGAAATAGCCAAATTGGCAGCCGCCTTGCCTGCAGACTTAAAACAAGCCTAAGCCCAGACCAAACGCTAGCCGACAAACTCCTCTTGTTTTTCCAAGGCCGTGGCCTGATAAGCAGAGATTTGGCCCGTCGCCCCATCTAAACGCAGGACATAACCATTTTTCAATTGTTGGGTGGCTTGGGCCAAGCCGACAACAGCAGGCAATTTGTACTGGCGGGCCAATTCGGCCCCATGGGAAAGCGCCCCACCCAACTCCAAAACCAGCCCCCCCACTTTGGTCAAGGCCTGTTCCCAAGCGGGTTCAAAATAATCAGTGACCAAAATTTCACCTTGGCGCAGCTCTTTCAGATCGTCACTGCGCAAGACAATTCTGGCCTTGCCCAGATATTGCCCGGCATTGCCCGGCAAACCTTGCAATTCCACCGATTCCAATTTTTGTTTGCCCCCCAGACGATTGCCAATTTTGCGCTCGTATTTGCGGGCCTGGATCAGCTCTTTGAGCTCTTTGATCTTAAAGGCATTCATGGGCGCCTGCAACAAATGGCGAATTTCGGCCAATTCCAGATAGAAAATATCGGCCTTCGATTCCAAAGGCAAAAATCGGCTGAGAGCGCCCATCATCCGCCGTAAAACAGGCACAAACATCGAGCAGTAAAAGGCCTCCTCGTCAGCGGTTTGCACGCAGGCCTGTCCCAGATGTAAAATCACCCGCAGCAAAACAATGTCGGGCAAATGCCAGGGCCCCACCGTTTGAAAAATCTGTTGCGTGAGCTCTTCGCGCTGCACGGGAATGCGTTCATCCCAAAAAACACGCTGATGTTGGATGGCCTGCTGCAATTCTTGCAAAATCGGGTGAGGCGCATCCACCCAAGAGGGGTAAAGAGGATCAAGTCCCGTGCGGAAATAGCCACTGGCCCCAAAATCATCTTTTAAAGCCGCCAAAAATCCCGGACCGACCTCTTGGGTTTGCAATTGCTCCCAGAGGGCAGAGGTGGTCTGCAATTTAAACAGACTTAATAACCGGGGCTCCGAGCGAATTTTTTCAACGGTCTGGTCCATCATTTGGTCCGCTTGGGCTTTGCGTCCGGGCAGGCCTTTAAACAGAATATCAAAGACCGGGGGATTTTCCTGGGCTTGGAAATAGGGTTGAATCAAACCACTGATCAGATTTTGAGAGGAATCCGACAAACAGCGCACCAACAAGGTCGCTTCTAAGAGCAGAGCGACAGCATCGCTCAAATGGTTTAAAGCCTCTAAAAGAGCCTCAGGCTCCCCCGCGGCAGGGTCCTGAGCCCAAAAGGGAGCAATGGCATCCAGATAATCTTGGAACAGTCCCTGCCAATAGCCTTGGGCTTTGAATAGGGTTTTCAACACCTCTGTCTGGCTTCGCCAAGCAGGCATTTCCTGCTGATGGGTCTGAAAAGCAGCCAAGGCCTGTTGAAAGAGCTTCGGGACCGACGGATGCCAATGAACCATATAATTGACGAGCCGAAAAGCCGGGGAAGGCAAGCCCGTGATACCCAAATACTCCGCCACGGCCTGAAGCGCCTGTTCCAACAGTGGATGCAAAAAGCTCCAACCCAGCGGAGAAAAGGGCTGTTGAAAATAGGGGGCAAGGGTATCCAGGCATTCCCACTCCGACTCCTGCACCACAGCAGCAGGCAAAGGCGGAAGAGCGTGCACCTGAATAAACTGAAAGCCTTTTTCGGTTTTGATCCACTCCAGCGAGACAGGTCGCTGATAACCTGCAACCGCTTTTTCAGCCAAATCCGACAGAGCCTGTAAATCCGCCTCATTTAAAGACGGGTGTTTTTGTAAACGGGCATCGAGAGCAGATTGTTTGACGGAACCATCTTCACCCAATTCAAAGAAAGAGGTCTTGGTCGCAATGTGTTGCCGACTGACCTTTTTTAAGAAACGCTGCCACACAAATTGATCGGGCACCAACAACCCACGAGAAACGGCCTCATTGAGGCCCCAAGCCGATTCCACCACCATTTCTTGATCGCTGTTATTGCCGGGATTAAAGCTGATCAAAGACCCGGAGGCACGGGGTTTGACAAAGGGCTGCACCACAATCGCCAGGTCATCCAAGCGCTTGATCAATTGGGGCTGAGAAAAGCGGTAGGCCACAACTTCGTCAAGCCAGATATAGGCCCAACAGACCTTGAGTGCTTTTTCGAATTCAATCATGCCGCGAATATTCAGCAAGGGGCGCAAACGGCGGGAAAAGAGCGGAGAGGCATAGGGCACCGATGGCCGCAAAACCAGAGCCATTTCTTGCTGCTGTGTCAATTGACGGTGGGCATTGCGAATATCGCTTAAGACATCGACAGGCAGGGGGTATTTAAAAAAACTGTGCTGAATCAGACGTCCCATCTGTAAAGTTTCCTGAAAGCCCAGATTGTGGGGCTCCTCCAGAGAAATGCCAAAACTTTCCAGACAACGCCGATAGGCCTGGGTTGTGATACAAAAAGCAGGTGGAATTGGCAACTTCAAACGCTGAGCAATCCCCAAATTCAAGGCTTTCAAGCCAATCAAAGGGAGATCATGGGGAGTCGCGTCAGAGAGCCAGATTACGTTACTGCCTTTGGAAATCTCATCTGCCGAGGGATTCCGTGCCACGTTGATGCTTGATCCTTTCAGGTAACCTATCATATTATGACATGGATCATTTTTTTTTGTGAATGCAAAGTGAGGACAAGAGCCATCGATATCCTGGACTACCAACATCCTGCTGTCACCGTAGATATCGTGTTATTTACCATCATGCAGGAAGACCTCAAGGTATTGCTAGTACAACGCAATACCGAACCATTTATGGGCTATTGGTCTTTGCCTGGCGGCTTTGTGCAGATAGATGAAAGCTTGGAAACAGCCGCGTTACACAAGCTCAAAGAGAAAACCAACGTCGACGATGTCTATTTGGAGCAGCTCTATACCTTTGGCGAAATTGAGCGTGATCCCCGCGCCCGCGTGATCACGATTACCTATTACGCCTTGGTCAATTCTGAGAAGTTTACCCTGCACCCCTCCGAAGCGGTGAGTGATGTGCGCTGGCATTCAATGTATCAACAGCCCGCGCTGGCCTTTGATCACCAACGTATTATCGAATTGGCCCTGCAACGCCTGCGCAACAAACTCGGCTATACCACTCTGGGCCTGCAATTGCTGCCCGAGAAATTCACCTTGCCTGAGCTCTGCCGGGTCTACGAAATTATTCTCAATCGCCAGATCGACAAACGCAATTTTCGCAAGAAAGTGGCTTTTTTGGACATCCTCGAAGACACCCAGGAGACCACGCAAGAGTTTTCGAAAAAGCCCGCCAAACTTTACCGCTTCAAGCAAAATGAGAGTCTCGACATTCAGCTCGGTAGCAAGAATGTCTTTGACCCCAAAATTCCGCGCAGCCTGACGGGTCAATAACCCCCCTACCAAGTCATCGCATAGTGCTCCTGCCATAGCCAATGGGCTTGGCGGGGGG
>CAZRFI010000049.1:4287-19873 GCA_964598905.1 uncultured Candidatus Sericytochromatia bacterium | reverse complement strand
TTGATCTCGTGGATGATATCGTTGGCGACCTTGGCGGCGTCTTGTTCCTGAATCAAATCGGGCAGCAGCACCGCAAATTTGTCTTCACCCAGGTGAAAGACCCGCTCATTGCCGCCCACGCAATTGATCAGGCGCTGGCTGATGGCTTTGAGTAGCAGATCGCCATTGTCGTGGCCGAGGGCATCGTTGATCGTGCGGAAGCGGTCGAGGTCAATCACCAGCACGCCGACCAAAAATTCTGTGGGAGTGGTCTGCACGTCTTCGATCAAAACCTGATGCAACAAAATATGGTTGGGCAGGCCGGTGATGCTGTCGTAATAATGGGCGGGGATATTGACATTGCTAATCACGTGGGAGCTGGCCACGGCCATGTGGCGGTAAGCGGTGCTGATGGGCAGGTGTTGATTGACTTTGAGCATCAGCTCTTCGGGTCGGAAGGGATTGATCAGAAAACGCTCGGGATCAAAATTTTTCTCGAGCATCTTAAAGGTGTACATTTCTTCTGAAATCACACAGATCACAGGGATCGCCGCCGTGTCGATATCCGATTGTAAGATCTCTTCGACCTCTTGGGGGTTCATCTGCTCGGTGGCGTGGTTGTAGATAATCAGATCAGGAATGTATTCCTGAGCCAGGGCCAGACCTGTGGTTTCGTTGTCGGCCATGAGGGTCTCAAAACCACTGATATGCAGGATATCCACGATTTTTTGGCAGACCTGGGAAGATGGCTCAATCACCAGGACTTTTTTCATGGAACAGGAGCCTGTAAACCGGCGTTTGCCCTGGGGTCATTTATCTTCAATTGCAAAACCTCAACCTGTTCCGGTACCAACTATTCAAAGGTTACTCTTCGGGGGGTTATGTCAAAATCCATGCCCATTTTACCACAGGGCTCCCTGTGTGGAACAGGAATCATCAGGCCAAGCGCGATTCTCAGGCAAAAAAATAAGCAGCTCTTTAACAGCAAAAAGGCGGAATCTCAAAGATTCCGCCTTCTCTTGCATTTAAGGGGGTTAGGGGCTGAGTCTGAAAAGGTCTTTCACATTCAGCTGGTTGACAAAGATTTGGCCATTGGCATAGACCAGACCCACTGTGGGTTGGCGGCCTTCCAGTACGGGTACCAAATTGACCCGTTTGGCTTTTTCATCAATCCGGTCAATCCCTGTACCCAAAGTCACGTAGAGATTGCCCAGGCCATCAGAGGTCATGCGGCCATTGCCATTGCCCATGCCGGAGACGTAATTGCTTTCAAACAAATCGACCGAACCCAGGGCATTTAAAGTCAGGCGGAAGACGCTGACGCTGTCTCCCACGGTGATATACATAAATTTGCCACTGGCATCGAGTTCCAGGTCTTTGAGCGGTTTGGGCAAGCCTTCCAGCAGAATTTCTGGGCGACCGAAGACCTCTCCGGTATAATCGATTTTCAAGACCTGACCTTTGCTGGGCAAAGCGACATAGATCTTGTTATTGCTGGCACTGAAGGCAATTGCACCGGGTTCGGCACCGAGATCGACCGATTCAGACAGGCGACTGGCCAATTGGCGCTCGGCACCGCTGCCCTGCAGGCGGTATTTGCTGATGCGGTAGGTCGGACGGATATCTGGCAATTGCCGTGCTTTGCCTGCCAAGGTGGCGTCAAAATTGGTCACAAGCAGGTTGCCGCTGTTGTCGAGGGTCAAGTCTCTGAAGATCGAATCATGGGTGATTTTGCTTGCCAAATTGCGGTTGATCACATTGCCGTTGATATCTATCAGCAGAATGCTGGATTCACCCGCAGACTGACTGCTCATCAACATATTCTGGCTGTTGGCAGATTTGTCAAAATAGAAATAGTCCGATTGGCCGTTGCCGCTGAGTTGGCTCTGACTCATGGCCGTGATCGAGGGCAAGAGTGTAAAGGTGCGGGTGTCGTTGCTGTCGATATTGTTCACAGTTACTTTGACGCGCACATCCGTTGGCAGATCGCTGAGTCGACCGACCAGGCCACTGACAACCGGTGAGACCAATTTGCGGCGATCACTCGAAACCGAGCTGGGTACCGAGGTGCTGCTTTGGCCAAAGGGGCTGATAAAGGTGACAATATTGCTGGAGAGATTGCCATCAAAACCAGCGCCTTCAATCGTAACGACACGGCTGGCAAAAGGGGAATCACGGCCAATCAGGGATTCTTGGCGTACCTGGGTGATTACAGGGCCGGGGCCACCTACCACCACCGTGGCGGTGGAGCGGTTGCCTGCTTCATCAATCGCGGTCAGGGTCAAAATATCACCTGAGTCAGCGGCCAGATTGGCAGAAAAAGCGCCACTTTCATCGGTCTGAATCGTGGTGGCATTGCCAATTTTGCCGCCCTGGATCACCAAGGTGGAGCGGCCAGAGTCTTCAATCGCACCGCTGGAGCCGGTGATAATCGTCTCAAACGACTGTCCGCTGGGGTTGCGGGCAATAATTTTATTGGTGTCAATACGGGGGTTGAGGGTATCGGCCCGCAGATTGACGATCGTTGGCAAGCTGGTCAGACCATTGACGGTCGCTTTGACCTGCAATTGGTGGGTGGAATTGCGTTTGAGCGGCACATTGATCGAGAAGCTGCTCTCACCTGCACCCAGCACTTGCTGAACCACAGATGTACCGCCTTCAACGGTTACGGTTGCACCAGCGGTGACTGTGCCAGTCAGCAAAATGCTGTCTTTGTCGGTGGCGGGAACAACGGTGCCTGTCATCAGGGGGCTGGGGGTACCGGCCACTGCGCGCAGGGTGGTGGTGACCTGGCTGTTGTTTTCAGCCACGGGCTGAATCACTGACATAACGGCAAAGACATTGCTGGCCCCACCCAAATTGGTGGTGTCTGTGCTGCGCTGAACCGCATCGAGCACGGCATTGATCTCAGGTGGGCTGAATTCCGTGATCGGCACTTTGTTCTGTTTGAGCACGGTGCCATTGTTGATAATCAGGCGGCTGACCAATTCGGAGAGGGGAGAGATATTCAGGCTGGAGCTGCCGCTCAACATGGCACGCATTTGGCTCGGGCCGCTGCCGACTGAGACCACAAATTCGCTGGAGATCAGTGCAATATCTGGGAGCGAAAAACTGTATTTGCCATCGGAACGGGTCAGGGTGGTTGCCAGAGCGGATCCCAGCACATTGCCATTGTTGTCAATTTTGTGCAAATTGACACGCACATTGGCCCCGACCGCCTGCAGACCACTCAGGGCTTCGGCAGAGGGTACCAGCCAGCTGTCCAAACGCAGCTTGAGCGGCACACTGGCCACACGGCCACTGGGGGCCATGACCGTGCCAGAAACGACGCGGGTCATCAATTGGTCAATGCGGGTGCTCAGGGTGGTGTTTGACTTGAGACTGGCGAGGGTGTTGCTGACCGAACCTGCCAGTGGGGTTCGAGAATAATCGATCGACTCGGTGCTCAGGTTTGCTAAAACCTGTGCTTCAGCGATCACATTGAGGGGAATCGAGAAGAGCGGTTCATTGCGATCAACCAAGAGTTGCACCGAGGCGGTGGTCACAGGGCTCAAATCGAGTTTGTCGCTGGTGGCAAAATTGCGCAAAAATTTGCCAGAGGCATAATCGCCGACTTCCACTACCATATTTGAGGCGGGCAGGCTGATCTGTTCAGTCGGGATGTCAATTTTATAATGCCCGTTGGCATCGGTTTTGGCCGTTGCCAATGGTTCTGAGGAAACTGCTTTGCCGTTGTCGTCAATGCGAATCAGACGCACTTCAAGGCCTTCTGCGGCTTTGACCAGACCTGTGGCTGCTTCTGCTGCTGGATCCAAGAGGCTCTGCACGGGGGCAAGCAGGTTAAAAGGGGCACGGGCCACCAGAGACGTGTCTCCCTGGGGCAGATAGACATCTCCTTCAATCCTGAAGATATCGAGGGGGACCACCTGCTGGGGTGCCGGACATCCGACAACCAAAAGTGACGCGGCGCAGGCCAAAGCTAGATAACGTTTCATGATTGCGAGTTAGCTCCTCAGTAGTTTCAATTTTTCGCACAGGTGCCAGAGTTGGTGACGCAGTTCCGCTGTATGCTCTTTTGACCATTCGGGGCCAATCAGCGGCAGAAACGACGTCTGTTCAGGGGAAAACCCTCGCTCAAGCAGGGTTTTTTGGAGATCTTCAGAATCTACCCAGATGTGATCCATGGCTTTCAGGCGTTCTAAACCCTCCAGGGAGAGGGTGGGATTTCCAGAAAGACGGGCCAGGTGCACAAAGGTTCCTGAATTCAGGTGGATCTGTTCGGGGCGTCCACAGTGGATCGTGATATTGCTCTCAGGTAAAAGGGTGGTTGTACTGGGAATGTCGGGGTTGAGAAGCTCCGGTTGATCTAAACTGGGATTTTCCCAATAGACAACCGGCTGTTGAATGCCATAACGCTTTTGACGCGGGGCCTGGGTCTTTTTTGGACCCCCGATCCCAATCCAGCGGGCAACACCAGCTTCATCACTTAATCGATTATTTATTCCCAGTTCTTGCAACATTTTTTCAGCTTTTTCCAAAGTCAGCCCGTCTGTGGGGGAATATCCAGGCGTGGCATACCAACGCTCCACCATCAGACCACATGATTCAAACATTATAACAAGGTCTTGTGAAGTATAAAAACGCAGCTGCCCTTTTTCTGGCAAAGCGCCCTCACGATAGTCCCATTTACCGCTCAGCCATTTTTGCAAAAGCGGCCAATAGCAGGCGTTAGCGACATTAACGATAATAATACCATCTGATTTTAAATATGACTGTACCTTTTTTAACAGATCCCCCGGTTGGCGGCAGATTTCTAAACTTCCGTTAAAAACCACCGCGTCAAAGCGCTGGTCTGCCAACGACCAGTCGCTTTCCAAGGGGCATTCCAGCAATTGATCATAAATCGGGCGAGCCTCGGCTGCCAGAGCGACATTTGACTCGATCCCTGTGATCTGAAATTGAGGATCGCGCTGTTTGAGGGCTGCGCCAAATTTGCCACTTTTGCAGCCGAGATCCAGCACCTCAGTAAAACCACGGGGCAAGAGCCGTTGCACTTCGGGCCAACTGGGCAAATAGGCGCTGGGGGTATTTGTGCCCCATTTAGAAAAAAACAAGCGGCGGTTGGTCTCCATCTGGGCTTTGTAATCGATGCCATTTTCGAGAAAGCTGACACTGCCAAAGTGATGAATAAAGGCATCTTCGGCAATGCCAATTTCATAACCTGCCTGCAGGGCCCGCTGGCAATAATCGTCGTCTTCAAAATTGCCGGTGCCAAATTGTTCGTCGAGACCGCCAATGGTTTGGTAGACCTCGCGCCGCAGGAGCATGGCAAAACCGGCCACACGCTGGGTTTTGCTGAGTTGGCCCGAAAAATGCCGGGCCCGCTGTTCTGCCACCGCGTTGATCTGGGTAATATTCCAGGGATCATAATCGAGATCGAGTTGCTGAGCGCCGCTGATGCAATTGGTGCGGGGGCCGATAATCCCCAAGCGGGGATGCTTTTCAAAATGGGCATGCATGTGTTCCAGCCAATGGGGGGTGACAATCACATCGTTATTGAGCAAAAGTAAAAATTGGCCCTGACTGATTTCCAAACCCTGATTATTGCCTGCGGCATATCCTTTGTTTTCGGGGTTGAGAATCAATTTTAAGCCCCCCTGGTCAGACAGATATGCGGGGGTTCCGTCAGAAGAGGCATTGTCCACCACAATCACTTCACAGTCAGGGCTGTGCTGAGAAATACTCAACAAACAAGCCTGCGTATAACGCAGGCAATTGTAAGTGAGGATAATTAAACTGGTGGGGGCAATCAACGAATCAGGTTGAGGGTGTTTTCCAAATTTCCGCCGACCACGCTGAGGACCTTGGTCAGACCTTCAACGGAATTGCTGATATCTGCAATTCGGGTATTGATGGCTGCCAGAGCAAGACCCGTGACACCGTCAAATTTGACGGTACCAACCAGGGTACCTCCGCTGACCAGGCCTGTGACGGCATTTAAGACCGCACCGGGACCGCGCCGGATTTCACCTGTCACAGGACTGATGACATAATTGGCTGCCACATTGCTCTGGGCCAAGAAACCTGCAACCAAGGGATCGTCGTTGATACCGATCGTGGCCAAGTTTTGAGAGAGATTGTACTGTTGGTCAAAGTTGTCTTTCATCCACAGCTCAAAGCGGGGCAATTGGCCGGGCTTGTCGAAGAAAACCTTGATAAAGGTGGGATATTTAAATGGCGTGGCCTGATCGTCTACCACTTCCAGGGTCTGTGAGGTATCGTCTTTGTCACGGGGGCTTGGCACGACCAAAGTCTTTGCCAAACGGGACTGTTCATTGCGCAAAGGCGCATAGTCAAAAGTGGATTTTCCAATTACAACGGGTACAGCCATGTATTTTCTCCTTCAAGAATAACTCGAACAATTTATTTAATTACAGAAAGCAAACTGGTCAATTGATTGATATCAATCCCAGCAATCAAGGTTGTGAGAGACTCCAAAACGCCTTGCATTTTTTGAACTTCGTCATTGACGTCTTCTAAAGCAATGCGGTCACCCAATTCAAAATTGACAAATCCAGCCACACCCAGAATGCTGTGCTGTGAAGCGGACCAGTCTGAGGCTATCACTGAAGTCGCTGAATGAGGCTTAACGCCTGCAATAGCACCTGTCTCCAAATCAATGCCATTAAAGATGCCTTCCACGCGGATGCCATTGCTGCCAGCGGTGGTGGAGGTGGCTTTAATCACCAGATTGTTATTTCCCTCTTTTAAGAAGCGCTGGATATAGATGTCGGGATCGACATTGCGGCTGCCTTTGAGCTGGTCATTGTTAAAATCCGGATCAAAGAAAGGAATGATCACATTCCCGCCACCCGGTGTGGTGGGGTCGCTGAAAACTGCCAATTTAGCGCCATTGAGCTCCACTTCAAAGGTCACACCTGCTGGCGCAGAAATACGAATATTGCTGAATTCCCCATCAGGATAGGCCCGGCCAAAATTGGTGGTCACCCCAGGCAGAGCTATTGCGCCGTTGGAGCCAGAGGAAACAGGGTCATCGGGGTGACCCAAAACCTCATTGCCGGTCACGCTGTCAAAAACATCGGTCTGGGCCGCAGGCAGGGGCAAAGTGATCACACCCGGACCAGCTGGGGGTGGCGTGCGCCGAATGACCATTTCGCGGCCAAAATAATAGGGTTTGTTGAGCTGGGTATCGGGGTGCCAGACGCTGTTTGCCAATGTGCCAAACGAAGGCCGGTAGCGAATAATGCCGGTTGTGCGATCAATTTGGTAGCGGTTATCATCGATCACATTGCTGCCGTATTTATCAGTCAGGCGATGTACGGGAGAGAGATGTGGATTGGCATGATCGTGGCCTTTGATCACGATGGTCGAGCCCAGGGGCACAACCCCTGCCACCAGATTGGTAAAAGCGGCACCCACCGTCACCGTTGTCGTATTGCCTGCGATGCCGATGGCGGTAATCGTGCGCTGTTCGCCGTTGATTTCGATTTCTTCACCGACATGCAATTGGGTTTCCATCGGGGTTTGAACGCGGTCGATCTGAATCTGGGTTGAGGAGGGAGAGGCAGAAACCAAACCGACATAGCGATCCGAGTCACCGCGCATGGTTTCGATGAAAAGTGGTGTGCCAACGGGCATGTTATATGCGCTATTGGTCGCGTTAAAGACGTTGACATTGCGTGTCAACTCTGCCGTCATTTCTAAGTCGACATTGCCATAATTGCGGGGAACGCTGCGATAAGCTGCGCGGGTTTTAATTTCTTGGGTATCCAGGCCATGAGCGCGTAATTGCATGAGCACATGCTCCAGATCTCCGAATGGCATAATATTGCCGTTGACTGTACTGAAGCCACCTACTGCAACCATTGGAAGTTCACACTCCTCGCTCGTTCGATTTTTAGTTATAATGCGTCTAGTCACTATCTTAGATAGAAGCCTGAACTTTAGGGCGTCATTTAACTTACATTTAATAATACAGGATATCTATTTAATACAGTAGCGATTGTTTCAATTAAGATTTAACACATCCTGGCCCGAAAAACTGGCACAAACCAGCGCAAAATATCACAATAACAGAGGTAGCTATGTTTCCAACCGCCTTTATTTACAGCTCTCACAACCGCAGCGAAGAAATTCACCGCTGGTGGATTGTCGAAAGAGCCCTGCGTGACCCCAAGAATAAATCTGTACTCTATTTGCCCATGTCGATGGGCAGCCAAGACAGCCAGGAATACAGCTGGGGAACTTTCCGCTGGTATTTTGACTTTTTCCGCAAATGGGGCCTTGAACCACGGAATTTTTACTACAACGATCACCTCGCACAAAAAGATGTGGATTTGTTCTTTGATTGGGTGATCAATTCTCAGGTCGTGATTCTCGGTGGCGGCAGCAGCATCCTTGGGCGCAATCGTTATATGGCCCTGGGTGAGCGTTATTATGGCGATGCAGGCTTGTTTGAGCGCCTTTTGCATCAACGTCAGGATCGCGGTTTGCTCACCGTGGGCTTCTCAGCGGGTGCTGATCAGCTCTGTTCAACTATGATGGGGGCCGTTGAAGCCGACTCCCATGATTCCCACGGTTTTGGTTTGGCCCACAATATTATGTGTACCCTTCACCACGATTGGGGCCGTGACGCCAGCCTGAAACAGTCTGCGGCCTATTTCCCCCAAAACGCCGTCTTTGGCCTGCCCAATGATTCAGGGCTGGCTGTTGACCAAGGGTTCTTGGATTCCGGCAATATTTGGCAGATCATTGAATTTGTTGTGGACAGCACTTGGGATATTGCCAATGAACAATTCCATATCAAAACCCGCCAGGGCATGAATATCGACCATTTCTACAACGATGGCCGCAAATGGACGTTCAATCACGGCGACAAAATGGTGCGGGTCATGTCTCAAGACGACCAGTTCCAAGGCGCTTGGATTGTGCTGGGCAATGGCCAGATTATTGATTACTGGTCTCAAAATTACAGCCTCTATCCCAGTATCGAAGCCATTTTGGCTTCGCATTAGCTTTGTTAAAACCCAAAGGCAGGGGGCGCTGTCTGCAGCGGTCCCTGCCTCTTTTTTTCATGGCTTTGTGGCTGGCGTTGGCGTTTAAAGCTGAGGCAAAGCGTCTGGATTGGCAAGCTGAATTGACAAAGAACCAAGTGCCTGGGGCTGTTTTTGTGCAGATCGCAGGTCCAACCTCTTCTGCTCAGATGGAGACCTTCGCCGATCCCAAACGCAGCGATCCGGCTGTGACTGCCGCTACGTTGGTACCTTTGGGCCGATTATCGGGCTTGTTGAATACGGCTTTGCTTTTGGAAGGCGTGCAACAGGGCGATTGGAACCTGGATGAAAATATCAATACCTATCTGAATCGTTTGCAAGTGGTCAACCCGTTTGCCACACCTTTGACCCTGCGCCATCTTTTGCTTGAACGCGATGGCTTTCCTGAGTTTTATCAGGGACATTGGCTCGAACATCCCAAACGGGTCCCCAGCCTGGAGCAATTGCTCAATTATGGCCTCAAGCCCTTGGTCAAAGAGCCCGGTAGCATCGCCACACCTGGCAGTTGGGGGGCTGTTTTGGCTGCTTATCTTTTGGAAGTTCAGAATGCCAAAATTCCTGCAGACAAACGCATGCGCCAGCGCTGGGGATTGGCTTCTCTGAAAACGGGAGGCTCTCAAACAGGTGTTTTACAGGGCTCTTTGTTGGAATCTGAGCAACTCTGGAATTATCCGCAATTGTACAGTGCAGCGCCCGCCAGCGATCAGCGCTTGCTGTCTGTGGCGGATTTGCAAAAATGGTTGGAAATACTTGTGGGAAAACGCCCAGGTCTCTCACCTGCCACGCGTCAGCTTTTATTTAAGGCGCCTGCGGGTGATGGAGAATCTCAAAGCCTCGGTTTTTTGCCCTATCCGGCCTCTCCCCCCAGTGGTGGACCCGTGTATTTTCGCGAAAGCACGCAAATGGGTCTTTCACAGTTTTGGGTAGTGCAGCCGCAAACGGGCAAAGCTGCTTATTTGGGGCTGCGGCGCGAAGCGCCCGCTTTGGCCCGTAAACTGCTGGATGGCTGGTTGGGGATTCATCCCCAGCCACGTCAAAATCCGACCCATTCAGAACCCTTTCCCCCCGATGGGGTCTATGGTTATCCCCATTTTCACACCCAAAGCCTGACCGCGCTCGTGCGCCTCAATCGGGGACTTTTGGAGGTCAAAACCTTGGCCAATGGCGATCTCCGTATTGCCAGCCGGGGCCAGGACCCCTTTGGCGGCTTTGGGCAGGACTCAATCTGGGAGCCGATCGCAGCCGCTCGCTTTCAGTTGAAGGGGCACTCTGAGCAGATTGCTTTTGCCCCGCTCGCAGGGTCTGCCACTTTGGACAAACAGGCCCTGGTGCTGAAATCTTTCCAGGGTGCGGGAGGGGCTTATTTGCCGATCAAGACTACCGCAACGCCTCCCTTTCAATGGGTTCTTTGGGGCCTGTTTGGGCTGATCTTTGGTCTGGGATTTTTGCGTAATCTTTGGCAATACTGGCATGCCACTGCCCCAATTGAGCCCGAAGAACAACACGAGAGTGAAAATGCGCCACCTTACCTGCTGATGACCTTGGCTTCGGGTTCTGGCTTGGGCTTTTTAATCGGCTTTCCCTGGGTCTTTTTTATGGAGGCGCTGCCGGGGGAAATGAGTTTGGCTTGGCGGGATCCCTTAAATCCCTGGCTGTTTGGTCTTTTGGTTTTGCCGCTTTTGCAACTCTTTTTTACAGGGGTCTCTGCCCTTTTGGCGCTGGGAGCCTTACGATTTTGGCCAAAGGGGGATCGCTTGAATGGTTTGCTGCAATTGCTGGCCACGGGTGGATATGTTTTTTGGTTACAAACCTGGCATTTGATCGGTTTTCAGGTCTGACGCGGGAAAAACAAAGGCAGCGAAAGACAGAATCGACTGCCTTTGGGATGGGCCTGGTATTCGAGCTGGCTGTGTAAGAGATGACTGAGTTGCAAGGCGATTGAGAGCCCGAGGCCTGTCGAAGACTCTCCAGCGGTGGGGCGTGCCGAGAGGCGCGTAAATTTTTTAAACATCTGGGTGCTATCTTCTGGGGTAAAACCCGGCCCCTGATCTTCGATTTCAACCCGGATTTGCTTTTCCCCCGATGCCATCTCTGCATAGACAGCTCTGAGCGTTACTTGGGTTTGCCCGGCTGAAAATTTGAGAGCATTGGAGACCAAATTGTCGAGAATTTCACGCAACAAAAGCAAATCGCTTTGCACAGTCGGTAATTCGGGATCGATCTCCAAGACCAGACGCTGTTCTTTTTCGTCTGCTCTTTTTTGGTAATCGCCCCGAATCTGCTCCAATAAATCTTGGAGTGAAAACCAACTCAGGTGGGTGTGAATTTTGCCATTTTCGAGCCGGTGAATATCCAATAAATGAGAAATAATCGCCAACATCCGATCGGCATTGCGCTCAATCATGGCGGTATAACTCTCTAAATCGGGCTTTTTCAGATCTTGAACCTGTTCGCGCAAGATTTGTGCCGCCCCCGAAATGGCATTGAGTGGAGAGCGCAAATCATGGGAGACAATTGCCAAAAATTCATCTTTTTCACGGTTGAGCTGACGCAGGTCTTCTGCCTGTTTTTCGAG
Organism: uncultured Candidatus Sericytochromatia bacterium; assembly: GCA_964598905.1. Classification (GTDB taxonomy): domain Bacteria; phylum Cyanobacteriota; class Sericytochromatia; order UBA7694; family UBA7694. The sequence continues at coordinate 8,245 of CAZRFI010000049.1, read as the reverse complement.
CTGCGAGGCGTGCTGTACTAGCATATCCTGGGCTTTTTTGAGCGAGATATGGGTGTGAACCCGCGCCAATAACTCCTGAACATGGAAGGGTTTGGTGATATAGTCCACCCCCCCGGCCAGAAATCCCTGTAAAATGTCTGCCTGCTCAGTGCGGGCCGTCAAAAAAACCACGGGAATGGGAGCCGTATGAGGCATTTCCTTGAGTTTTTTGCAGACATCAAAGCCACCCCAATCGGGCATCATCACATCCAGCAAGATCAAATCGGGGGTAATGCTTTCCAGCATTTGCAAGGCAATTCTGCCACTGGAGGCCTCTTCTACTTGATATCCTTGGCGCTCAAGCGAAGCCCGCAAAACCATCAGATTTTGTGGCACATCATCAATAATCAAAACCAGATTTTGAGTTTGATTAGACATGGCAATAGACATGTATAAAGAGAGATAAAACAGACGAAAAGGCCAATGGTTTGCCCTCGGTAATCATCAAAACTAAACTTATGTTAATTATATACCCAAATTTGATTTTTTAATGCAAGGGTTTGATTACTTCTGTTCGTCCGAGGCTCAGACTGCTGCCCTGTAAGGCCTGTGGCAGGCTGGATCGGGCTTCCTTTAATGTTGCGCCTGTTGTGAAAATATCATCGACCAAGAGCAAGGGGCCCTTTGGCTTTTTCCAGCTCAGGGGGGGGACTTGCCAAACAAAACTGTCTTTTAGCACCTGGGCGCGTGCTTGGGGACTGAGATTGTGTAGGGCTGGAGTGGCTTGGATGCGTATCAACCAGGGAAAACAGGGGATTTGTAAGGCCTCGGCTACACCCAATGCCATTTCTTCGGCTTGATTATAGCCCCGTTCTTTGTGCCTGTCGGCATGTAAGGGAATGGGGACAACCCCTGCGGGTGTAGGAGCCCAGTCTTTGAACCAGTGTCCCAGATAAAATCCCAGTGCGCGCGCCAAAGCTGCCCGTTGATGGTATTTGGTTTGCCCGAGCAATTGGCGCAAAAGTCCCTGATAGGGCCCATAGGCATAATGCGGCCAGGGCTCTGAGCTCAGGGCCTGTTCGCGGGGGTAAATAGGGATTTGTTGCCAACAAACCTGGCACAGTGTCCGAGGAGCACTGCGCCGACAGTTTGCACAGCGAATTTGCCAGAGCAAATGCTATTTAATAATCACTTCAAGTTCACCTGTGGTGGGTGAGGTATTGAGGTTTTGCCCTGGTGAGTTTTGGTTGACCTGCACCTGTTGCTGGGGATTGTCGGGTGAAACCGCACTGTTGGCAAAATTATTGTTATTCTGATTGCCATTGTCTGCTGGGCCTTCCTGAGTCACATTCTCTTGTTGGCGCACAGCATTGAGATCAACGGGTTCCGGCGGAGCGGGAGGCAGGCCTTGCCCAACCAAGGTCATCATGCCCGTGGTCAAATTGACCATGTTTTGCAGGTTGGGGTCAGACACGCCCACTTGGCCCTGAAAGACGGTAATCTGTGTCACGACATCGGGCAAAGCGCCCTGGGCAATCGAGAAGAGAGCCGACGAATACCCCAGGGCCATTTCGCCAGAGAGACCCGTGCGGTCGGGCCAGGGCAAGACAGAGGTTTGGGTCGGGGCTTTTTCTTCGACACTGACCATAAATTCGGTGCCCAAAACAGTGGCTACGGCAGTGCGGGTGCGCACCCGCATGTTTTGCTTTTGTTTTTGGACTTTAAAATAGGCTTTGCCTTTGTGGAGTTGAACCTGTTTCGAGGCGGCAGAGCGGATCCGGGCGATCGAGCGACTGCCCAAGCGCACGACAGAGCCATCGGCATAGTGGATTTGGGCGCGGGAATTGGCGCCAGTGCGCACATAGGTGCCGCTGCTCAAGGGGGTGCCTCTGGAGGCGCTGACCCATTTTCCGGCGCGATTGACCTGAACCGTATTGTGGGTCCATGCGACGCGGGCAGAACTGTCAGCCTGTGTTTCTTTGGGGGCAGCAAGCACCAAGCAAATGCCTGCCAGACCCAGTGCGAGAATGCGTTTCATTGCGATAAATCTCCTCTAGCTCTCAGATTGTATGGCCGTAATCAGGTTGATTCCAAATGAGAAGATGCCTGCGCTGCGCTGAGCATCTGTCATGTTGAGAACCTGATTATAGTCTCCCCTTGCTTCGATTATAAACCATGGGCGCACGACGTGCCACTGTAAGGCCAATGCGCCGCCAAAACGCAGTTCGTCGAGCAGTTCTGGGGTGGCTGTATAGCCCCGGGGCTGAACCCGCGCATCGGCAAAGAAGAAGAGATTGTCGGCGATTGCATGGCGATAACCGGCAAAGAGCAAATTGCCCAGATACGAGAAATCGTTGCTCTGGGCAGCCAGGTAATCGAGCTGGTAACCGGCGTAGAGAATGTGTTTGTTCTCAAAAAATTGGTACCAAGTGCCGCCGAGCATGAAGTCGTTATCAAAGCGCTGGACATTGGGATCTCGGTCCAAAGAGGTCGAGAGTATGGGCAGCCAACCACCGTAAATATTCAGTTTGTCGTCAAACCACTGGGAAACGGTGACAGAGAGGGGAATGCCCAAGAGCTGATTGCGGCCACTGACGTTAAAGAAATTGAACCAGAAGCCCTGGCTGCGCAGCAGGATTTGGGTATTGCTGGGAAAACTATAGCGCAAGATGCCGGTTAACATCGTGCGGTTGGCCAGACTGCCTTGGCCGCCTGCGACCTGATCGACATTGCTATTGTATTCGGTCTGATTGCGCAATTCCAAGCGCCAGAACCAGGGGTTTTGGGTGGGCAACATGCGGTTGAAATCGTCTTCGAGGGGGCGCTGATTGGGGTCGGGAATAAAATTCGGATCATCTTCCGGGAAAACCAGCTCTGAGTCGGGCAATTCAGGCTCTTCGACTTCGCTCTGAGCAGCGTCTTCAGACTCTTCGGGGACGGGCTCTGTGGATGTGTCTGTCGGGGTTTGGGCGATTTGAAGGGGCGGGGCCTTGGGGGCGGGTGTGTTGGGGGCCGCGACGGCTGAAAAACTCAGAGAGAGCACAGAGAGGCTCAACAGTGTCGCCAGCCAACGGGGATTGAGGGGGAAAGGGTTTTTCATGACAGACATCCTTTTCGGCGGTGATGGGGTTTTCTCTGTTTTAATGCAACCTCATTATGGCAGACCTGAGGAAAGGCCGTCAACTCTGGATTTGCTCCCTTATTTTTAGTGATTTTTGGGTTGCAAAGCCTATCGCCAATTCCGACAACTACCAGTATAGTGGTTTTAACCCAACGATTAAATAATCTGGAATCAAGCACCTTTAACTGAGATGGATACTCTTACCGCTCTGATCTGTCTGGCGGGCTCTCCTTCCTGGAGCTTGCCGCTTTTGCATGTGCCTGTACCTTTTTTGGTGCCCTTTTGCAATCAGCCGCTCTTAACAATCGTCTTGTTGCGACTTAAATCAGCCGGTGTTGGGCGTGTTGTCTTTGTTTTGGACGATCTTTCTGCCTCTTGGTTGCATCCGCAGCGCCCAGAACTGGCCCGCACTGGACTGGTTCTGGACTATATGCTTTTGCGCCACCTCTATGATACCGAATCCCCATTGCGCGATGAACTCTTGGATCGGCTTCCTTTGGAACAGCCTGTTTTGCTCTTGCAAGATCCTTTCCCTGATACCGTAGATATCCCCGCATTTTTGGCTTTTCACCGTGAAAAACAGGCTGATTGCAGTGTGCGTTTGCTGCCTGGACGTGTTTCCTCTGGGCTGTTACAGCCGGTCTATACTGATGGCGAGGATTTGCTTTCGCTCAAGGATGGGGCTGGGCTGCGTCCGGCCCAAGATGCCCGCATGTATTTGCTTGAGACAGACATTCTTGAAGACATGTTGCTGGCCCATGTGCCTTTGCTCAAAGTGCCTTTGGCCAGTTATTTTGCTGAAAATGTACCCTATTGTTATGGCTATACTTCGCAAACAGAACTTTGCATTTGGCATTC
>CAZRFI010000049.1:0-4187 GCA_964598905.1 uncultured Candidatus Sericytochromatia bacterium | reverse complement strand
CTTTTGGCATCACGGGCCAGTGTGGCCTCGGACTGCCGCTTACAAGCGGCCTTGGTGGCTGACCAAGCCCATTTGGGGCCCGGTCAGTCGCTCAAAGCAGGAGATACGCTTGGCCCCTTCACACGTTTGGGGCTGGAAGACAGCTCTAAATCTTGCTAAAGGCCAGTTTGTCTTCGACGATTTCAGCCCGGATGCTGTCACCCTCTTTAAATTGCCCTTTTAAAATGGCCATCGAGAGGGGGTTTTCCAGTTCACGCTGAATCACGCGTTTGAGTGGACGGGCCCCCAAGGTGGGGTGATAGCCCTCGCGGACCAAAAAGGCCTGTGCGCTTTCGCTCAATTCCAAACTCAGGTGGCGATCGGTTAAGAGTTTGCCCACCCGGATCATTTGAATGCCGAGGATATGCTGCAATTGTTCTTTGCCCAGCGAATGGAAGACCACCGTCTCATCAATGCGGTTGAGAAATTCAGGCCGAAAATGGGCATTTAAAGCGGTCATGACCGCATCGCGCATATCGTCGTACTGAAAGTCCCCTTCGCGGTACTGCAGGATATACTGGCTGCCAATATTACTGGTCATGATGATCAAGGTATTTTTAAAGTCCACTTTTTTGCCTTTGCCATCGGTCAATTGGCCATCGTCGAGAATCTGCAACATGATATTAAAGACGTCGTTATGGGCCTTTTCGATCTCATCAAAGAGGATCACGCTGAAGGGTTTGCGTCGGATGGCTTCGGTCAATTGCCCCCCCTCGTCGTAGCCGATATACCCGGGCGGGGCACCAATCAGGCGAGAAACAGAGTGTTTCTCCATGTACTCCGACATATCTATTCGCACCATGGCGCGCTCGTCATCAAAGAGAAACTCTGCCAAGGCTTTGGCCAATTCGGTTTTGCCCACCCCCGTGGGTCCGAGAAAAATAAATGAGCCGATTGGGCGGTTGGCCTCTTTGAGCCCGGCCCGCGCCCGACGCACGGCATTGGACACCGCTACAATCGCGTCTTCTTGGCCGACCACCCGTCTGTGCAAATTGTCTTCGAGGTGGATCAATTTCTGGATCTCGCCTTCGAGCAATTTGGTGACGGGGATATGGGTCCAGCGGCTGACCACCTCGGCGATATCATCGGAATCGATCTCTTCCTTGAGCAGGCGCTCACCTTCGCCCTGCAGGGCCTGCTCGGCTTCTTTGCGCAGTTTTTCCAATTCGATCAAGCGACCATATTTAAGCTCTGCTGCTTGGGCCAAATTGGCTTCGCGTTCGGCCTGGGCCACCAAGACATTGGTTTTTTCGATCTCCTCTTTGATCTGGCGCACTTTCATGATCGCGTCTTTTTCGGTGTGCCATTGTTGAAAAAGGGTATTGGATTTTTCGCGCAGATCTTCCAGCTCTGTATCTAGGCGCTGCAGGCGTTCAATCGAACCTGCATCGGTCTCTTTGTGCAGGGCCTCGCGCTCAATTTCGAGCTGCATTTTGCGCCGCTCGATTTCGTCCAATTCGGTTGGCATTGAGTCGATCTCGGTGCGGATTTTGGCCCCGGCTTCGTCGAGCAGATCAATCGCCTTGTCGGGCAATTTGCGGTCGGTGAGATAGCGGTGCGAGAGTGTGGCCGCAGCAATCATGGCCGAGTCTTTGATGCGCACGCCGTGGTGCACTTCGTAGCGCTCGCGCAGGCCACGCAGAATGCTGATCGTGTCTTCGACCGAGGGCTCATTGACCATGGTCGGCTGAAAGCGCCTTTCCAGGGCCGGGTCTTTTTCGATGTATTTGCGGTATTCATCAATGGTGGTGGCGCCAATACAGTGCAGTTCGCCCCGAGCGAGCATCGGCTTGAGTAAATTGGCCGCATCCATCGAACCTTCCGCTGCGCCCGCTCCGACCACGGTGTGCAGTTCGTCGATAAACAAAATGATCTGGCCTTCGCTCTCTTTGACCTCTTTGAGCACCGCTTTGAGGCGGTCTTCAAATTCGCCGCGAAACTTGGCCCCGGCAATTAAAGCCCCCATATCGAGGGTGATCAGTTCCTTGTTTTTGAGGCCTTCGGGCACATCCCCTTTGACAATGCGTTGGGCCAGCCCCTCGATAATCGCGGTTTTGCCCACGCCGGGATCGCCAATTAAGACGGGGTTGTTTTTGGTGCGGCGGCTGAGTACCTGCACCACACGCCGGATTTCATCGTCGCGGCCAATCACGGGGTCGAGTTTGCCTTTGCGGGCATATTCGGTTAAATTGCTGCCGTATTTTTCCAGGGCTTGGTAACGGGCTTCGGGGTTTTTGTCGGTGATGCGCTGTTTGCCGCGAATACTGCCCAGCACTTGGTAGATCTGCTCGCGGGTGATTCCCTGCTCTTTGAGCACCTGGAAAGCGGCGCCCCGGTCTTGATCATCGGAGAGGGCAATCAAGAGGTGTTCCACGCCGATAAACTCATCTTTCATGCGCTTGGACTCTTGTTCGGCCAAGGCAAAGACGCGGTTGAGGCGGTTGGAGATATAGGCCCGGTTGACATCGCCGCTGGAAGAGGTCACCCGTGGCAATTTATTCAGCTCAGCCCGCACTTTGTCGATCACCAGCTCAGTGCGTTTATTCAGCTTTTTGACAATCTCGGGCACGACGCCGTCTTTTTGCTCCAGCAGTGCCAAGAGCAGGTGTTCGTTATCAATATAATTGTGGGTGTACTCTTCGACGTATTGTTGGGCCTCCGCCAAGGCCGTTTGGGCTTTTTCGGTCAGTTTATTGATATCCAGCATGGTCTTTTTTCCTCCGCTTTAGCCCCTGTCAGGGGGTTCTGTAATAGTTATACACGATTCAAAATGAAAAGTTAATAGGATTTGCTGAATGATTAAAATAAATTAATGATTGATTGATGATTGACCCAGGGCCATGAAAACGTTATCTTGATACAACTTTAAATCCCGGAGCTGTATTATGCACTTGCCTTTTTCTGCCCTTTTCCCCGATGCCGATCAAGATCCTTGGCTCAAACGGGCCCGCTTGAAAAAAAACAATACCTGGGGTCTGGCAGCCGGAGATTATTTGATCTTTGATCTGTATCCTGCGCATCCCCAACCCGATTCCGACCTTTATTTTACGGTTGAAAACGTCAAGACGGAAGAAATTGTTCTGACCGCTCGCTGTGAGATTGGCGAGGGTTTTCTGAAACTCTTGATCAGCACCCGGCATTTGCAGGGGGTGGAGGCTCCAGCCGTGCGCAACTGGCTTGAAGAAATACTTCAGAAGCCCGCTCTGCGCGAGGCTTTGAATGAACGCTACCTCATGTATAGCTTTGCGATGGTAGAAGGCATGATGAAGATGGCTGAGACGGATCCCGAATTTAAACAGGACTTGGCTGCTTTTTTGGATGTTGCTCCACCTGAAATTCAATGGTTGATGCAGCAAAAATTAGGTAAAGAAGCCCCTGCTGTACCAGGAAAAATAGTTGATTTTAAACCAAGTCAAAAAAGCAAAAAAGCGAGTAAAAGTCAAGCGAAAAAGCCTGAAAAAAATGCCAAATCGGCGCAGGGGGGCATCCAGATCAAAGTCAGTCTCTTGGATACCCCTTTGCCCATTTTGCGCGAACTAGAAATCCCTGCCAGCCTCAATTTGAGCCAATTACACGAAGTGCTGCAGGTAGCCATGGGCTGGGAGAATTATCACCTGTGGGAATTTATGGATACCGAGGACAATCACTATCTACCCGTTGACCCAGATAGTTGGGGCATGGATGAAGGCCTCATTGATCCCGAGAGTGTGACGGTTGCTGAGCTTTTAACCAGTACAAACGACCGTCTGCTCTATACCTATGATATGGGAGATAGCTGGGTGCATTTGATCGAAGTCAAAAACATCTTGCCCGAAACGAGAGGACTTCAATTACTCTCGGCTCTCAATGCCTGCCCGCCTGAGGACTGCGGCGGTATCTGGGGCTATCAAAATATTCTAAATGTGCTGGGTAAAAAGCGCAAAAGCCGCGAAGATAAAGAACTTTTGGAATGGTTGGGGGATGATTTTGATCCTGCAGCTCTGGATCTTGCGGGAATCAAGCGGGATCTGAGCAAGATCGGGTTTTGATTTTAAAACCATTGCCAGCCCATGGGTTTGCTGATACAAAATGCGGGCTTCTTTTTCGATTAATTTATATTCAAATCGTGCGGTTTGTTCGTTGATTTGATTTAACCGCTCTGTTAATAT
>CAZRFI010000048.1:13045-20408 GCA_964598905.1 uncultured Candidatus Sericytochromatia bacterium | reverse complement strand
CCAGTGCGAATGAGGTTTTGCACCAAGCTGGGGAAAGCCTGTAACCGCTCTTGGGCTGATTCCAAAACAAACCGCTCAACATCGTCGAGCAGGTTCTTGGCATACCCCTTAAGCGTGGGCTGCTTATAGTGTTCAGCCAGGGTGATAAGATCTCGGGCAAAAGACTCAAGCTCGTCTAAAATGAGCGAATCTTGAATGTCTTTCCAGCGGGGCAGCCAATCTTGCTGCAAGAGCGTCTGCAATTCTTCTAACTGCTCTGCGTCACAATTTTCAAACGTGGGAATTGGCAGGGGAACTGTCTTTGGCGGGAGAAGCGTCTGGCCTTTTAAAAAGGTTTTTAGGCAGATCAGCAGATCATCTTTGCTGATCGGTTTTTGCAGATAGCCATCAAAGCCTTTGTTTAAGAGGCTTTCGCGCTCCTGTTGCAGAGAGTAAGCTGTTAATGCCACCACAGGGATGGCTCGGGTTTTGGGGTTGGCCTTGAGCAGGGTTAAAGCCTCAATGCCATCGAGGACGGGCATTTTAATATCCATCAAAACCAGGTCCGGCAAATCAGACAGGGCGTGTTCATAGGCTTCTTGACCATTTTGGGCGGTCGTTATTTGCAGCGGGCTTGTTTCCAGATAGGCCTGGAGCAAATCCAGATTTTGCGGCACATCATCTGCGATCAAGAGGCTGGCGGGGGCAAATTCAAAGCAGAGGTCTGCTGCTTCGGCCTCTTCTGTCTGTATCTCGGCTGTTTCAAGGATTTTTTTTACCTGCGGCAAAACCAGCTGAAAGGTTGAGCCTTTCCCCAACTCACTTTCGAGTGTCAGCTTGCCTTGCATCAATTTAATCAATTGCAAGGAAATGGCCAAACCCAATCCCGTTCCTCCCGAAAACTGGTTTTCACTGTCTGCCTGTTCAAAGGCGCCAAAGATTCGCTCTTGAAACTCAGGGGAAATCCCAATGCCTGTGTCTCTGACGCACAAACTGAGCTCACCGCTCTCCTGATTCAGGGGCTGATAGCTGGCACTTAAACAGACCTCTCCTGCATGGGTAAATTTGAGGGCGTTGTAGAGCACATTCAATAAAATCTGGCGCAGGCGCAGAGAGTCGAGCAAGAGCAGGGCAGGGAGGTTGTCTGAGAGGTCTAAACGAAAGTTGAGGCCTTTTTTCTCAAAGGAGAAACGCAATAGAATCTCCAAATCTTGAAAGAGCGCTTTTAAACTCACATTTTGGGGGTTTAATTGCAGTTTTCCCGCTTCGATTTTGCTCAAGTCGAGAATATCGTTGATGATATTTAAGAGCGTTTTGCCACTGCTGTTAATCGCCTGCAGGTAATTCTGGTAACGTGAATCTTGAATTTTTTCCTGCATCATTTCACTGAAGCCAAGAATCACATTGAGGGGGGTGCGAATTTCGTGGCTCATATTGGCCAAAAACAGTGATTTGGCCTGCGAGGCCTTTTCGGCGGTGTCTTTGGCTTCGCGCAATTCGGCTTCAATCCGCTTTTGGCGGGTGATATTTTTGACGACGCCTTCACCCCCTGTGATTTTTCCCTCTGCATTGCGGGCGATATGTTGAGTGACCTCCAAAAATTGAGGTTCGCCTTTTATCAATACTTCAATTTCAAAAGTGGGAGGCCCTTGGCCTTGCAGCACGCGTTCAAAGAGATTTTGAGCCAGCGCTTGGGATTTTTCGCTCAATTGCAAAACCGTGTACCAGGGTTTGCCCAGCAAAGCCTCCAGCGGTTGGCCGAGAAAGTCTGGGGCCGAAGGGCTGACATAGGTAAATTCGCGGTTTTCTCCGACTGAAAAGAAGAAATAATCTTGCTGCACCCCTTCAATCAGTCTGCGAAAACGCCGCTCACTTATTTCCAGCGCTTCGGTGCGAGAGGCCACCAGGGCTTCCAATTGCTGGCGCGAAGCGGCTTCTGCTGCGGCAAATTCCAGTGCAAACCCCAAATCTGCACATAATTGCAAGAGCAATTCAATTTCTTGGGGGTCAAAAAAATCGGGGGTATCGGCATAGAGATTGATTGCGGCGACGACCGCTCCCGAGACCCGTACGGGAAAAGCACCCGATGAGCGATAACCCCGCTCCAGAGCAGCATCCCGCCAGGGCAGCATGATCGGATCATTTGCGATATCGTTGCACACACGGTAATGACCGCTGAGCATGGCGTGGCTGGTGGGCCCCTGTTTTTGACTCAAACTCAGGTGTAAAGCCTCTACATAGCCTTGAGAATTGCCCGCATGGCAGCTCGGCAAAACGGAGCTGCCATCGGTGGTTCTCTGGCCCATCCAGGCCATGAGAAATTTGCCCGTTTCTACGGCGATGCGACAGACTTCTTCAAACAGAATCTGGGGGTCGCGAATACGCACAATGGCTTCGTTGACGGCACTTAAGACCGCATAGATCCGGTTGAGCTTGGCCAGTTTTGTTTCGGTTTGTTTTTGCTGGGTGATTTCTCGGGCAATGCCCAAAACCCCGACCAATTGGTTGTGGGCATCGTACATCGGGGTTTTGATCGTCTCAAACAGGCCCCGATAGCCATTGCTGGCAAAGGTCAGCCATTCTTCGTTGCTGCGGGAGTGGCCAGCCACTACCGCAGCTTGGTCATTTTGTCTGAAAAATTGGGCCAGTTCGGCATCGACAAAGTCAAAGTCGGTTTTGCCGACAATCTCGGTTTCACTGGCCCCAAAGAACGCTTCAAAGCGGGGGTTGCAACTCAGATAGACCCCTTCGGGATCTTTGAGCCAGACCAGATCGGGAATGGTGTGCACCAGGCCAGACAGCAAATTTTTTTCTTGTTCGAGGGCCTGTTCTGTCAACTTGCGTTCGGTGATATCTATCAGATTGCCAATAATGCTAGGTTGATGATTGAATTCACTGCGGGCATCCAGCACTTCAATCATGCGAATTTCGCCATTTTTTCGCAGCCCCCGAAATTCGTAATGGACGCTGGCCACTTCCCCTGAAAGTCTGTGCTGCAAATGCTCACGCACCAGGGCCAGATCTTCGGGATACACAATCAGACTCGGTTCTGCACCGATCATTTCTGCGGGTTCATAGCCAAAAATATCGGCCATGGCCCGATTGACATAAGTGAGTCGGCCCTTTTCCAAAATATAGATGCCGGTGAGCGCCTGATCACAGAGCGAACGAAAAATATTCTCATTCACCAGTGAACGCGCTCCTGTCGGGTTTGCCTCAGTGTCTGTGTCCGGGATCAAAACGCTCTCCGCGTGGGATTCAGATTGTGTCTCAATTATAACACCCCAGCGGACCAAGCCCCCCAATCTGGAGGGCCTGCTCCGTTCGCTTGGCTGTTTGCTTAAATGCTGGCCAAAATCTGATTGAGAGTTTGGCTGGGGCGCATGGCTTGTGCCAGTTTTTCATGATTGGGATGGTAGTACCCGCCCATGTCGACGGGGGCTCCCTGAACTTCGAGCAGTTCAGCCACAATTTTGTCCTCTTGGCTGCTGAGTTGTTCCGCAATCGGGCCAAATTGGGCCTTTAATTCAGCATCTTCCGTTTGCAGGGCCAGGGCCTGGGCCCAGTACAGGCCCAGATAAAAATGGCTGCCGCGGTTGTCGAGCTGGTTGACTTTGCGCGAAGGCGATTTATTACTGGTTAAATACTGGCTATTGGCCGCATCAAGGGCTTTGGCCATGACTTTGGCTTTGGCATTGCCGGTGTGAGCCGCATAGTCTTCGATCGACACCGCCAGGGCCAAGAACTCACCCAGTGAATCCCAGCGCAGGTGGTTTTCTTTCTGGAATTGTTGCACATGTTTGGGGGCAGAGCCGCCCGCACCAGTCTCATACATGCCTCCCCCCGCCAGCAAAGGCACAATTGAGAGCATTTTGGCAGAGGTGCCCAATTCCAAAATCGGGAAGAGGTCTGTGAGGTAGTCACGTAAGACGTTGCCCGTGACAGAAATGGTGTCTTGGCCCTTGCGGATACGTTCCAGGCTGTAGGTAATGGCGGCCACGGGTTCCAGAATTTTGATCTCCAGGCCCTGGGTATTGTGTTCGGTCAAATAAGCTTCGACCTTTTTGATCAGCTCTGCGTCGTGGCCGCGCTGCTGATCCAGCCAGAAAATGGCAGGGCTGCCTGTGGCGCGCGAACGATTGACGGCCAATTTGACCCAGTCTTTGATCGCCACATCTTTGGTCTGGCACATTCTCCAGATATCCCCTTTGGCAACCGTGTGTTCAAAGACTTTTTCATCGCCTTTCAGCACACGAACCACGCCGTCGCCAGCGACAATAAAGGTCTTGTCATGGGAGCCGTATTCTTCTGCTTTTTGAGCCATCAGGCCGACATTGGCCACATTGCCCATGGTTGAGACGTCAAATTTGCCGTGGGTTTTGCAGTCTTCAATCACGGCCTGGTAAATGCCTGCGTAGCAGCGGTCGGGCAGCATCGCCACGGTGTCTTTTTCTTTGCCATCGGGTCCCCACATTTTGCCGCCGCCCCGGATCATCGCGGGCATGGAGGCGTCCACGATCGTGTCACTGGGCACATGCAAATTGGTAATGCCTTTGTCTGAGTCGACCATCGCCAAGGCGGGACGGTGCTGGTAAACGGCCTGCAGCCCGTTTTCAATCTCAATTCTTTCGGCCTCGGGCAGGCTGGCGATTTTGCCGTAGACATCGCCGAGTCCATTGCTGGGGTCTATACCCAATTTTTCAAAGGTTTCAGCGTATTTTTCAAAGACCTCTTGGTAATAGACCTGCACGCAGTGACCAAAAATAACCGGATCAGAGACTTTCATCATGGTGGCTTTGAGGTGCAAGGAGAGCAAGACGGCCTCAGACTGGATCTGTTGAATCGCGTCTGCGAAAAATGCGCGCAGCTTGGCGACCTCCATGCGGGAAGCATCGATCACCTCACCTTTTAAGAGCGCTAAATTGTCTTTTAAGACCTTGATTTCTCCGGTGGCTGAGACAAATTCAATCCGAACTTGGCAATCGCTGTCCATGGTGGCAGACACTTCACTGCCATAAAAATCCCCTTCGCTCATATGCACCACACGGGTTTGTGAGTCCGAACTCCAGGCGCCCATCGAATGGGGGTGTGCTTTGGCATAGGCTTTGACAGCAGCAGCCACGCGGCGGTCTGAATTGCCTTCACGTAAAACGGGATTGACTGCCGAGCCCAAGACTTTGGCATAGCGCTTTTTAATTGCCGCTTCGGCTTCGTTTTGGGCTTCTTCGGGATAATCAGGCAGGGCATAACCTTGGGACTGAAGTTCTGCAATTGCGGTTTTGAGCTGGGGAATAGAAGCTGAGACATTTGGCAATTTGATGATATTGGCTTCGGGGGTTTTGGCCAATTCACCCAATTCACCCAGGGCGTCAGAGACCTGCTGTTCTGGTTGCAGATACTCAGAAAAATTGGCCAGAATACGACCTGCCAAGGAAATGTCGCGGGTTTCGATCTCAATATTTGCGGTCGAGGCAATGGCCTTCACAATCGGCAAAAATGAGGCGGTGGCAAGCATGGGGGCTTCATCTGTTTTGGTGTAAATAATTTTCATAGCTTAAAAATAACTCAACGCGTTGTGGCTGGCATCAACGGCGTTTGAGAGCTTCCTTTCTCATGGACTTTGATGTTGCATTCTAGCATGAATGCTGAATTAGACGGGGGGGAAGGCATAACTCCACCATTCAAAGGCTTGGGCTTCCCATTGATTGAGTTCTGTTTCCCGTTCGGGATCGACCCTGACAAATCCCTGTTTTTCGAGAATCCGGCGTGAAGCTTCGTTTTGGGGGTTAATGCGGGCCATGACCTCTTTGACAGACTGAGGCTCAATTGTTTCCAGCAAGGCCCGAATCAAACGCCCGCCAATGCCTTTGCCGCGCCATTCGGGATGCACCAAGAGACGAATGAGTTCGGCTTCTTCGCTGCCAGTGGCCAAAGAAACTTCACCATAGGCAATGGCCTCTTCGTCTTCCACCAGCAGATAGGGATGTATGTCGTGATCGATGTGCCACTGTTCAAAGATTTGAGGTTCAAGTGGAAATTGTTTCTTGGCGCACCAGAAAAAGCTTTCTTGAAAAGAGCCGACCCAGGTCAAAAGGGCCTCAGCAAAAATCGGATCAAAGGGATAGAGATTTTCTGCGGGGGAGGGAGTGGTATCTTCAGACATAGACGGGCTCCTTTTACGGCACAGCTTGCTCTTCAGTTTACGCTAAAATCTCTTTCTAAGACAGAGTGCCCGTGTGAGGGAGAGCTGCCTTTGGGCGCGATTTGCCCGTTTTTTTTGAGATAAACGATCGAAAGTGAGCAGTACACTCATTTCTGGGTTGGGTTCATGTTAGAATAACAGACAAAATAAGATGTCTGAGAGAAGATGGGATGCGGCCAAAGATGCAGCTAAAGATGCGTTTGAAACATATAGCCCTGTTGGGATTGATACTCACTTCGACCTGGGGGGTTCAGGCTGCTGACATCGAGACCTATTACAACCAGGCCAATACCTTTCTGGGCAAAGGCGAATTTGTCAAAGCGATTGAGGCCTATTCCCAGGTGATTAAACTGGATCCCAAACATGCTGATGCCTATTTTAACCGGGCGGGTGCTTTTAGCCGTCTCAAGAAGTACCAAGAGGCCATAAAAGACTATACAAGTGCGATTGAACAGGTTCCCACCGATGGTGAGGCTTACGGCAATCGCGGCTTGATTTATACCCAACTGAGTAAGTTTGAATTGGCCTTGGAGGATTTTAATCTGGCTGTGCAGTTAATGCCCCAGGATGCGATTCAGCTCCACAATCGGGGGGTGGTTTATCAGCATCTCAAGAAACAAACTGAGGCGATTCAGGACTTTGAAGCCGCATTAAAAATTGACCCCAAATATGTCAAAGCGTATACCAATCGGGCTCTCAGCTATCTGGCCAATGGCAAACCTGAATTGGCTTTGGCGGATTTGGAACAGGCCTATAAACTGGCACCCAAAGATCCCCAAATCTTTGCGCGGCGTGGCCGGATCTATTTTGCCCAACAGAAGTATTCTGCTGCAATTAAAGAATATACCCAAGCCCTGACCCTTGATCCAGGTTTGACCTCTGTCTGGTTTAACCGTGGTACGGCCTGGATGATGCTCAAAAACTGCCCCAAGGCACTGGCGGACTTTCAACAGGCCTGTAAACGTGGTGACAAACAGGCCTGTACAGCCAAGTGTGAATCATAAAAGCAGGCTTTCAAAGCCTGAATAATATCAGGTGATTAGGGTATAATAAGAGAACCAATCCGGGAGAGAAAGCTATGACATACCAAGACCGTCATTCCCAAGATCAGTATTCCCAAGAGCGTCATTCCGAAAACGAGTCCAGTTTTGAAGATTCCCAACAGCGTGGGAACGAGTCAGA
>CAZRFI010000048.1:0-12945 GCA_964598905.1 uncultured Candidatus Sericytochromatia bacterium | reverse complement strand
GGCTATAACCGTTATCAAAACCGTGAAGGTGGCGGTGGTGGCTATAACCGCGACAATCGCTATCCCCGCAGGGATTTTGATCGTTCTCGGCCTCCCCGCAGTCAAAGCCCGACAATTGCAATTCAAGAGTCGCTTTTCCTCTTGCCCGAGCACCCGCTTACCCAGGATTTTCAGCGGGCGATTGGGATGGCCAAAGGCACCATTGTTGAGGTAGATCCCCGCAAAAAGCGCGGAGTGATTGAGATCGAGGGCTTTAAATACAAATTTGAAGACGAACGTCGCCGAGATTTGCAGAACAAATACCCGATTCAGAAGTTTCTGGAGCGTGAGATCATGTTCGCTTTTTGGCCCACTTATTCACAAAAAGCAGCACAGTATCGCCAGATTGATGAATCCCCCACAATTAAAATTGCCAATTTGCGCCGAACCCTGATCAAAGAAAATGCGGTTGAAATCATTGGACAGGTGCTGATGATTGAAGAGGCGCTGTTTGTGATGAGTGTTTTTAGTGCCAGCCAAAAGAAAAAGTACATGGTCACGATTTTGGGCAAATATCCCGGCGAAAATGGGGCTTTTATCCAGATGGTGGGTGAACTCAAAAATGGGGGCATTCACTATCAGAGTCACCAGGTGTTAAAGCCCGAAGGTGAACCTGTGGCCCAAGTGGACTGATTTCGCCTTTTGGGCTTTGCTTTCCTGAAATAAAGATCACAAAATTGGCTGATTTTATTGTACGATAGAGATAGACGCATCTTGGTTTTTTTTGATTTAATCGATTTTTCATTTTTTAACACTGAAAACCAGACTCAAATCTGAATTTATTCGTCGGGAATATGTCATTACCACAGGGAATTATTCCTTTAATCAAAGCCTATAAAGAGAATCAGATCTCTGTAGACGACTATTTGCACGGTTTGGGCCGTTCAGTTGAAGTCTGTGAACACAAAAAAAATCAATTAAAAACAACTTCCGTCAAAGCCGCAGATCGTGTGGAATGGGAAAAAGTCATTTTACCCGGCTTGCTGGCCTGTTTGGATGTCATGATTGGGGCCGCTCTTGAGGCCCGCGAGTATGCCTATCGACCCGACGAGCAATTATTACAAAATGTGGTAATGCTCTTTGCCCAGATTGATCAGGCCACGGTGCTTTTACAAGAGCGCCTGGGATTGGTCTCTGCTGAAACCCGTACCGTGGCTTCAGTTGCACTAGACCATATGCAGGTGGATGCACTTGAAACAGCTTTGGTTCAGCAGGGTTCTGCTGAAGCAGTTGTCTCCTTGTTTGATTAAGCTTTTATTTCCGAAGGGACGTGTTTTATGCAAAATGTAAATAAAGTAACTGCTCCTGGCCAAGTTCAAAAAACAGAAGAGAGCAGCGCTTCCAAGACTCTGGACAGTTTGCGTACTTTGCGCAATGTTGCCTTGGGGACAGCTGCTGTCGGAGGCACTGCCATGGCTGCAGAAGCTGCCAGCATTGTGGCTTTGCCTGCTGCGATTCCCACGGGTGCAGTGACTGTGGGCGCTTTGGTGACAGCCGGTGCTGCCCATGCCGCCTTAAAATTGGGTGAGTGGATGAATGGGATAACCAGCCAAACCAATCAGGCCATCAAACAGGCCACTGGCGAATAACTGAGATCATCAACCTGGGCAAGACAGAGCAAGATCAACCTGACTGGCGCAGGTTATCTTGCTTGAGCCGCTTGTTCGCTTTTTAAAGCACTTAGCACGTGGTGTGGATCGCGTTGATCACCTTTTGTAGGTGTTCCCGTTCTGCTGAACGCACAACATAACCCGTATGGCCCATGACCGGATAAAAAATTTCGGCCATGGGCTGTTGATGAATCAGCTCTCCCGAAAACTGTGCCAATATAGCCGCGTGATCCAATTGATAGTTCTTGCCGTGTTTTCTTCCGACATAAGCCACATATTCGTTGCGGCAGGCGGGTTGGGTCATTTGGTTCGTCAAGAGCATTTCGGCATAGCCTTTGTAGAGATCCCAGTCTTTGGCAAAATTAAACAAATCCATGGATAAGCCGCCCGGTGGGCGGATATTGACTTCAAGCGCAACCCATTGACCGTTGGGCTTTTTGAAAAATTCAAAGTGAAAAAAACGCCCGCGGATGCCAAAGATTTTAACAACTTTTTGGCCCAAAGCTTCTAGTTCTGGGGGGATTTCGCGTAAAACCATGTGATAGAGATCCAGATCCTGGTTGACCACGGTCATGATGCCATTGCTGAAGTATTGGGAGAAGGCGGTAACCACTTCGCCCTGGGCATTGGTTAAACCATCATAAGAATAGAGATCGCCTTGGATGAATTCTTCCATCAGATAAGTGGTATCTCCGGCCTGGCTGAGAAAATGTGTCAGATCGGCCTCCGACTCTAATTTCCAGGTTTTGGCGGCACCGACCCCAATATCTGGTTTGACCACCACCGGAAAGCCCACCTCGGCGATAAAACGGCGGCAATCGGCCTCTCCCTGAACCACTTGACCTGCGGCAACAGGAATTCCTCCCTGGCGGTAGATCTCTTTCATGCGCTCTTTGCTTTTGATATCGCGAATACTTTCTTCTCTGGGGCCAGGAATGTCAAATTTGGAGCGCAGATGGGCCTCTGTTTCGAGCCAGTATTCATTGTGCGATTCGAGCCGATCAATCGGGCCGTAGCGATCAATAAAGTGCTGGCAAGCCGCTTCCAATTGGGAGCGGTTGTGCATGTCTTCTACCTTGTAATACTCTGTCAGCGCGTCTTTGATTTGTGGGCTGAGTTCTTCCCAAGGGCAATCGGCGATCCCCAAAACCTTCACTCCGGCTTCATTCAGGCGTTGCCAGAAGAGCTGGAAATTTTCAGGGAAGTGGGGAGAAAGACAGACAAACTGCATAGTATTTCCTTTTTTTGTGCAATGCATTATTTCGTTTTTAAGGTTTGGGGGCCAAAACCCGGATTTCCTGAATGCTGCGAAAACCGCTGCGACCAGAAAGTGCCACTACAATATAACGAGCTTTGGCTCCTTCCGGAAAGGCCATGACCTGATAATCACTTATCGTTTCTTGAATCAGAGGCGTGCTTGTTTTTTCGGGACTTTCTCCCGCATAGACCTTCAGATTGGCAGAAAAACCACTGCTGGCGAGTACCAATGTGCCAAGCGCTTGGGATTTGCCCAAATCCACAACCAGGTCTACAGGCGAATCGGGATTGAGATCCAGACTTTCTTTCAGCTCGGATTGGTAAAAACCGTCAAAAAACGGGGGTTTGTTTTGGCCAGCAATTTGCACAGACTGAATCGGCAAGACGGTGTGCAAATCGCCTGTGCGAAAGGAGCGAACACTGCTTTTGGCCCGGTACTCAGGATAAAGGGCTGTCACACGCCAGGTATAGCTGCTCTGGTTTTCCAATAATTCCAAGGGCAGGGGGCCTGCAACACCGCCCGTGCTCTCCTTGCTCCAAATTGTGCCGACACGGGCATCGATGACCGCTACCTGGTATTTGGGGGCGGGGTTTGACCCACTTTCCCAGCTAAAACCAAAAGGGAGTGAAGTGTTGAGGGTGTGATTGTCTAAGGGGGTGCTGAGACCATTCCAAAAACGCATGGGGGGCAGTTCCTGTTCATTTTTGAACAGGGCTTTGGATTGGCTGACCTCGCTGCCATCGGGGTGGCTGGCTGAAAATTGAATCTCTGTTGCCTGGTCCAAACCGCCTTTGGTTTCAAAGCCCAATAAATCCAAGTTAAAGCGGCCTTGGGTATCTGTCTCGGGAGAATATGTTTCGCGCGCGGTGACGACTTTCACACGGCCCTGATAAGGGCCTCCTTCTGCGGTTTGGATCTGACCACTGACCCGAACAGGCTCTTTGTCTGTAAAAGGAGAGGTTTTGAAGATGCCACACGCCAATAAAAACTGAAAGCTCAAACAAAATGCACCTATTGTCGTCAAATGGCTTTTTTTCATTGTTTTATCTCCTCTGATGGGGGCGAAAATACGTACGGGCTGAAAGTGGGGGGATCTGTATGTTTGACGGGATAAAGAGATACAAATGTTCCCTCTATCTAATTGTTGTTATTTTGTCACATGAATGTGCCCAAGTCCCGGTACAATAGGGTTCACAGTTATAAAACCGGAGACCTTCTTTCGACTATGCCAAGAGCGACAAAAGTCCGCCCAACACTCTCGCCTGTCAATCTGCTTTCTGAACATCCCCTCTCAGCCTGTACCTGGGCCATTGGCAAACCCCAACCTGTGATTGAATCCCTCGCCAATCAAGAAATGATTGTCGGTGATGTTTTGGATGTCGGCTGTGGCTGTGGTGAAAACACCTTGCTTTTGGCCTCGCGGGGCCACATGGTTTGGGGCATCGACCACGATCAGGCCCTGATCAGAATCGCCCGTGAACAGGCCCAAAAGCAAACATTGGAAGCCACGTTTGTGGTTGGCAATGCCCTGGAATTGGATGTCTTGGGTGAGGGTTTTCACACGGTGATCGACAGTGGTCTCTTTCATTCGTTAAACGACAAAGAACGCAAAAAATACCTCTCTGGCTTGGCCCATATCATGTTTCCGGGCAGTCGGCTGTATATCTTGTGTCTGAGTGAAAACGACGAAATCAGTGCTCCCGACCTCCATCCGCTCTCACGCAAAGAGCTGGAAAAATACTTTCAATCGGGCTGGCAAATCGAAAAAATCGAAGCCAGCCTTTATAGTTTGTGTGATCAAACCGCACCCGCCTGGCTGGTCAGCATTTTAAAGCTTTAGCCTGAGGCCTGCGCTCTAACTGGGATAAAACCCCAATTCTTGGATTTGAATCGCCGCTTTAAATTCGCGCTGACCTGCGACAATGCCAATCCGGGTCAGCCGTTCCAAATTGAGCGGATGACTGGTGCTGACCGGGTAAAACAATTCAAAGGGAATTTGGTGAATGGCCCAGTCGGGGGTGGGAAAAAAAACGGCCCGGTAATGTTGCCAGGGCATACTCAATTCGCGGGTGCGCAGGTGAATAAACCAGCCCTCGGGCTGAGCTGCACGGGCCATCAGGTGAACGCCCTGAAAATGGCGGGCGTCAAAGAGGTAACGGGAGTGAACCAAAGGCAAAGCCAATTGGATGAAGCCCCCCTGATGGGCCAGGCTCACATTTCCCCCCAGCTCCAGACAGCTGCCTTTGTCACTTTTGCATCTTTGGCTATAGGCCTGAGATTCTCCACCCATCACCGTGTCAGAAAAGAGGATCCACTCTGTCCCAAACAAGGAGACACCATCTTCTCGGCTGAAGTCATCGAGTAAATAGGCCATGCCATTGCTCCGGTTTTTTTACACTTTAGCCATACTCTAGCATGCCAAGGTCTTCAATCCAAGCAGAATCAGGCCTTTTCTCCGATCTTAAGGCCTCAAAAGGGCCAAGATTTGTTTGAGCTGTTGGCTCAGGGTCAAGGCAAAGAGCCGAGAGAGGGACACCGTGTGGGACTGGAAATCTGCGCGGGTGACGGCTTCGATTAAGAAGGGGTCCATCACCACCGTGCGGATGAATGCCAGTCCTTTTTCCGCTCCCAAACTGGCCGAAGGTTCACCGGAAAGACGGCGCCAATAGCTTTCTAATTGGCTTTTGCTATAAGTGCCGCTTTCAAGACGGGTCATTGAGACAATAAAGTCTTGGGTCTGTTGGGGCTGTACCTCGCGAGCAAGTAAACGCTGATAGAGTTCCTCGACCAAAAAATTGGTCTCTTGTAGGCTGAGCGGCTGGCCTTGCCAACTGCCCGTAAAGCCATAGCAGAGGATATTTAAATCCGGCTCAGGACTGAGAAAGACGCAGTGAATGCCGGTTAATTCTTGGGCGATCACTGTTTTGAGCATTTCTTGTAAATAGACGGTACTGACCAAGGTGCCTGCCACCAGCCGTCCATGACCCTGCCGATTGAGGGGCACGGTCTGGTGGGCCAGCCAGATGGCCGCTGAGGTGGCACCTGGGCGGGAGCCTTCGAGCGTGTATTTGCCTGGATAAGGGGTGTTCCAGGCCTGGGTTTCTGCCACCGCTTCGCTGTTGAGATACGGGGCCTCACAGCGGATGAATTCCCGCGAGCGGTAATCCCGATAGGCGACAGAACCGGCTGGATAGGGCAAATAACCCAATTTGTGGGGGTCGAGTGAAATGGAATCGACCAGTGACAAAGCCCGTGAGACGTTCAGCCAGCGCTGGCAACGAGAGAGATTCCAGGCCCAAAATCCCTTTTCGTTGCTGCGGGCCTGGGCTGTTTTGGCCACTGATTGCAAAAAGGTCTGTAAAGAGGCTGCGGGTTCCATCTCTGCTTCACTTTTGGGCTCTGTTTCGCCCAGAGAATCGTTTGGGGTCAATAAAGACAGGGCATAGCCCCCATAACAGGCGTCGGCGTGGAGCCAAAAAGAGGGGAGTCCGGCCTGTTCACGCTTTTTGCGCAAGGCGTCCAGGGCCTCAAAATCGTCGATAGCCCCCTCTTCGGTGGAGCCATAGACCCCCACCACAGCCAAGAGGAGATCGCTGTGGTCCAATTGGTTCAAGACCCGTTCCAAATCATTTAAGTCCATGCGCAAATCTGAGTCCAGGGCAATTTTTAAAGCGGCTTCTTCGCCCAGGCCCAAGAGTCCCAGGCTTTTGCGCATTGAATAATGGGCGTTTTGGCTATACGCCACGCGTAAATTCCAGGCTGGAGCCCCCAACTCTGTTTGGCAGGCCCTGGCAAAAGACAGCAGACCCAAGTGAACCACCGAATGTTGGTGAAGCACGCTGACCAGTTCAGGTTCGGATGCCAGGGATTGATAGAGTCGGGTTTGCAGATCGAGAGTCGCCTGCACATTTAAGCGCGCGGGATTTTCCCAGGGAAAATCAGGTTGGAGGGTGTTGACCCACTGTTTTAGCCGAATTTGTGCTTCGGGCTCGGCCCGGTGACAGGCCAAGGCCACCTGCCAGGGAAAAAGACGCACGTTGCGCGCCACCCAGAGGGCCTCCATATTGGCGACAGTGCCCCCGGAACAGAGATGCCCCCACGCTTGATCTTCGCTATATCCCAGCATTTTGACGATTGTCTTGAGCGCTTCCGCTTCAAAGCGGGTGGTAATGGTGGCCGATTCCTGGGTGATATTGTTTTGGTTGTAAAACATGGCGGCGATATAGCCCAAGGTGCCCGGCATGAGCAGATCTTTGACCATATGGCCCAAATAACGCGGGCTAAAAAAAGGCATGCTCTTTTTTAGCTGGGAGAGCATTTCGAAGAGGCGATCGCTGAGCACCTCTTGGTAGTCTAAAAATTCAGGTTTTAAGCGGTCTTCAGAGCGAATATAAGCCTGGTCTTCGGGGTGGAAATTGCGGCGCCAATAACAATAATCGCGAAAACTCTCTAAGAGTGTGCGTTCAAAAAACTCCTGATTTTCGGCTTTGGGGCCCAAAAACCAAGCTTTGGGAGAGGGCAATTCTGGCATAAAAGCTCCTGCATGATCAAACTCTGCAAGAGGTATAACACGCTTTTCACTTTGGGGCTTTGATACAGGTCAAGTTCAGCCCTTCAGCGGTCTAAGAAATCAGCATAAGCCTCAATTTTGGTCATCAGACGTTGGGCCAAAAAGGCATTGGCAAAGCTCAATTCATCATGAATCAAACGGGCTTCTGCTTGGTATTTGGCGATTTTGGCGCTGTCCCAATGGGGTGGAGGCGACTGTAAATTGGTGATGCGATCGGCCAATTTGACCATGGCAATTTCTGGGGGTTGGCTCTTAATGCGCTTGAGTGAGTCGCTCATTTGTTCGGCTTTGGGCAGGTCGGCATTTTTGCTCAGGGCCATTACACCTTGGGCAACCTCTTTGCCAAAAGTGGCTTCGAGGGTGGCATAGGGGGTGGGCGTGTCTTCGAGACTATCGTGCAAAAGGGCACATTGCAGGGCCAAATCGACATTCCAGTCTCCGGGGGCGAGGGTCCAGGCATATTGGATTTCCATCGCCACCTGGGCCAGATGAACCACATAGGCAGCCTCTGTGCCAGGAAAGTGTTGGTCGGCGTGGGCGATGCCCGCAAAGAGCATGGCCTTTTGGTAATGTTCTGGGTTCCACATGGCTAGAGCCTTCCTTTGACGGCATTTTTGATGATTTTGCCAAGACTTTCAAAACAGTCTTTGCGCGGCGAACTTTTGCGGTAGATCAGCCCAATTTGACGCGAAGGAGCTGGTTTCTCAAAAGGCAAATAGCGCACCTGTGCATTGTCGGGATCGGTTTTGAGGATGGCCAAACGGGGAATCAGGGTCACGCCATTGCCAGAACTGACCATGTGTTTGAGCGTTTCCAGGCTGGTGCCACGAAAATTGGCTTTTTCACGGGCGCCAGCCATGGTGCAGACATCCAGGGCCTGATCGCGCAGACAGTGGCCGTCGTCCAAAAGCAAAATGCTCTCCTGGGCCAATTGTTGGAGCTGAATTTGGCTTTGGCCTGCCAGCTTGTGGGCTTCGGGCACCGCGAGCCAGAAATGCTCTTCAAACAAAACGCGGCTCTGCATATGTTCCGCTTCGATCGGCAGAGCCAGTAGCCCAACATCCAATTCGCCACTGGCCAATTTTTCCATCAGCGTGCCGGTTTGAATTTCGTGTAAATACAATTCCAGGCCGGGCAATCCCTGGCGAATGGCTGGAATGATCAGCGGCAATAAATAGGGGCCGAGGGTGGGGATCAGGCCCATCCGCAGCGGTCCCCGCAGGGGATCCCCTGCCAATTGAGCCAACTCTTGAATATACTCCACATCTTGCATGATCTGACGGGCTTTTTTGACCACATCTACTCCGACGGGCGTGAGAAAGACCTTATGCCGGGTGCGCTCAACCAATTGCACACCCAGCTCTTGCTCCAGTTTTTTGAGTTGGCCACTGAGGGTGGGCTGGCTGACATAACACTTTTCTGCTGCTTTGCGAAAATGGCGCAACTCATCCAGTGCAATTAAATATTCCAGATCTCTCAGGTTCATAAAAGGGGCTCATTTGCTTTGATTATAATCATCTTTGTCTATCAAAAATTATAATCTAAATGTCTGGGCTTATCAATTGAATCGAACCCAAAGTGCCCTTCGAGCGCTTAACCCAGGAGATTCAAGGCTGATTGTGGCGCCAGATTGGCTTGACTGAGAATCGAGGTACCTGCTTGGACCAATATCTGGGCACGGGTCAGGTTGGCGGTTTCGGCGGCGATATCCGCATCGCGGATGCGCGACTCGGAGGCCGTGAGGTTTTCACGGGAAATTTGCAGGTTTTGAATCGTGTATTCCAAACGGTTTTGGTAAGCCCCCAAGCGGCTGCGCTGTAAATTGACCTGATCCAGGGCTTCGCCCAGGATGCCAATGGCATTTTGGGCTTTGAGGTGCGAGTCGGCATCGCTGGAGCCCAAGAGGTTTAAGCTTTCAATCCGCAAGGCCCTGGCGCTCATTTCTTCGATGCCCATTTTGAGAAACTGACCTTCATTGGCCCCAATATGCAGCGTCAGGGCCCGATCTTCGCGCACCTCTTTGCGCTCGGCAAAAATCTGAACCACCACCTCTTTGCCGATATCCGCTTCGGTTAAATTGAAGGGGCCTCCCACAGCAACACTGCTTTGGACATTGTTATTGCCTGCATTGTGTACCTCTGTTTGCGTGGTGGTCAATTGGTATAAATCGGCGCCGATAGAGGCAATGGTGCCCCGATAGGTATTGCTGCGGGTGTCCGCGTTATCTGCCACGGTGTTTAAAAAGAGGGCATTCTCCAAATTGCTATTGCCGCCAAAACTCAGCGAGAGATCAAACTCTGGGGCCACCCCGCCCGGATTGGGGAAAAAGGCCCCAATGCCTGGGCTACCCGGCCCAAAATTGTTGGGGCCTGTGCTACCGCCAAAGGGGATCGGCGCATTGGCGGGCGTAAAAGCCTGGGTTTGCGAGCGGGAGGCCACCCCGGCAGCATAATTTTGGGTGACGCTGTGGCTGATCTCGAGGGTATTGCCAGCCCCCAACGTCACGGTATAACTGTCTCCGCCAGCGGCAATTCCATTCAGGGCCAGTTGGATATTGTTAAGGGTGGTGGCCACCGTTTCGCTATCCAATACAGCCACAGAGACGGCTTGAGCCGCACCATTGGCGTCGGTGACCGCGATATTTAAGTTATCTGCGCCAAAGACGTGTCCTTGTGCCAGCCAAGTCGCTGCTGCGATAAACCCACCGCTGCCTGATTGATTGATAGAGGTTGTGCTGATCTGGCTGAAATCGACGGTGGTGGTCAAATTATAGTTGGAATTGGGGCCCGCATAAGTGGGGGTACCTGTGTAGGTATTGGTGCTATATCCCACAATGCGGCGATCATTGCCTGCCAGGGTGTTGACTCCGCCGAGCACCCCATTCAAGCCGCCTGCTGCGTTGATCGCCAGACTGGAATTGTGGCCCAGGGCATTTAAATTGGCAAAATCGACAACAGCAGCAAATTCTGTGCCAATGGCAGGCAGACTGAGAGCGGGGTAGGGTGCGGGTGCGGGGGCTGCGCCACTGTAAGCAATTGGAGGCGTGCTGGAATAATTGCTATTGCTGGAATAGGTGTTGGTCTGGGGGTTGGCTGTGCGGGTGACGGTGATCTGAAAGCGGCTGTTGAGATCATCAAATCCCGCGCTAAAGGTGTGAGTGGCATTGGAGAGGGCATTGATTTGGGCTTGAATACTGTTGATGGTGTCGCTGTTGGGGTTGACCGCAATCGAATAGGCTGTTCCGCCCACCGTCAGGCTGAGATTACCGGCGTTCACTTGATTCAAGCGTTCGGTCAGGATCAAACTGCTGAAGGGAGTGGCCCGGTCGATGGCCCCGCTGATAAAGCCCCCTTTGTTAATATCCAGGGTCAATAGGCTGGCATTGGAGCTCGGGCCCAAGAGTGAGATGCCAAAACTGGTGCTTGCGAGGCCCGGCAAATCCTGGAGTTGGGTCAAGACCCCAAAGACCGATGAACGCACTTCCAAACCAACTTGGTTGAGGGTGGGAGAGATATTGACCACTTTGAGCGAAATCGCCTGATCAACCGTGGCATTCAGGGCCATGGTCTGAATGCCAGCGACAAAATTTCGGATGTCAAAGGGCAGGGCTTGGGTGTCTCCCACCCGAATATGATTGGTTAAAATGGCCCGTGCGTCTTGAAAATCAAATTGTGAAGACTGAATACTGCCATTGAGCAATTTGCGCGTATTAAATTCGGTGGTGTGGGCAATGCGGGTAATTTCTGTGCGCAATTGCTCAATTTCGGTTTGAATTTTGGTCCTGTCGCTATTGACCAAGGTATCACTGGCTGATTGGATGCTCAATTCGCGCATGCGCTGCAAAATGCCTGAGATTTGTTCGAAGCCCCCTTCAGCGGTTTGCACCAATTGCACGCCATCTTGGGCATTGTTATTGGCCTGAGCCAAGCCCTTGATCTGCGTGCGCAATTTTTCGGAGATGGCCAATCCGGCGGCATCGTCGGCAGCGCGATTGATACGCAAACCCGAAGACAGGCGCTCCAAGGTTTTGGCCAGTTGGTTATTGCTCTTGCCCAGATTGCGCTGGGCATTTAAAGAACTCAGATTGACGTTGATATGCAGGGCGATAGGTTTTTGTCTCCCTTAAATTGGCCTGAACAAAGCGCTATTTATCTATTATAGCTGCTCAGAGGCCCATTTTAGCCTCTGAGTAGATTCAGCGCCGATTGGGGGGCCACATTGGCCTGGCTCAGAATCGAGGTGCCGGCCTGCACGAGAATCTGGGCCCGCGTGAGATTGGCAGTTTCTGCTGCAATATCTGCATCGCGGATGCGCGATTCGGAAGCGGTGAGGTTCTCTTTGGAGACCTGCAGGTTTTGAATGGTGTATTCAAGGCGGTTCTGGAAGGCACCGAGGCGGGAGCGGTTGGTGTTGACATAGTCCAGGGCGGCATCAATCGCGCCAATCGCGTTTTGGGCCTTGAGGCGGCTGTCTTGATCGGTGCTGCCAAAGACATTGATGGTTTCAATGCGCAGGGCCTTGGCGCGCATGTCTTGTACGCCCATTTTCAGGAACTGCCCTTCGTTGGCGCCGACATGAAAGGTCAGTGCGCTGTCGGTGGTGACCGCATTTCTTTGGGCTGTGACCTGAATAACCGCACTTTTGCCAATATCACTGAGTGTGAGTAAAGTGGGGTTGACCTCAACAAAGCCGATAGCAGCCCCTTCGTTGTTTGCTGCACTGGGTCTCACGCTGGACAGTATCAAGCGCAAGGTTGTCGGATTGATGCTAACGGCCTCAAATCCACCTCCATTGACAAACGAAGGTTGGGATAGGGGATCGAGACTGTACAAAAATCCCTGTGTTGAGCTATAAAGCTCAATGGCAACACTCACAGGCGCAGAATTACCCCCCACTTGATAAGACACGAGCTTAAATTCATAAGCCACATCCAGAGTGGCAATAAATTCATCAATGCCTGCAGGCTCCCGGTTAATAAGCGCTATTTGCCCATTGTTAAAATAGTCTGCTGGACCTGCGCTGGCTGGATCAATTCTTTTGAAAAAATCTGCCAGCTGAGGAACGGTGGCGCTCACACTGCCGATGCGAATGTTTTGTTTGACCTCTGCACTGGCGACTTCTTTGCCAGTGGCATTGGCAATGCTGCCATCGAGCAGGCTGCGGGTATTAAACTCGGTGGTTTCGGCAATGCGGGTGAGTTCGAGACGGAGCTGGTTGATCTCCTCTTGGATCTTGGAACGGTCGGTATTGACCAAGGTATCGTTGGCGGATTGAATTGAGAGTTCGCGCATGCGCTGCAAAATCTGCGAGGTTTGATCCAGGCCCGACTCAGCGGTGGCAATTAAATTTATGGCATCTTGGGCATTGGCAGTGGCCTGGTTAAAGCCTTTGATCTGGGTGCGCAGTTTTTCGGAGACGGCCAATCCGGCGGCGTCATCAGCGGCACGGTTGATGCGCAGGCCTGAAGA
>CAZRFI010000047.1:7121-20444 GCA_964598905.1 uncultured Candidatus Sericytochromatia bacterium | reverse complement strand
GGGCGGTAAATCGGCCGGTCGGTATAGGCATAGACCTTGTAATAGGGGCTGGCATCGGCATAATACCAATAGCGCATCTGATTCAATGCGTGTTGCGCACCAGAGACCGCGTAAGCGTCGAGATAGGTGCCTGCCTGTTTGAGTTGACGTTTGTGCAGATAGAGACCGTCAGCGCCGGTTTTGACGCGGGAAATTTTGACCTGGGAACCGAGGCCACTGCCTGTGGTCTCTTTGAGGTATAAAGTGGCGCCTGAAACGGGTTTTCCCGTCTCGGCACTGCTGAGATAAAAGAGCGTTTGCTCACCCGCCTGTTTTTGTACCAATGAGAGATCCGAAAGCAAGACCAAAGCCGAGGCTTCGACATCTTGGCCTTCAGCTTGCAGCAAATAGGCACCCGCCGGCAGGGCTTTGGAGAGCGTGAGTTCACGCTGAAAGGGGGTATAATCCGGGGCCTGCGTTTGCCAACTCCAACTCAAGACTTCTTCTTGGCAATGGCTGCGGTTCTCAGTCAAAGAGGAGCCAAAATGGCCATTAAAATCCACAAAGCGCAGACTCGGGTTGTTCAAAGACAGGAAAGCGGTCAATTCTCTCTGTAAATCTACAGCACAAAGTTTAAAGGTCAGGTCTTTGAGATTGCGTCCTCCGACCTGAAAGCGGGCCGGTTGGTCGGGTGCCTGCACACCGGGTACCTGCAAATGGAGGCTGGGCCAGCGGATATTCTGCAAACGGTCGTGAGCGGCATTCACCAGCAAACTCTTGGGGTGGTGTTTAAGCAGCATTTCCCAGTTTTCAATCGCAGCAGCGTATTGCTGGCGACCGTTTAAGAGGTCTCCCAGCGAGAGTTGAATTTTATCGGCGAGGGCGTCTTGGGGATAGGTCTTTAAGAGTGTTTGAAAGGCCAGCATGGGATCGAGATCGGGGTAATCAGCGGCCTGGAGACCCAAGCGGCGCAGGATAAACACATTCCAGGCAAATTGCAAGCGCACCTGAGTCGAATCGTTTTTGAGATTCTGCGCCATTTTGAGGCTTTCATAATAGAGAAAATAGGCCTTTTGGAAGGGGGTCCATTCGGCTTTGAGTGTCTCACCGGGGGCCTTGGGGGCCACGAGTGTGGGCCAGTCCTTGCGTGCGGAAGTCAGCCAGGCTTGGTCGCGGTAGAAAAAGCCCAGTTCTTCAACCAGATTGAGCAGCTCTTTTTCGATCTCCATCAAGCGGGCTTTGCGGGTATACAGATAGTCA
Source organism: uncultured Candidatus Sericytochromatia bacterium (assembly GCA_964598905.1). GTDB lineage: Bacteria > Cyanobacteriota > Sericytochromatia > UBA7694 > UBA7694. The sequence goes on along the minus strand of CAZRFI010000047.1, from coordinate 19,205 downwards.
AAATAATTCTTGCGGGCGGCGTTGTAATAGGTCTCAGCCTGTTTGTGGTCTTGGTCCCAAACCCAGGTATAGGTGCCTTCACGGCGGTCGGCATTGCGGTAGAGTGTACCATTGCGCAAATAACCTTGGTGGGGCATGCGGCGGTAAACCTGGGCTCCCAGAGCGGAATAGCGGGCACGCCAAAGCAAATCGGGCACCTGTTTGAGGGCAATTTCAAGTTGAGGAATAAAGCGGTCGTAGTCCTGCAATTTGTCGAGACTGCTCAAGACCCGGTGGCGTACCCGCAAGCTGTCGGAGGCAAATTTGGGGTCTTTTTGGGTCTGTTCGTAAAGCCCCAGGGCCTCTTTGTAATTGTGATCAGCAAAGGCCTGATCGGCCTGCTGCAGCAAAGTCGCAGCCCCCACGGGCAGACTCAGCCCCAATAACAATAACAAAAACAGGCCCACAAATCTAAACATAGTGCAACTCCAGGAAATCAAGTTATCTTCTTCAGACAGAGTAACGCGGAGCGGTGTTCAAATCCAAATCAGCGAGGCGAAGCCGACATCCGCTCAGAGAGAGGAAAAACCCCTTGGGCCTTCAGGCTTTGCAAGAGTTGTGGCCCCAAATCACTTTCACGGCGAACAAAGACGGGAGCCTGGCCCAAAGGCGCAGCAACGGCGACCCAACTGCCTTTTTGGTAAAGCCCATAGACCTTGCCACTCCAGAGATGCACCCAAGGCCCAGGTGGCAAATAGAGCTTGCGGCTGCGGGCACCCGGTTCCAAAACCGGTGCCACGATCAGATCTGGCCCAAGCATAAATTGGTCGTGAATTTGGGCAGCCACCGCATCGTCGGGATAATGCAAAAACAAATGCCTCACAACCGGCGCGCCTTGCTCATGGGCCTGAGCAAAGAGCGGGCGGCGCAAAAAGCGCCAAGCGGTGTAAATGCGCGCCTGACGGTCAAAGAAATCGAGCAGTTCGGGGCTGCTGTATATTTGAGCCTGGGCCTCGGGCTGATTGCCTTCGTGGCTGCGCAGAAAAGGCGTCCAGGCATTGACTTCGAGCCAGCGCATCAGCAATTCGGGGCTGCGGCAGAGACCGAGACCCGCCTGACAGACCGAGGTGTAGCCCCCGGCGTCGCTGTGATTGAGCGCAAAGCCACTGAGCCCTCCCGAGATCAGGCCCATCACTGCACTGCGCAGGCCATCGTGGCCATCCCAGCTGACACTTTGGTCGCCTTGCCAAAAGAGCGGTGCCCAGCGAGGGCTATGTGTAAAACCCGACCTGAGAAAAGCCACAGCCTGGGCCTCGGGGTTTTCTCTGAGAATTTCGTTTTGCAAACGGGCCCATTCTTCGGCATAGCGATTGTGGGCACTCAATGCGGGCTCTTGGCTGTATAAATGGGCGTCTAAAGGCAAAGCCTCGCCATAATCCGCCATCCAACCACTCAGGCCGATTCCCAAAACCTGGCTTTTGACCACCTGTTTAAACCAAGCCCGCGCCCCCGGATGACTGAGATCGAGCATACCTGCTGAAAAATCGGTATTTTTGACCTGCAAAACCGCGCCATGGGCATCTTTAAGCAAAAAGCCCTGCTCCCGCGCTTCGGCATAGAGGTTGCGGCGAAAACCATTTTGATTGTCGCTATCGACCAAAAAAGGATTGAGATAGCCCAAGACCCGCACCTCTGAATCTTTGAAGTCTTTGACCAGCTCCTGCCAACCAGGATAAGATTGCTGATTCAGCTCCCAATTCCACCAGAGCTGAGAGCCAATGCTGGTCTTGCGTTTGCCCACCCAGTCCTGCAGCCAAAAAGCGGCCAGGGGTGTTTTTCGCATGTCTAATTTTTCCCAGACTGCCCGTACCTTGGCAGTGCCGCCCTGCATCCCCACCCAGGCCCCGCGATCGGCCCAGTCCGGCGGTTCAGGCATGCGCCCGGCCCAAGCGGTATAACTTTTGAGCAGAGCCAAGGGACTGTCGGCCCCTAATAAACGCAAGCGCATTTCAGGGAACCAGAGTTGCAGCCGCAGCAGGTTTGGGTCGTTGAGATCCCATTCCGCATATTCGCTGTTTTCAAGAGCCAGACCACGCCCCTCTGCGCTCATGAGCCAGGGAACAGAAATATAGCTGCTTTGAGCATGGCCCGCTGAACCTGGCGAAAAGAGGTCAATCAGAGCACTCAGGGGCTGCTCTCCTCGGCCAATGCCATTTTCTTGCACCCAGACAGGCCAGCGCTGGCCATTGAGGCGGGGCGAGCTGAACTGCTCTCCGCCACCATACCAGCTTTCAGAAGGATCGCGCTGCAGATACAGAGACAGTGTTTGCAAAGGCCCTGGGCTGAGTGCAACGCTCAAACGCAAATGGCCTTCAGCACTGAGGTTCAGTTTTAATTGCCAGGTCTGCAAGCAATCGGGTTCCTGCCAGCCCCCCCGCAGGCTCCAATAGCGCAAATCCTGGGCTGAAGCCTCCAGATGGCTCTCCAAAGCTGTCACCTTTAAGTGCTGACAGCGCTGCAGAAGTTGGGATTGAAAGCGAAAAGAGCCGCGCTGTTCAGAGACCGCCAAAGGCCGTTGCTCGGCCTGTAGCCAGTTTTGACCGGGCGCAGAGCGCAAAAGCACCTGTGGTGGGTGATCCGCACTTTGGCGTGCAATTTCCAATTGGGCCCTCTCGGGCTGCCAAGAGATCCGATAAGCTCCCAATGGGTAATGATTGACTTGAGCGGCAGGCTCAAGTCTGTTCAAGGTTTGGGCCTGCAGCGGAAAAAAACCACCAGAGGTTCCCCAAAAACAAAGGGAGAGAAAAAAGCCTTTAATGGCCCTGCATCAGCCCCAATTGCTGCATCATGGCGATACTGTTTGTTTCCATCCAATGTTCCGCACATTTCCCGTCTTTGATACGGATGATATCGATGGCATTGACGTCGATTTTTTTACCTGTAGCAGGCATGCCCATCATGGCCCCCGAATTGGTGCCCGTCATGCGGATATGCACAAAGACCAAATCGCCTTCAGCGGCTGAACGCAAAACCTCGACGTTGAGATCGGGAAAGCCCTTCAAGAAATCACTGATACTTTCGCTGACCTTGGCCAGACCGCTGATATCTCCCATCATAGGGTCGTGGTCGAGTACATCTGCCGTGAAATAATCTTTCAGCTTGTCCAGCTTTTTGTCATTCATAATATCTTTATAAAAATTAAAGGCCAGCTCTTTGTTTTTGAGGGTCGTATCGTGGTGGCCCATCGCCAATTGGGTTGACGGCATAGCCAAAGCAGAAGTCGCAGAAAGCGTTAGTCCCAGCGCCAACAGGGCAGAAAAAATCAAATGTTTAAACACAAATACACACTCCCATCTATTTTTAGCCTATCTTTGCCAGATGTGAACCCAACAAAATCATCCTCAAGATAACAAATCCAGATCTGAAAGACAAGTCAGGCCAGACAGAGCCAGCCAGAAAGCCGGATGGTCGCTTTTAATTTGGGCCAAGTGCAAGTATAATAAGGGCATGTCCAGTCAAAAGCAAGTCATTCAATCGCTTCAAACCCTTGTCAGCACCGCTTTTGGACACCAGCCAACCCATCTTAAACATTCCTTAATCTCAGTTACTCCAAAGATTACTCTGAGATCGCTTAAGTCGGATCAAACACGCACCAAAGCTTAGCTTTGCTCCATTGATTAGATTTAACTGAAAAATAGAGGGTGTTTAAGAATATTTCTGAGCTGAACTGGGTATAAACAAAGAGTAAGCAAGAACAGAATCGCAAACGGAGGCTTCAAGCAAATGGGTAATTTAACGGTCAACGGCGTCAACGTCAATGCCATGCATATTCGTGAACTGCAAGAAGGTGTGAACCAGAACCAACTGGCTCAGGCCATCGACGGTGACGGACTGGACTCCCTGGTCTACAAAGATCCCGAAAACGGCAAGTTCTACATTGCTTACGGCGACAATATGGACTTCTCCAGCCTGCAAAACCGGGGCCCCGGCGACCGCACCCATGCCACCCTGAACGGCAAAGCCGTCGAAGTCAAACTCTTTGAAAACGAAATCAACAATTTTGGCGAAGGCGCCATGGAAGCCCTCAAACTGGGCAAAACTGTCGCAGTTGGCGCTGGCAAATTCGCAGCCAACAACGGCCTGGAAATCGTCGGCGCCGGTATGACCCTCGGCATGTTCGCCCGTATGGGTGGCGCAAAAGTTGCCAGCACCGCTGGTCAGAGCTTTATGAGCAAAGTCGGCACCTGGGCCTTTGGTCCCGCCAAAGACCTGACGGTTCAAGCCGGTAAAGGTTTTGGCAAAGCCGCTACTTATGGTGCCATCGCTGTGGCAGGCGCTGCTGTGGTCGGAACTGTCGGCTACGGTATCTACGGCGAAGCCCGCAAACAAGACGACAGCCGGATCAAATCCATCACCAAATAAAATTTCAGTAATATTCTTCCGTTTGCCCCCCCTTGAAAAAAGGGGGGTTTTTGCTGCGTAAAAAACTCAATCCAACAAAGTCAAAAAATCGTGAAGCAAATGCCCGGTAATGCCCCAGATCGTAAATTCCTGATAGTCAAAATAATAGATCTCATACTCCCGCCCCCCAAAACTGCGTTTGCCCTGACGGCGGTTTTGGGGCTGCCGCAAATGGCTCAGCGGCACTTCAATCAAAGTGGCAATTTCACCCGGATTGACCTCAAAGGCATAGGGGTAGGGAATCATCCCCACAAAGGGATGCACCCAAAAACGGGTCAGCGTGGGCATGGGTTTCATTTGGCCGATCAGACGCACATCTTCGCGGCGCAGGCCAACCTCCTCCCAGCTCTCGCGCAGGGCGGTCTCTGCCAAATTCTGATCCGTTGGCTCAGATTTGCCGCCGGGAAAAGAGATCTGACCTTTGTGGTGACTGACCTGATCTGTGCGCATGGTCAAAAGAATATGTGCCTCTCCCGCCTTGTAAAAAAGCGGCAAAAGCACAGCCGCCGGGGTCATCGGACCGGCTTCGGGCAAGTAAGTCGCCCAGCTTGGGTCATGGCGTTCGAGGCGTTGGGCCAATTCAGTTTCCGGCAGCATCTTGCAGCCCCACTGCTTTCAGCCAGTCCTGCCAAGCTTGGTTCAACAAAGCTGTTTGGGTGGCTTCTGCCCCCAACAGCAAGGCCCGCAAAGCAGCGGGTTCGGGGCCTTGTTTGAGCAGAGATTGAGCCTTAAGTAGCCATTCATCGGGACTTTCAGCCAGTCCTGGCTCCCAATTTAAGTCAGAGATTATCCGAGCGGCACCGTTGCGCGCTTGCCAGCGGGGATCTCGCAAACTCACAACCGGGCGGCCATGCCAGAGCGCTTGGCAGGTTTGAAACCAAGAACTGCGTGGCAGCGGAGCCAAAACCAAATGCACTTGCCCATAGAAAAAAGACAGGGGCTCTTGCGAGGCGCAATTGCCAAAAAAGCGCAGGCGGTAGCCTGAAATACCCCGGTTTTGAAAAATCTGTTCAAGGTATTGTTTGAGCAGGGGATCATCGAGTTCGGGCGAAAAGAGACAGAGCCGCAGCTGGGCATGGGCCAGCATTAAATCGCCCCAGAGCTGCAGGGTCTCAGGAGACAGAGACCGGATGGGCCCCATATAACCGGCCACAGACGCGCCAGTCGGATAGGCAAGCGGAGCGCCGGAATCATTCTTTGCAGAAAAGAGCCAAGGCCATTCGCGGCTCTGCGCCCCACTCAATACTGGGCTGAGATAATCAGGATCAGTGCCAGAACACCAAACAGACTGCGGCAATTGGCGCGGCAGCATCAAAACATCGGGGCGTGAGAGACCCACCTGATCAACAATCAGGTCGGGCTGCCAGGCTTGCAGGGCAGGCAAAAGAGCCTGAGGAGACAGCTCCGACGCGTCGGAGCTGTTTTGCCAAAGCGCATTGTCAGCCACAGAAAGAGGAGAAAAAACAGCGATCTCGGTGGGCCGCAAAGCCACCAAAGGGGCCAGTAAAGAATGGCTGAGAATGGGATTGTGACTGAGACAGGCCACCCGCAAAGAACCAGAGACAGAAGCGAGTTGTTGTTTTTGTGGTGGCAATAAACTCAAACGCGAAGGCAAATGGGTTTCCCACTGAGACAAGAGCAAGTCCCAATCGGGATCACTGAGGTGGGCCTGATAACCCAAGAGATCCAGCCAGCGGGTATAGACCCGGAGCCGCAGCGAGAGGTCGGGAATCTGCTGATAAAAAGACTCCGTCCAGCGCTGAAAAGGCGCCCACAGACCCGCACGCCAAGCGGCCTGGCTCAGACAGAGGGGATCCACCACCTGATCAGACCAAATCGCTTGGGCCCGCTCCAAACAGGAAAAGCCGTAAAAAGGCAGTCCATGGCGGGTATAAATTTGCCCAAGCCGCACCCAGGCCAGGGCATTTTCTGGGTCCAGGGCCGTGCTTTGGCGCAAATGGGTCAGGGCTGCTTCGAGTTGGTTGGCACTGTACAGAGCCAGACCCAGACCATAATGGGCCGAGGCCGATTCGGGAAAAGCAGCCACCGCCCGCTGGGCAAAAGCCACAGCTTGTTCAAATTGCAAGAGCGCCAGAGAAACGGTGGCCAGACCCGTCAGAGCCTCTAATTGCTGCGGATCGGCCTGTAAAACAGACTCAAACGCCAAGCGGGCGGCCTGCCAGTCTTGCGTTTGCAGCGCCCGCCGGGCCTGAGAGAGCGAAAATTCAGTCGGGGACACCTGTGGCCTCTTGTTCAAGCCGAGCGCTCATCGGCTTGGGGTGGTGCAAATAAAACAAAACACCGCCAGCCGCCGCGCCGGGCAGAATCAGCAATTGCAAGAGGGGAATCCAGGCCATGCTCACCACCGGCAGCGAAAAAAGCGCAAAAGGCAAAAAATAATGTTTGAGATAGCTGAGTTTTTCGGCAAAACCATAGCCCTTGCGCGAGAGCAGCAGGTCCAAGAAGTCCACAGCAGTGAGCAGTCCCATTAAAAAGAGAAAGAGCGGAAACCCCAACACGGGAATCAGCAAAAGAGGCAGCCCCAGCACCAGTACCAAGAGCTTAAAACCGAGCAACAAAAACATCTCTTTGATAATAAAACCCAATGCCAGAGAGGCCGAGGGCTGCTCGGGTTTGCCCAGAATCAGGGCCTCGACCTTTTGCGAGATCTGATCAAGAAAAGGCAGACAGACCAAGCTGGAAACGGGCAGAAATAAAAACAAAAAGAGCACCGCCAGAGCAAAACTGGCAAAAGCCAATGAAACCCCTTGCACAGCCATTAAGATACCCCCACTTCGCATGGACTCTGCCAACCAGCTATTGAGTCCGGCAAAAACCGAACTCAGGCCCCAAATTAAGACCGCGCCCAGAATCAGGCCCGTCAATAAAATTGGCAGAAGGGCCAAACGCAGCAATTCCGCGTTGGCCACCACCCGCATCAGCCCTTCGAGGGAATAAAAGGGCGAGCGCCAAAGCGCCGAAGCGGGTTTAAAATCACTGTTCTGGCAGCGCTCACAGCGCCGGGCTTGCGTAGCCTGATTGAGTTCTCCGCAGAGTTCACAGCGCAGTGACACGGGCTAAACCCATTTGCGGCTGGAATGGGGTTTCTTTTCAGGGGCAGGCAAAAGGGCCTGTTCCAAAACCTGGGCCATCTCTTTGACATGCACAAACTGGATCTGATTGCGAATCTCAGCCGGAATCTCTTCCAGATCGGAGAGATTGTCGTGGGGAATTAAGATCAGGGTAATGCCTTCGCGGAAAGCAGCCAAAGACTTCTCTTTGAGCCCACCAATCGGCAGGGCTTTGCCGCGCAGGGTGATCTCACCGGTCATGGCCAGATTGGCTTTGATCGGGCGCAAGGTCAAGGCCGAGACCAGTGCGGTACAGATCGCCAGACCTGCAGAGGGGCCATCTTTGGGGATCGCCCCTTCGGGCACATGCACGTGAATATCCTGGTTTTGCAGCGAGCGGGCTGTGATACCCAGGGATTCGGATTGGTGACGCACAAAACCCAGGGCAATTTGCACCGATTCTTTCATCACATCACCGAGATTGCCTGTCATGACCAATTTGCCTTTGCCGGGACTGAGCGCCACTTCGACCGGCAGCACCGAGCCACCAATCTCGGTCCAGGCCAAACCACGCACCAAACCCACTTCGCTGTTTTTATCGGGTTCGGGCTCCGAGAATTTGGGCGGCCCCAGCAAATCGCTGAGGGCGGCCAAGCTGTGAATCCGGCGCGGGAAGGTCTCTTCTTGCACCACTTTGCGCGCCAATTTGCGGTAGAGTGAGCCAATTTTACGTTCAAGTTCCCGCACCCCGGCTTCGCGGGTATAGCGGCGAATCAAGGTGCGCAGAGCGGCTTGATTGAGTTGTATGCCTTTGCCCCGCATCCCACTCTCTTCGCTCTGGCGCGGAATCAGGTAATCTTTGGCAATTGCCAATTTTTCCTCTTCGGTATAGCCGCTGAGTGAAACCACCTGCATGCGATCGAGCAGGGGCTTGGGGATCGTATGGCTGACATTGCCTGCGCAGAGAAAGAGAATCGAAGAGAGGTCGAAGGGCAAGTCGAGATAATGATCGCGGTAGGCTTTGTTTTGCTCAGGATCAAGCACTTCGAGCAGAGCCGAAGCGGGATCGCCACTGTAATGGCGGGTGAGTTTGTCGACTTCGTCGAGCAAAATCACCAAATGGGTGGTGCCCGCACGTTTCACAGCTTCGATTAAGCGGCCAGGCAAGGCACCCACATAGGTCCGGCGGTGGCCGCGAATTTCAGCATCGTCACCCACGCCGCCCAAGGCAATCCGCTCAAATTTGCGCCCTGTGGCATGGGCGATGGAGCGACAGAGTGAGGTTTTGCCCACACCCGGCGGGCCAATCAGACAGAGCAAGGTATGGGGCGGTTTTCCCGCCAATTTGCGCACGGCCAAGTATTCGATAATCCGGTCTTTGACCTTGGTCAGGCCAAAATGCTCACGGTCGAGCACTTTAATGGCCTGTTTGAGTTCGACATCGGGAGCGGCTTCGGGCTGCCAGGGCAGGGCCAAAAGGGTATCCAGCCAGGTGCGTATTACGCCACTTTCAGCGGAAGAGGCGTGCATTTTTTCGAGGCGGGCCAGTTCTTTCTGGCCTTTTTCTTGCACTTCTCCGGCAGGCAGCAGAGCGATTTTTTCTTTGTAAGCCTTGATCTCGGGATCGTTCTCTTCACCGAGTTCTTCGCGAATGGCGGTCATTTTTTCGCGCAGAAAAAAATCTTTTTGGTGTTTGTCGATGGACTCACGCACCCGGCCATGGATCTGGTTTTCGAGACTGGCCAATTCCAGGGCCTTGCTCAAGAGACGGCCCGAGGCCTCCAGGCGCAGAATCGGATCGGCGATTTCGAGAATCGCCTGTTTGTCTGGGATCGGTGTGCTGACATAAGCCGCAATCACATCGGCCAGGGCACCGGGATCTTCAATCACAGGCACCTGTTCCATGGCCTCTGGAAACATCTGGTGTGAGAGTTGCATATAGCTCTCAAACTGCTTCATCATCAGACGGGTTAAGACCTCTTGATCCGCAGTCAGCTTCAGTTCGGGCTCTTCCAAGAGTTCAAAACGGCCCAACAAATAGGGGGTTTTGCGCTGATAGCGCAGCAGGCGCAAACGCGAGCGGCACTCAACCATAATGCGCGTGCTGCCATCGGGCAGACGCAGAGTCTGTAGAATTTGGGCCAAAATACCAATCTCAGGCAGATCGGCAGGCCCTGGATAGGCATGTTTTTCGCGTTTTTGGGCCAACAGGGCAATCTGGCTGTTTTTGGTAACCGCTTCGTCCAAGGCTTGGATCGAAGGCTGCCTGGCAATAAAAAGCGGCAGAATCATGCGCGGGAAAACCACCATCTCTTTGAGTGGCACCACAGGCAAGGTCAATAAAAGCGGTTTTTCAGAGGCTTTGCGGCGCGCAGGTGGCGGCGCAGCAGGGGCTTTGGCTGATTTTTCAGAGGAGGGCGAAGGTTGAGATTTTGCCATAAAAGGGGGCGTCAGGCAATCTCATCCTGTTGTACGGGCATCTTCTTCTTGTTTTCAGCCATAAGCTTAAAAATATTGCCGTGGCCATTGTGTTCAAGCCACTCTTTGGTGATCGTGCACTTGGTCAAATCGGCATGAGAAGGGGCTTCGTACATCACGTCGAGCATCAATTCTTCGACCACCGCCCGCAACCCACGCGCGCCAGTCTGGCGCTTGTGGGCCTCTTCGACAATCGCTTCAAGTGCGTCATCGCTGAAGGTCAAATCGACCCCGTCCATGGCCATCAACTTTTTATACTGTTTGATAATCGCATTTTTGGGCTCGACCAGGATTTTTTGCAAGGCAGCTTTATCCAACGGATCCAAGGTGGCCAGCACGGGAACACGGCCAATAAACTCGGGGATCATGCCGTATTTGAGCAAATCCTCAGGCAGCATCTTCTCATACAGCTCGGAGAGATTGTCGTCTTTGTTTTTGCGGTTGGAGACTTCGGCACCAAAACCAATATTCTTCTGACCAACACGGGCCCCAATCACTTTGTCGAGGCCAACAAATGCACCGCCGAGAATAAACAGGATATGGGAGGTATCCAATTGGATAAATTCCTGATAAGGATGTTTGCGTCCACCTTGGGGGGGGACATTGGCGAGGGTGCCTTCCATCATTTTCAAGAGGGCCTGCTGAACGCCTTCTCCTGAGACATCGCGGGTGATAGAGGGATTTTCAGACTTGCGGGCCACTTTGTCGATTTCGTCGATATAGATGATCCCACGCTCGGCTTTTTTGACATCGAAATCTGAAGCCTGTAAAAGGCGCAGCAGAATGTTTTCAACGTCTTCACCGACATAACCGGCTTCGGTTAAGCTGGTGGCATCGGCAATCGCAAAAGGCACATTGAGGATTTTGGCCAAAGTCTGAGCCAACATCGTCTTGCCAGAACCCGTGGGGCCCACCAAGAGAATATTGGATTTCTGAATTTCGACCTCGTCGCCTTTCATATTGCTGGCCAGACGTTTGTAGTGGTTATACACCGCTACTGAGAGAATCTTTTTGGCTTTTTCCTGACCAACCACATATTGATCAATAATTTTGCGCATGGATTTGGGCTTGGGGATGTCTTTGAGTTCGAGGAAAGGGGCGCCGCCCTCTGTTCGCGCAGACTCCTCACCATCATAGAGCTCTTCCTCAAGGATTTCATTGCAGAGGTCTACACACTCATTGCAAATATACACGCCAGGGGCCGCAATGAGTTTGCGAACCTGATCCTGGCTTTTTCCGCAGAAAGAACACTTGGGTTGGTTGCCTTTATACTTTGCCATTACTTCGCCACATCAATCACTTTTATTTCTTTTTTTCAGCTGGGGTGTCATCCCCTGCTTCGCTGGCCTCTTTGGCCAGACGCTCTGCTTCGATTTTTTCAGCGGCTTTGACCGCTGCAGATTCGAGCACCTGATCCACCACGCCGTATTCTTTGGCGGCGTCAGCGGTCATATAAAAATCACGGTCGGTGTCTTTTTCAATCGTTTCGATATCGCGTTTGCAGTGGTGGGCCAAGAGATAATTCAGGCGTTTTTTCATGCGCAGAATTTCCTGGGCCTGGATTTCGATATCGGTGGCTTGGCCTTGAGCGCCGCCCAAAGGCTGATGCATCATGATGCGGGAATTGGGCAAAGCCATGCGTTTACCAGGTTCGCCGCCAGCCAACAGTACGGCTCCCATGCTGGCACATTGACCAACGCAAATGGTCACAACCGGAGACTGAATATGCTGCATGGTATCGTAGATCGCCAGACCCGCAGTGACAGAGCCACCGGGGCTGTTGATATACAGCGAAATTTCTTTATCGGGGTCTTCCGCATCCAAAAAGAGCAATTGAGCCACAATCAAATTGGCAATTTGATCGTTAATGGGAGTGCCCAGAAAGACAATGCGGGATTTGAGCAGACGGGAAAAAATATCATAGGCGCGCTCGCCATGGCCTGTCTGCTCGACAACGGTGGGAACATATTGCATCCGTTCGGGTACGCGAAGAAGGTGTGTCATTAGGATTAATCTCATTTTGAGCGTGGTGATAGTTGAATCAAGTATAACCGGGATCAGCAGGCCATGGCAACCAAACACGCGCCGTTTCACA
>CAZRFI010000047.1:0-7021 GCA_964598905.1 uncultured Candidatus Sericytochromatia bacterium | reverse complement strand
AGCCAGATTTTGAGGTCTTTGGAGAGCTTGGGCACCTCATTGAGCAAGGCCCGGTCTTTCCACCAAATCGAAGGAGACATCATGCCAATCTTGGAAAAAACCTGGGGATAGTGCAGCCCCAGATAAAAGGAGACCAAGCCCCCAAGCGAAGAGCCCATCACCGCTGTGTGTTCGCGCTGAGGACGGGTGCGGTAGGTTTTGTCGATCAGGGGTTTGAGTTCTTCGACCAAAAAGCGGGCGTAATTGGCGCCCTGACCACCGTGCATTGTGCCATCGAGATCCGCGGCTTCCCAAGTGTATTCAGCCATGCGCTCGGCAGTATTGTAGACGCCCACCACAATCACGGGTTCAATCGCCTGGGAGCGGATCAGTTTTTCGAGATTTTCATCGATTTGCCACTCACTGCCACCAAACGAAGTGCGGCGGTCAAAGAGATTATTGCCATCGTGCATGTACAAGACGGGATAGCGGCGGCTGGGTTCTTGCGCGTATTGGGGAGGTAAATAGACCATGACATCGCGGCTGAGTTTGAGAAAGCGCGAAGCCACTTGGCTGTGGGTCTTAAAATTGCCTGCCAGCGTGCTATTGCCTTGAGAAGCGACACGGGGCAAGGTGCTGGCCAATAAATGCACAGTGCTCGCCGGGCGTTGGGGAGTTGCCAAGAGACTGGCCGGTACCGATTGGCAGGCCAAAAGACCCAGGGCCAACAGAGCCAAAGCAGGGCGAGCGAAAACTGGACGAACAAGAAGTGGGCGAAAAACAGCAGAAACAGAAAAGGACATGAATTTCCTCAGCGGGGGGATTTAAACGATCTTATCGGCAATTTTAACACAAACTGACCTATTTTACCCGCGCCGGTTTGAGCATGCCCTGACCTGCGAGTTGCTTTAAAAAACCGGGATAATCGCTCCAGTCTTGGGTATCGGAATCCCATTCCATCAGCGCCAACAAAGCCTGAAAACGACTCTGTTCTTGGGTCAGAGCCACCGCTTCGTGCAGGATTTCGTGGAGCGCTTCCTGATCCATCAGAATCAAATTATTGCGCAGCAAATGCATCAGACAGGCTTTCCACTCGGCGGTGGTTTGGGCCAGCAGGGCCGGGGCAATCAGCATTTTGAGCTGATAAGGCCAGAGCAGCGAGAGCATGGGCAAGGCCTGGGCCAAATCGCCCAAAAGCGGATGCAGACGCTGTCTGGCTTCGACCGCGGCCAATTGAGGCAGGCGAAAAGCCAAAAATTCACTCAAAGAGGCCAGATAGGGATGGTCTTCCTGCGCAAAAGTCAAAAAGGGCTTGCTGCCTTGATAAATAAGCATATCCACCAATTCACCCCGGTCGTTGAAAAAACCCATCTGCTCAATCAAGGCACCCTGGGGCATCAATTGCAGCTTGAGTTGGGTCGTATCAGGCACATCCAATTGAAAATAAAAGGAGTCAAAATGCCGTCCTTTTAACTGATAGCGAAAGCAGAGCAGATAAGAGCCTGAAGCCAATGGTTGAAATTGAAACCGCTGCCCCTGTGCTTCTGCGGTAAAAAATTCACCACATTGCTGGTTCTGGTAAGTTGCCAGCCGCACACGCACTTCTTGGACCTCGCTGAGCAGGTCCCCTTCCCAATCCAGATTCAGATTATACATAGACTTTCCCCCTACAATAAAACCAATTCCAAAATGCTTCCAGGCCGCTGCGGATTGAGGTGGTGGGTGTATAGCCGAGTAGAGATGCTGCATGGGTTAGATCGGCCCAGGTTTCGGAGACATCGCCCGCTGGACGTGCCAAGAAGCGCTTTTCAACCGCTTTTAGGCCGCTGATAGCTTCCAGGTGACTCACCCAGTCTGACACGCTGAGCGGGTGTCCCGATCCCAGATTAAAGACCTCAAAGCTGCTTGCTGACTGCAAAGAGTTCCAGGCCTCTGCCTTTAGCATACCATTGATGATGTCAGAAATATACGTAATATCTCGGCGGGTGGTTTCGGGTTCAAACAGAGTCAAAGCAAGGCCCTGCTCCAGCGCTTGCGCAAATTGGTAGAGGGCCATGTCTGGGCGTTGGCCCGGGCCATAAACCGTAAAAAAGCGCAAAGCCACCGCTTTAAGCGGATAGAGCCGGGTATAGCTCTGAATCAGCATTTCTGCGGCGAGTTTCGAGACGGCATAAGGTGAGCAGGGGGCCGGCAGATCGCCCTCTTTGAGGGGATGGCCTTGACTGCCGCCATAGACCGAAGAGGAGGAGGCAAAGATAAAATGAGGAGCGCCCTGGCGCAAACAGGCATCGAGGGCCTGCGCCACGCCCGCAACATTGCAGTGTAAATAGGCCGGAGCCGCATGTATAGAGGGTCTCACCCCTGTCAAAGCGGCCAAATGGAAAATCGTTTCAAAGGGAGGCAGAGTCAGCCATGTCTCAGCCTCGCAAATATCTCCCTGAATCCAGATCGGCTCAGGTGCAGCCCCATCGCTCTGAAAGGCTTCCAAACCCGGTGTTTTTCCGGGCCTGCGCAAATCGAGCCCATAGACCTGGCGGCCCTGGGCCAACAAAGCGCGGCAGAGATGACGTCCAATAAACCCTGCAGCCCCTGTAACCAGGACCGGCCCCGACATCACTTAGGCCTGCGAAGAGCCGGGCGGGCGGGGCGTAATGCGGTTGTGAATCTGCTGGGTCTGTTGGTTTTGGCTGGTTTGGCTCTGCCAATTGATCTCCTGCTGCTGGGCTTTGACCACTTCGCGCTGCACAATCGAAAGGCGCTCAGCTTCGATCACCGAGCCATTAAAGGAGCTGGCCCCTTTTAAGCTGACAATATCCCCAGCCCGAATTTCGGAGAAAAAAGCCGCCACAGATTTGCCTTCGAGGTGGCTGGCAATTTTGGTATCGGGGCTGACCACCGCCAAAGCATGGCTTTGGGTCTGGATATCTTTGATGAAGATCTCCCCTTTTTCGTGATTGACCGACTCGACATAACCGGAGTCAATCACGGCCTGGGGCTTGGGCTCGGACATTTTTTCGTCAATATGAGAGCCGGTTTTGAGCATTAAAAGTGCCACGAAGATACTGATCAATCCACCGATGGCATAAATTTCACGCGGAATCAGGCGGTAATTAAAGAGAATATCGTTGATCCACATCAAAGCCAGCAAGAGCGTTAAAGTGCCCAGCAAAAAACTCAGCGATTTAAACGGCGAGCCCTGCTGGTGGCGACTGCGGCGATATGATTTGATAAAGAAAAACAGGGCAATGCCCACATAGGCCAAAGTCAGCAGCAAGCGAAAGCCATCAACGAGCTGGTACCACATATTCTGGCGTTTTTGGTAATTGCGCACCCATTGCGGGGCATCGGTGGGCAAGGCTTTGCGCCAGCTATAAAGGGATTCAATCAGAATCAGAGCTTCGCCCCAACTCAAGCGCTCATCGGGCCGAATTGTGCGATCGGGATAGCCATTGATTAACTTCAGATTTTCGGCCAGCACCACGGCGGCATACGCCGGATGTTGCGGGAGAATATCGCGGAAACGGCTCTCTTGGGTCAGGGGGGTTTTTAGGGCCTGTTCCAAGCCAAAGGCCAAAATGACGCGGTGAACGGCCTCTGCACGGGTGATTTCCCCAATCAAACTTTGCTCTTGGGGCAAAGCCAATTGATTGCGCGAGACATCGGCAATTTTGGCCAGCACATTGAGGTAATCGCTGCGGTTGATCAGCTCGGCGTAATTGATATTGCTGGGCAGGGCGATGCCATTTTCTTCGAGCACGTGCACCGATTCACGGGCCCAGCGGGCGTGGTAGGGTTCAGCACTGACCTGCACCAAAGGAGAGGCAACGGTCAGAGGCGCTGAATCCAAAGATGTGGCACTGAGAGGGGAAGCCGTCTCCACCGGATCGGATTGAACGGGGTTGGTTTGAACGGGGTCGGCTTGAGCGGGGCTCTCCTGAACGACACTCTCCTGGATAGGCACAGTTGCCGGGCTTGGGCTCTGCAAGAGGGCGGGGTCCACCACCCGCGACTCGGGCAAAGCCGTTTGGGCCAAAGCGGTCCAGGCGGAAAAAGCACTAAACCCACTTATCAGAAGTGCGGTCAGCAGCAGAAAGGAATAGATTTTTAGTCGTTTTTTCGCCATATATATCGCCAGAGAGAATTGTGAGTCATTATAACATTGCTTGAATTTTAATCGAGGCGATCGACACCAAAGGCCGTTTGAATGACCTCAGCGGAGATGCCCTGGGTGTGTAAAAGCGTGGGCAAGAGGCGAAACTTGGGATTGACCAATTCGCGGGCCAGGAAACCCAGATTGATCGGTTTTTTATCTGCCCCCAAGATCAGGCGATCGACAATCATCCCCTGCTCCAGATCGACCAAAAGCAAACAGGGCGTAAACAAACTGGGTTGGTTTTTCGAGACCATCACCACCGCCCAACGCCCATCGGGACTGAGTTCAAGCAGGTCGCGGGCATCAGCCCCACTGCTAAAGGCCTCTCCTTCGAGCGGAATCACCTGGATTTTCTGATATTTTTCCGTGTCGAGCACCAGGAGATCCGGGCGACGGGTATCGGGGTTGATCCCCAGCACAATCAGGCGATCCCCTTTGGGAGGCAGAGCCAAATTGCCAAGCAAATGGGGCCCAACCACAGGGATCTTTTTCTGGGCCATGGCCCGATCGGTTAGCACCAGGGTGCCCAGCTCGTGAGAGGTTGAAAAAATCCGCTTGCCATCGGGGTGAAAAACCACCGAAATGGCTTTTTTACTCGGGCGCAGCACCACTTTCCAAGAGCGGGTCAAACGCAGCGTATCGCGCTGAAGCAGATGCAATTTGCCCGAGCCCCGGTCGGTCAAAGCCAAAACAGGGTGGCGTGGGGAAACAAAAAGATCCAGAGGGCGGGTATGCACAGGCTCGATGGGAATCTGCCCAAAGGTCCAAGAACGGCAGAAGACACTTTGCATCTGGGCCTGAAAATCGGACAGATTGAGATGGACATAACTGCCATTGACACCCAGGGCCTGCTGCAGTGGCGAGAGCTGGGGATATTCTTTTAAGACGGTGAGTTTGCCGCCATCAACCGACAAGATCAGCAAGTCAAGCTGGCCATAAGGCGACCAAGAAACCCAATCACTGGCTCCGGCCTCTTTGGGCAAAAGCTGTTCTTTTTGGGTTTCACCGCCGAGCGGATGACAGAGCTTGAGCGCCATTTTTTCTTGGTCCAAAACCAAAACCGGTTCGGGGTGTCGTTCGGCATAAGCCAAGGCATTTTGATGGGTCAGGTGCAAAACCGACTGAATCTGCTGGGGAAGAAGGGCAGACTGTAAAGCCGTTTCGAGGATTTCGGCCTGTTTGGCCAAGTCGCCGCGTTGTTCAAAAAGCTTAAGTTGTTTCCACAATACGTGGGGATCAGATAGATGTGACATGGTGCTTTTAATTATCGCATTTTTTTTTCGCCGGGGGGCTTGCAATTTAAATCTAAAGATATTAAGATAATAATAAGAAGATTAAGATTTGGTTATGTAAGTTAAGGAAACTATTAAAGAGGTTAAGCAAAGATTATGAGTCTGAGTGCAGCACACGCCATTCAAAACAGAGGCAGTTTCCAAATCGCCGAAACCGCCCTGAAGTCTGGTAATAGCAGCTCCGATCGGCAGTCCGGTGGAGAGAGCTATATGTCTTTTCAACACACCGACAGCCTGCATTTTCAGCGTTTTGCCGCCCAACCCGAAATCCAGACCACCGAAGACCGCCTCTTGGCGATGGTCAATAAACTCTTTTCGCTCGACACCCGCGTCTACACCTCCATGATTGTCACCCTGTTCTTTGGGATGATTTTTCAGGCCATCTTTGAAGCCCCCGTTTTAACCGCTGTCAGCAGCCTGGCATTTTTCTTTGTCTGGTATGTGATGAGCTTCTTTGATTTTCAGCGCCTGATGCAGACCCTCGCTTATGGCAGCGCTGCCTAAGCTTTCAACACATTTGTAATTAATTTATTAATTACCCTTAACCTTAATCTGATTAACCTGATGACTGCCTCGGCAGTCTTTTTTTTGCTCAGAATCTTGTGATCAGATTTAGCGGTGATGAAAGCGGTAAAACTTTAAAAGTGACGTGACCAGCGATTCGGTCTCGGTGGGCAGGACAATCTGATCCACACCCATCTGACGCAGACTCTGTTTGAGGGTTTGAAAATAGTTGGCTTGTTCACTTTGATAGCGCTCGCGCAAGCGCCGAGAGGAGAAGTCAAAGATGCGCTGCTGATCGCTCTCAGGGTCGCGGACAGCCACCAAACCACTTTTGGGCAAAACCAAATCCAGTGGGTCTTGGGGCAAAACGCCAATGCAATCATGGCGCTGGCTGAGGACTTTGAGCGGGAAAAGTGAGCCCGTTTGCCAAAAATCCGAGAGAATAAAAATCACGCCCCGGCGGTGCAAAACGTGGTTCACATAGCGCAGGGCTGCAGCCATGTCTGTACTGCGGGGCAGTTCTGGCGGTTGACTCAGTTGCAACATCACTTCGCGAAGAATATGCAGCGCGTGCCTGCGGCCTTTTTTGGGCGGCAAAAAAGTACGGATCTCTTGATCAAAGGTCAAAAGCCCCACCCGATCATTGTTGCGCATCGCACTAAAGGCCATCAGCGCACAAAATTCCAGAATCAGATCGGTTTTGAGCTGGTTTTGCGAACCAAAATAGACCGAAGGACTCACATCCACGACCAAAAACAGCGAGAGTTCACGCTCTTCGACAAAGCGCTTGATATGCAAATGCCCCGTGCGGGCCGTGACATTCCAATCAATTTGACGCTCGTCGTCGCCCTCTTGGTAGGGGCGCACCTCGTCAAACTCCAGGCCCATGCCTTTAAACACACTCATATACTGCCCGCTGAGCACCTGTTCAACCAGGTGGCGGGCCTTGATTTCGAGACGGTGAATGCGTTTCCAGGTATCGGGCAGTGGCATACTCATAAAGGGTAAAATAACACAATTTGCCTGAGACTGTTGTCTATGTGACACTCCCAATCCACTGAAGTGGATGGGCTTCTAAGCAACTTCTGAGCGA
>CAZRFI010000046.1:0-20762 GCA_964598905.1 uncultured Candidatus Sericytochromatia bacterium | reverse complement strand
TGGGGGTTGATTTCGATAATGCGGTGATTGCCCTGATCGACAATAATGGTGTTGCCATTGAGCTTGCGCATGGCCTTGAGCGGGCGGTGCAGGCGAATATCCGAAGACTTGTCTGCAGGGGGAAATTGCCAGCGTATCTGGCCGGACTTGGAGACCTCGTAGACAGTATCTGTGCCCGCATCGGCAAAGAGGGTGTTGCCGCTGGGCAGGCGAATCGGGTTGGTGGGTTCGATCAACTCCATATGGCCGATGCCGTCTTTGCCCCCAATTTGCCAGGTGATCTGGCCTTTGTTGTTAAATTCAATCACACGCTGCCGTTCGGTATCGTGGATCAAAAAATGGTCATTGGGCAGGTCATCGGATCGGAGTACCTGATCGTCGGCTTCATACTGAATGCTCTTTTGCGGTGCAGAAACTGCGCCCGCAGGTGTGGACGCTGTTTGATTGGTCTCTTTGACCCGGCTGGCAATTTCCTGCAGATTGTTTGGCGGTGCGCTGGGTGCGTTGGGGGCAATGGCCGATTTTTTGGCGGGCAAGAGGGGCGCCAACAGCTGGTGAAAGGCCTCTTTGGTGATCACCGTTTCGAGGGAAAATTGGTTAAACAGATCGGCAATGCGGATGATCGTATAGTCAAAATTCATCAGCTCTTTGCGGGCCCGGTCCACATAAGGCAAGAGCGTGTCGAGGGCTTCGACTTCGCCACTGAGGTCTATGCCCCAGATTTTGCGGAATTCGTTTAGGCAATAGCGCGAGAGCACCTCGTTGATCTTTTCGCTGGTCAGGAGCGAGAAGTCGATTTCAGCTTGGCCTTCAGATTCAGTGTTGGTGTCAGCACTTTCTTCGCCCTTTCCAGCACCTTCAGGCTCCGACTTACTTTCAGGCTTGATTTCCGTTTTCTGCTCGGGTTTGGCAGGGGGTTCCACTCTGGCGGCGGCTTGGCCCAGATTTTGACCCACTTCTGGGCCCTCTGCTTTGGTTGCTGCTGGCACTCCCTGAGCGGAGTCTTGTTTTGCTCCCTGAGCGGAGTCGAAGGGAGCAGGGGGCAGGCCCTGTTCGAGCAGGTTTTCCATCACCCCTTCGGGAGCGGTGCTGGCAAATTCTTCGCGTTGGGCCGGTGTCATGCGGCTGACAATCTTTTTCATGCGGGTGATAATCTGGGCGTAAAACTCGCGCATAAAGCGGTCAAATTCGTCTTTCTCAAAGGGGATCACGTAAAGCGGCAAATCCGGGAAGATCTTTTGGGTGATCATTTCAATTTCGGGCCGGCCGGGATTGACCGCCGCCACCCTGAAAATGCCGTTGAGGTGGTTGATCGGCACAAATTCGTATCGCCGCAAGAGGGTCTCTTTGAATTGAATCAAGATACTCGGATCGAGTTGGTGGTCGTTTAAGACGGGGTAGTCTTCTTCGGGGTTGCCACGCTGCTGTTCAAAGGCCTCCAGCTCAGCTTCGTCTTCGGCGTCGAGTTCAAAGACATGGCTAAAGTCCAGATCCTCTTCGCTTTTTTCGCTGTATTCAGTCTCTTCCAGCAAATGGGCAAAGCCTTTCTGGGATTTGCCCATGGTCGCTTGAATGGTCCACTCGGCCTCTTCCACGTCTTGAAAAGAGATAAAGTTCATATCCAGCAAAACGTCGAGGATGCGGATATCCGAACGGAAATAGCCATCGGGTTTGGACGAGGCAAAAGCCAAGAAACTGGGTTTGGTGTCTTCAGCAAAGAGGGCATAGCGGTCGATCAGCTTATTGCTCTCAAGGTCGATAATATTCAGCCAGGGCGTAAACATCGCAGGCACATCGACATAGGTCATAAAGACCATAAAATTATTCAAAGGGCTCACAGCCATGAGGTCACAAGGGTCGTCGAGGCTGCTGAAGAGATTGCCTTTGAGCGGAATACTGGCTTTAAACAGCAAATTGGTGGTGTCGACCACTACGATTTCGACACTCTCATCGGGGCGGGTGCTCTGCAAATAGAGCCATTGGCCATCACTGGAGATTTGAATATTGCCCAAAATGCCGTAAGGCAAAGGCATGCGTTTGATCTTGAGCGACTTGAGATGGACCATCAGCAGCGAGGGGGTGTGATTGTCGGTGATATACAGTTTTTGGCCGTCCAGGCTGGGGGCCAGATTGAGGGTCTTTTTGCTGCCTGCTGGGCGCACGCTCAAAATGCCCGAAATTTTAAAGGTCTCAGTATCTATTACAAAGATGGCCCCTCGGCCTCGGTCGGTGACAAAAACATGCTGGCCCGAGGGTGAGACCATCAGGTCCAATGGCAGCGAGCGCTGGGGTGAAATGGGGAAATAGCCATAGTGCAATTGCTGGGTCAGGGCCAAATATGGGTGGTCGTCGAGTTCGCCAAAATACAAGTGGGTAAAGCGGTCGGAAACGGTGATGCCGCCGGGGTTGTTCTCGGCATCTTCCCAGGCGATTTCGCCCAATTCGCGGGCGTTGCTGGCATGAAAGAGATAGACGCTGCCACTGCCAGCGGGCATCCAATCGACGCCAAAAAAGCGCGGTCGAAATTTGCGGCTGATCGGCAAATCCAGGCTTTCAATCACCTCTCCCGACCAGGGATTGACCTTGCGCAAAGCGTAGCCCTTTTGGTCCACGACATAACTCACGGCCCGCTGTTCGCGCTGTTGCTCGACCTTGATTTGGCGCAGACGGGCCACAGCCAGAGAGAGTTGCTCAGGCGTGATTTTGCCCTGGTCTAGCAGGTATTCCTGAATCAGCTGCTCCTGAAAATCTGGGTTGGAGGGGTTCAGGGTTTCCGGGGTCGCGGTGGAAGAGATCATAGTTTTCCTGTCGTTTTTGAGGTACTGATAGCGATTTCTTTCAATATTTTACATCAAATGGGGGCCTTTCAGGTTGGGTTTGAGGTCTCCGAGGGCGGGGTTGGCTAAAACGAAACGCTGGTTTGAGCCTGTCGGTGTTGGGTTTTGGGCAAAATTGGCCGCTTTCTTACTCCCTCACCTGAGAACCTAAACCCGAAACTTTATGGGGTAGAATGATCTTTATCCGATTTAAAAGTGGCCAGGAGTGTTCGACATGTCTTTATCCCTTTCCCCGCGAATCTTGATTCAGTCTGCTTTTGCAGTGAGTCTTTTGCTTTTGCCCGGTTGTGGCCATTGGGAGGAAGTGGACAAAGCGGTATCTGCCGCCACTCGGCGCGGTTTGGGCGATTACAGCGGCACCTTGGATACGGCCAATTTGGTGCCGGTTTCGTATGCCAACGAACCAGGATCTGCCGAAACCCTGGGCCGCACGTTCAAATTTGCAGGGCCGCGTTTGGTCAGCTTGAATACCTCTTCGGCCTGCCGCGACTCGCTGCCGGGCAAACCTGTGGCCACGAGCGAAGGCACGATCAGCAAATTCAGTTACTCTTTTTTGCAGATGATGGATCAAAATACACAGGGCCAGGCCCAGCTTAAACTCGACTATTTGGGGTATGCGGGCAATATTAAAACAGACATTAAACAGAAGTCTTTGCTGGCGGCCAAGGTTTCTTTGGCCCAGATTTTGGCCTTTCCAGGCTCCCCCAATTGGTCGGAATTTGAGAATTGCTGCAAATTGACTGGCACCTGTGGCGATTATGTCGTCTCGGAAATGTACCAAATGAGCCAAAGTGTCAAAGCCCTGGCCTTTAACGAGTCGAATTTGCAGAGTGCGATCAACGCCTCGGGCAACGACGCGCTCAAGGCCCTGACCAATATTTCTGGCACCGTGGATTATGTCCACAAATCCACGCAGTCCACCGATCTGGGGGTCGACAAAACCTTTTGGTCGCATTTTGGCTTTCGCCAATTGCCCCCCATTGCCGAAGCCCCGCTTGAAGGGGTCTTCCTCTCGCTCGAACCGAATAAAGTCGATTGCAGCACCTCGGGCAACAAAAGCCTGGGACTGCGCCTGAACCTCAACAATGCGGCGGGTTCGGAAGCAGAACGCATGTTGGGTTATAATCTGGCGATTCCCGCTGGCTGGGAAAATGTCAGCCTCAAAAACGAGGCCTTGGCCGATCGGGTTTTGATCAAAAATGGGGAATTGAGCTGCCGCCCGAGCAAAGGCAAGACCTGTCCGAGTTCGCTCGAGATCAACATCACCCCCCCTGAATGCAGTTCGGTGCAAGATCTCACCCGCTCCGATTGGAAGGCCAATTTGGCGCTGTATATTCCCGGTTCGACCAGCACGACCGGCTACCGCGCCCACCAAGAAAGCACCTCTACCTTGGTGGTGCCCAGCAAGCTCAAAAACATTCCCGAAGCCCGTTTGAGCCAGTCTCTGCTGCGCGTGGATTTAACTGCGGGCAGTGAAAAAAGTGTCAACACAGTTATGACCATCGATACCGGGGATTTGAGCGCGCCTCAGTTTCGCGTGATCGCCCCATCGGTCAATTTTGCCCAGGTGCTGGTTTATCCTCCCAACCAGAAAAAGGTCGAGATCGAAGTAGCTGTCTCGCCAGCGATCTGTGCAGATTTTAACCTCAGCCCGGTTTTGCATGTGCCCATGCAGGTGATTGTCTGGGGCAAACGCCCAGGGGCAGTGGATACCACTCTTTTTGAAGTCCCGCCTGTGAATATCACGGTCAAGCCGCAATGCCCACCCAAAGTAAAGCTGAATCAAACACCCCCGCAACCCGTGAATGGCGATCCGGCCCCTGCGGCGCTGAATTAATACAGACTGAGTTGCCAGGTGTTTAACCTGCCCGAGCAAATCTCACCCAGTGACTTTGATCAGCAAATTGAAGGGGCTGGGCCGCTTTTAGACGCTTTGCAGGCTGCGGCTCAGACCATTGCCAAACACTGCAATTTGGCCCCGGAAATTCAGCGTGTTTCAGGCGGAGCCAATGCCGTCTTTAGCTGCGGTCAGAGGCATGTGATCAAGCTCTTTCCGCCTTTTCAGCGCTACCAATGGGAGACCGAATTGCGGGTCTTAAAGGCCCTCAAAGGGCAGCGCTTGCCTGTGACCTTTCCCGAATGGATCTATGCCGCTGAAGCCAATCATTGGGGCTATATTGTCATGTCGTTTGTGCCTGGGCAATCGCTAGAAGCGCTTTGGCCCGACTTAAGTGAAAGCAATAAATTGTCAGTTTTGAGCCAAATCGGGCAGCTCATGCGGGCCGTACACCAATTGCCTGCTGCGCTTTTGCCCGAATTAGAACCTGACTGGGCGCTGTTCTGGGATTATGCTTTGGCAAATTACCAGGCCCGCCACCGGGCCCAGGGTTTGCCCGCTGGCCTGTTAACACGTTTGCCCCAATGGCTGCAAGGCCAATTGCCCAGCCTGGAAAAATTGATTGGTTTGCAGCAAACACCCTATGTCTTGCTCACGGGGGAGTACACGCCCCAAAATCTCCTCGTTAAACAAGTGGGGCAAGCTCAACAAGAGTGGCAGCTCAGTGGCGTTTTCGACTTTGCCGATAGCCTGATCGGGCCAGCCGCTTATGATTGGCTCGGGCCAGTCTGCTTTTTGGTGCAAGGGATGCACCCACGGATGGAAGCTCTTTTTCAGGGCTACGGCATAGAACTGACCAGCGTCGCAGATAAAGGCAAAGCCATGCTGGCGCTCTTGTTTTTGCACCGCTACAGCAACCCAAATGGCCAAATCCGTATTCCCAATTGGCGTGAGGCAAGGGATTTAGACGCCCTGGCAGATTTGGTCTGGCCTGCCTGATTTCCGTCTCGGAAAAAAGGCAGGCTTGGGCTTTTTGGGGGGGAAGTGGGCTATTTCTTGGGCAAAAGCAGCCAGAGGCGGCCGTAATGGTGCAAAAAGCTGGCTTTGGCCTGGGCTTCTGGGCCGATGCCCATAAACATGTCCACATGCCCAGGCCCTTTGATCGCGCCGCCCGTGTCTTGGGCCACCAAGATCCGGTAAGTATGGCCCACAAATTCACCTTGGGCATTTAAGCGTGGAATCTCGGCCAGTAACACGCTGCCCAGGGGAATAAAAACGGGGTCAACGGCAATCGAGACCTCAGGTACCACCTCGGTACCCAGGCTGCCTTTGGGGCCGGCTTTCACCTTGTCAAAAAAGGTATAGCTGGCATTGCGCGCAAGGTATTCAGGCATCAGATCTGGTTGCAGGGCAAAAAAGTCCCGGATCGCATTCAGCGAGATCTGGTCGGCGGGCACATGGCCTTTGTCTACCAGCAAGCGGCCCAGACTGCTGTAAGGCAAACCATTTTGGCCGCCATACTGAAAGGTGATTTTTTCACCCGTGTCGAGAAAATGTGCCAGACCAGAGCCTTGGACTTGCAGCATGTAAATATCCAGCAGGCTGGCGGCATAACCAATCTCCAGCCCGAGGCCCTGCAGTGCGCCCTGTTGATCTATTTCGGCCCGGCTCGGCACCTTGCCTTGGGGCCAACTGGCTGGCTTGCGATAGACGGGATACTTGAACTGCGCATCTGGCTTGCTTTTAACCTGAATCAGCGGGGCGAAATAGGCGGTAAAATGGGTATTGCCACAGCCATCCTCCCCTTTGAGCAAATAAGGGGTCAACATGCGGTTCAACGCACCCAAGCTGGTTTGCTCAGGCAGTTGAGCCACTGTCTTTGCCACCTGAAGCATTTGCTCGGCAGTCAGACTCAGCCCTTCAGCCTGCCATGGCTTGGCTTTGGTCAGCACGGCCTGTTGACGCTGCACGGCCAGTTGCAATGCGCGTTTCTGGTCTGTTAGCACCAAGGGCTGCTCGTCCAATTGCGCAATCGTATACAGCTGACTCAAACAGTCAAAGGTCCGCTTGCCATTGCCCGAAAATTCATAACCCTGCCCGGCAGGGGCTGCAAACACAGGCCCTCCCCACAGGGTAAGCAGACTGCTGACCAGCAGAACACGACTTAAAATTGGATTTAGATTTAACATGCTCTCATTTTATGTCATCTTGTCCTGCTGTAAAAGCAGCCGTGAGTTTAAAACATTGCCAAAGGGGTATAATTCCAAGTAGAGATCTGCAAACAGAGGCGAAACATGACCCAATCTGGTTCTTCTTTTTCGATATATCCCCGTTCCAGTTCACCTGCGCTGTCTCCCACGCCCAGCGCTTCGCGCCCCCAAACCGCGCCACCTCCACCCCCACCTTCTCAGCCCCAGAGCGTTTCCCAGAGCGTTTCCCTGAGCCTGTCGAAGGAAGTCGAAGGGCAGACCCCCACCCCAACTGGCAATTCAGCCCAGGCCCATACCCTGAGTGTCACTCCTACCCCCTGCTGCTTCCTCAGCTCCCCAGACTCTGTTCTTTCTTGAACCCGGCACCTCAGTGGTGGAATCCGGAGTGGTTGAAGCCGGGCCCGGTGCAAGTCAAGTGGCATTAAATGCCGTCAAAAATCTGCCAGGCGTGGCCCAGGCTTGGGTGGGCACGATTGAAAGCAATCAACATTCGGGCAAAGACAAAGAGACGGCCATTGTCGTGCCCCAAGGGCTGGACTATTCCAAGCCGGTCAAAGTTTTGTATTATTTTCACGGCTGGAATGGCGGCGTCTCAAGTGCTTTGGGCAAAACTGGCAATGGTCTTGGCCCAGAGCTGATGGCATGGGCCCGCAAAAACAATGCGGTGTTCGCAGTGCCTCAGGGGCCAGCCAAAGACCTCAGCGGATGCAGTGCTTCGGCCTGGATGGCGGGCCCTGAGACCTTTCCCAAATTTAACCAAGATGTGATGGGCCGACTCAGTGGCATGTTGCCGGCCACAGCCCAGATTGGCAGTGTCGAATTGGCGGGGCATTCAGCAGGGGGGATTGCCGTACAGACGGCCTTACAGGGGGTTGCCGCTGCCTCTCCGCCCGTTTTGGCTGGGGGACGTTGGCAGAATGTCACAGTTGGCGCCGCCCATTTTCTCGATGCCAGCTATTCCGATGATGGCGCCCAAAATGGCTCAAATCGCGGAGAAGAGGCTTTCCATGCCCTGCAAAAGATCAATCCTCAGGCCCCATTTAATCTGGCGTATATTCCCAAAACGGGCACCGACAAGGGCTTTAGCCAGAAACACAAGGGCTCGTATTTAAACCAGACAGCAACCCAGTTTAGGCCTATTAACCAAGCCAATCACAGCGGTCTGCCCAAATTTTATTTCAGCCATTAGCCTGTAATTCACCTTTGGGTTGAAAGGCCTTTTCGGCCTGGGTTTGAATGTGACCCAGCACCCGCGCATGAATGCTGTGAATAATGCCGTCGGTCCAGAGTGACCAATAGACCTCGGGATAAATCCGCTGACTGTACCAAGTGGTGCCCGTCAGCCGCGTTTTGCCCCCGGGCAATGCTGTCAATTCAAATTTGCCCCGTTTGGAGACAAAATAGCCCTCCAAATGGGGGGGATGGATTTTCCACAGGGTCAATTCGGTCATAGGGTTAGGCTGAGCGACCACATCAAAAGCCAACTCCTGGGGGCGATTCCAGAGTGTGATCGGCTCGGTAAAAGCGCCCGTAGAAAAATAACAGGTGCGCAAGGCTCCGACCCCTTCGCCAATGATCTCCGCATGGGTGGGATAGGCGATGCCCAATTGAAAGAGGGGCTCTGTCGGCGCTGGCAGCGTCGGGAAGCGGATCACCGACTCCCAGACCACGGAAGGCGGAGCCTGAATTTCAACGCTGGTTGTAACGGCCCGCAAAGGCGCATCTGGTTTTTTGAACTCACTTTCTTGGACCAGATCAAGCCCCAAAGAGCTGGGCAAAACCGCCAACATCAAGACCGAAAGAGGCATGGGATTGCCTTTGCCTTGTTTGCGCAGTCTCATGCCCAAGGCCACCCCGATTAAATTGGCGACGATCCCCAGCGGAGCTGCCATGAGCAGGCAAATGACCCCTTCCAAAGCGAAGGCCAAAATGCCCAAAGACATGACCAACAGGCTCAGCAGCCCCAGTTTGATCTGTTCAAATCTGCCAGGGGTGAGCCCTGCGCGACTGCCATAATAGAGACTCGAAGCCAGACCCATTACAAAAGGCAGGGCCAAAAACAGAAATAGTCCATAAGATTCCAGCAGGTAAATGCCAAAAAAGAGCAGTCCCAGTCCCAGACCTACGCTCAAGAAAAGCGCTTCTAATGCCGAACGAAGATCCGAAAAGCCAAAACGGGGCTGGATCATGGGGGGCTCCTATGCAGGTTCTTAAAGGATTTGGCTGTGAATTTAAATGAATCATACACCGCCAAAACCCAATTTTCAATTGCACCCCCAGAAATGTTAAAATGGAAAAAACTGTGTACATTCAGGGTTGCTATCTTGCAAATGGGGACGAAATGGTTATTATCTGCCACGCTGTTTATGCTGTCGGGCTGCAGTTCTGTTGAATTGGTCACGCCCTTGAGGTCCTTGGCTGGGCTGAATGCCTCTGCTCAAGCGGGCTCTGCGGGCTCAACCCCAGGTAATACCTCCCTTGCCAGTTTAAAAATCCTGGGCCAAATTCAATCAGATAACCCCTCTTTGGAAGGGCTGCAATTGGAATTGAGCTTAACAACGCCAGGGCAAACACCCCAAAAGATTCGCTTAAATCCCCGCGACTTACAAAAAGGGGAATGGGCACATTGGCTCAATTTGGCTCCTGGTCAGTTTCAGATTGAGGCGCTTTTGCGCAACGCAGAGGGCGTCATCCTGAGCCGATCTCAGGCCGAATTGCGTTTGCTCAATCAAAACCAAGCCTCACTGGATTTGCGCTTGGATTTCTCTGGCCAAGGCAATCTTGCTTCTGGAAATGCCGCTGGAAATGCATCAATTGGGCAACCCCAACTCAGTCTCACACCCACGGCCCCAGCATCGGCCCCTGATTTTCGCCTCTTGCCCCAAAGTGATCTCAACGCCAATTTAAATACCAACCCAAACACTGTTGCCAACCCTGCGGCCTCCCCCAGTAAAAATACCCCTCTGCCTGCCAATTCAACCAATGCCAATGCCGGTTCAACGCCTGCAGCAAATCCCGCCGATGCCAATGCGCTCAATCTGCGCTTATTAGAAAGTGGCAGCGACCGTCTCAGTCTGATCTGGGATGCCCCGGCCCAAAGCGGCATCACGGGCTATGATATTTACCGCAACGGTCAATTGATCCAGGCCAACCATCCCCAGGCCAATTTTCAAATGGGGGGGCTCTTTGATGGCACAGATTATGCCATCCAAATTGTGCCCAAAACCGCAAATGGTCCTCTAGCGGCTGCCCAACACAGTTTTCGCACCAGCAGTTCCACTTCTGGTGGCGGTGGCGGTGGCGGTGGCGGAGCAGCCCCAGTCGCCCCCACGGTCAACAATTCCCCTGTGATTCAATCGCTTGTGGCCAGTCGCACGACTTTAACCGGACTCAAACAGCCGATTCAACTCACGGCCAATGCCACGGATGACTCGACCTTGGCGGCCTCTGCTTACCAATGGTCGTGCCTCAACTGTGGCGATGCCAGTTTTAGCAGTACCCAGGGCCATCAGGTGGTGTGGACCGCCCCCACCAACCCTGGCACCTATACCCTCCAGGTCAGTGTTTCTGATGGGGTGAATGCCGCAGTGATTAGCAGTATCGACGTGGTCGTTCAACATCTCTTGGCCGATGTGATAGTGGTGGGGAATTACCAATGAAAAAATGCCTTTTACTCAGCCTCTCTTTGCTCTTATTGCAGGCCTGTCAGACGCTGCCACTCAAAACCCCTGAACCAACAGGCAAAGTTGTATCCACAGCTCTGCAACCTTTAAAACCCGGTTCACAGATCCAGGCCCGGATTTTGACAGGCCCCAATCTGCGCTTTGAAATTGCCTTTCCCGCAGATGCCAACCGGGATGTGGGCGGTTTTAAGACCCAGGCCTTGGATTGCACCACCTTTTCCAAGGCCAAAATCTCCGTGCGCGGCGTGGGCATTACAGGTTCTTTGTATCCTGCCGCAGCCAATGCGGGCAACCAGTTTACTGTGCCGGTCACAGGCTGCACGATCAATGCCACCATTCCCAATGTGCCCTCTGGGGAAAACCGCGTGGCAGAGATCAAGGTCTATACTGCCGCCAGCAATGAAATTACGGGCAGCACCCTCAGCGCCACCTTTGACATCACCGCCAATCCGACCACTGTGCAAATGAGCTACCGCTCGACGCCAGCAGGCCAAATGGTGGGGGATTTGCTCGACCAGAATTTGCTGCTCTTGGCCAGCGAATTGGACACCAACCAATTGCAAACTTTGGTCGATCAGATCACGGGTGCCAGCGGGACCTATCCCAATTTCAGCTATACCACCCACCCCCTTTTGCTCAACCGCACAGCCCTTGTGCAAGATATTATCGCCCAGTCTGGAAATTTGGCCCTGCTCAACGCTGCCAATCCCAATTACAAAATCCAACCCGCCCAACTCACTGGGAGCGTTGCGGGTTTGCTCGGCAACGACAAATACACCGTCAAAATGTCAGATCCCATCAGCTCCCCGATTACCGATACCAATGGGGTCTATACCTTTAATAATCTGCCACCGGGCGTTTGGAATTTTCGGATCTCCTGGCCAGGTCAGTACAGCAGTGATTCGAACCCGAACGTGGTCACTTCACCGTTTATTATCGGGGTGATTACCTTTGCCCCTGGCCAAGTGGTGAATGCGGGTGCCCTCACACTCTACCCCAAAGCGCCCACGATCAGCAGTTTGAGCGTCAGCAGCGGTTCTCCAGGCACGACCGTGCTGATCAATGGGAATAATTTTCAGGCATTTACAGGTTTAAACACCGTCAAATTTGGCAATGTAACCGTGCCCGCAGCCGATGTGAGCTTCGTGAATTTGAATCAATTGGCAGTCAAAGTGCCCACGGGGGTCACGGGTGCGACGACTGTGAGTCTCACCGTGGGGACGCAAACAGCTGCTCAAACCCCCGCATTTACGGTTTTGCCACCGCTGCCCCAGGGTCTGAGTGCCAGTAATATTGCCAGTACCAGCTTTGATCTGAGCTGGAATGCCGTCACCGATGCCACAGCCTATAAAGTCTACAAAGATGGGGTGCTCTACAGCACCGTCAATGCCCCTGCGCTAACGGGCACGATCAACACGGGGGTGGCTGCCGCCCAAACCTACAATATGACCGTTACCGCTGTGGTTGGCGGGGTCGAAAGCTCTCCCACGGCTTTGGCTGTCACCACCGCTTCCAATTGGAGTACTTGGTCGCAACTCGGGCCCAATAATGAACATGTTTTGAGTCTTGCTGCTGTTAAACAGGATCCCAATTTGGTCTATTTTGGGGCCGCAGACGATGGCAATCCGGCCGCAGGCCCACTCGGTGGGGTCTGGAAATGCCTCAATGGGGCCTGTAGCAATCTCAAATTGGGCTCAGAGACAGGTTCTGTTCAGGCCTTGGCCGTGCATCCCCAAAATGCGCAAATCCTCTACGCGGGCACCCTCAGCAATGGGATCTACCGCAGCAGCAATGGCGGCAGCACTTGGAGCCAGATCAACACAGGCCTCAATGCCAATCACTTGAATATTAAATCACTGGTCGTGGATCCCGCCCATCCCACCCATGTCTATGCCGGGGTGGCCCGTGCCAACGATGCCCAGGTCTACTTCAGCAGCGATGGTGGGGACACCTGGTCTTTGGCCAGCACAGGTCTGCCCAGCAGCAGTTTGAGCAGTGTTTCTTCGCTGGCAATTTACAACCCAACCGCCCCGGCGGATGCCTTTGTCTATGCCGGCACCTTTGGTGGTGGGGTTTACAAAGCCACGGGTGGCAACAGTGCCACGATCAATTGGCAGCCGATCAACAACGGCCTACCGACCTTTGGGGGCTTGGTCTTTTTGGCTGTGGTCGATGTCCGGGCCCTGACCACCCATCCGGTTTTATCTGAGCGCCTGTTTGGGGCCGGTACGGGGGGCTGTTTTACCCCCTTTGTCTGTTCCAGTATTCCCCCAATTCCCGGTGGCGTGCCCGGTGGCTATTTGCCCGGCGTCTGGCGCCGCAACGAAGGTGATGCCAATGGTTGGCGTCAGTTGGGGCACAATGGTACCAATGCCTATGGCCCTGCGACCCTAACGGCAACCTCCACAGGTTTGACCCAGATGGTGGTCCATGCCCTTTCAATCGATCCAGTCACTCCGGATAAAATGTATGCAGCCACCACCGATGGCATCTTTCGCTCCCTCGATGGCGGTCTGAGCTGGAGTGCCTACAATACCGGTTTGAGCTCCGCACTTTTGCAGATCAACGCGATTGTCACCCAGCCCCAGGCGCTTTGGATTGGTACCGAAGCTGGGCTGTACAAAGCCCAATAGCTGACGCAGTGTGTTATGCTGGATCCTTAGGTTTGACTGGGTTGCCTGTCCGCCCAACCCCTGAGTTTGAAAGGAATATGACCCTGTGTCTTCTGAAGCACGCATTTTGAATTTTTCTGCAGGTCCGGCTGTTTTGCCCGAACCTGTTTTAACCCAACTCCAAGCAGAAATGCTCTCTTTGCCCGGTGTGGGCATGTCGATTCTCGAAATCAGCCACCGCTCTTCGGTCTTTGAAACCATTCTCGAACAGACCCTCAGCGATCTCAAACAGCTCTTAAATGTGCCCACGGGGTACCAATTGATCTTTTTGCAGGGGGGCGCGTCGTTGCAATTTTCGATGGTGCCCCTGAATTTTTTGCTGCCAGATACCCAGGCTGTGTATATCGACAGTGGTTCTTGGGGCCGCAAGGCGATGTGTGAAGCCAAACGCGAGGGCGTAATCACTGTGGCCTGGAGTGGCAAAAGTGAAGGGTATAAACGCATGCCCAAGCTGTCAGAAATTGTGCTGCCAGAAAACCCCGCTTATTTGCATATCACTTCCAACGAGACCATAGAAGGCATCGAACTTTTTGAAGATTGGGACCTCGGCGAAACCCCGTTGATCTGTGACGCTTCATCGGATATCCTCAGTCGCCCGCTCGATGTCTCAAAATATTCGCTGATCTACGCCGGCGCCCAAAAAAACATGGGGCCTGCTGGGGTCACTTTGGCCATCGTCAAAGAAGAGCTGCTCACCCGTGGCAAACGCGGTTTGCACACCATGTTGGACTATTCGACCTATGTCGAAAACAACTCCCTTTACAATACCCCACCGGTTTTTGCGATCCGCGTGGTGGGTCTGGTGGCCCGCTGGATGTTGGACAATGGCGGCTTGGCGGCCATGGCGAATCTCAATCAACGCAAAGCAGATTTGATCTACCAGACCTTGGACCAATCTGAAGGCTTTTACCAGGGCCATGCCGACAAGGACAGCCGCTCGCGCATGAACCTGACCTTTCGTCTGCCCAGCGAAGAATTGGAAGCTGAATTTGTTAAACAGGCCACCGTTGCCGGCATGGATGGTCTCAAGGGTCATCGCTCGGTCGGCGGCATTCGCGCCTCGATTTACAATGCCTTTCCGCTCACGGGAGTGGAGGTCTTGGCTGGCTTTATGCGGGATTTTGCCCGCCAAAAGGCCTAAAAGCCATGTCCCAGGCCCGCATTTTACCCTTGCGTAGCTTTGATGCCCAATTGGCCATCCCTGGAGATAAATCTCTGTCTCACAGGGCTTTGATCTTTGGGGCTCTGAGTCAAGGTTTGACCGAGATCACGGGGCTGCTGGCCAGCGCTGATGTGCTTTCGACTTGGGCCTGCCTGGCCGCTTTGGGGGTCAAGATTGAGCAAATTGGCGAAACCGTTTTGGTTCATGGCGTGGGTTTGGGCGGTTTTCAGCCCCCTTCAGCCCCGCTCGACTGTGGCAATTCAGGTACCACCCTGCGCCTGTTGATGGGCATCTTGGCAGGGCAAAAATTTGAATCTTGTTTGATTGGCGATGCCTCCCTTTCGCGCCGCCCAATGAAACGTGTCGCTGAACCCCTGCGTCAAATGGGTGCCGAAATTGAACTGCGAGAGGGCAATTATCCCCCGGTTCAGATTCACCCAGCGACATTAAAAGGCTTGGATTATTCCCTGCCTGTGGCCAGTGCCCAACTCAAAAGCGCCCTGCTTTTGGCAGGGCTCTTTGCCCAAGCGCCAGTGACATTGCGGGGAGAAATTGGCAGCCGCGATCATACTGAGCGCCTCTTGCCCCATTTTGGCGTCCAGCTTCACAAATCTGACGGCAGCTTGCAGATCGAACCCGGTCAATCTATGCAGGCGGCCCAGGTTCAAGTGCCTGGAGATCCCTCTACAGCCGCCTTTTGGCTGGCTGCTGCGGCCATGATCCCCGGTGGTCGGGTTGAGATCGGGCGGGTCTCACTCAATCCCACCCGCTTGGGCTTTATTAACGTACTCAAACGGATGGGGGCGGTCGTGGTCGAAGAGATGACCTTGGGAAATCCTGAGCCGCTGGGCATTGTCCGTTTGCAACAGGTTCCACTCCAGGGCACGCGGGTCTATGCCCATGAAATTCCAGATTTGGTTGATGAAGTGCCTTTGATCGCTATTTTGGCGACCCAGGCCACGGGCATCACTGAGGTGCGTGGAGCGGGTGAATTGCGAGTCAAAGAGTCAGACCGTTTAGAGGCCATTGCCCTGAATCTGCACGCCATGGGAGCACAGATCACACTTTTTGAAGACGGCTTTGCGATCGAGGGGCCGCAAGCTTTATATGGAGCAGAAATCGAGCCCTTTCACGATCACCGCATTGCCATGGCCTTTGCGATTGCAGGATTGGTGGCCACAGGTGAAACCCACATTTTAAACCCCGAATGCGTGGCCATCTCTTACCCTGAATTTTTTGACGTACTTAGTTCTATACACAGTGGAGCAATGACCCCATGCGTTTTTTGACCTCCGGAGAATCACACGGCCCAGCATTAATGGGCATTCTAGACGGACTTCCAGCTGGACTGCCGATCAGCTTGGACTATCTCAATGCCCATTTGCGCCGCCGCCAAAAAGGCCATGGCCGGGGCCGCCGCATGCAAATCGAAACCGACGAAGTGCAAATCACAGCCGGGGTGCGCCACGGCTACTCACTTGGCAGCCCGATTGGCCTGCTGATGCCCAACCGCGATTGGAAAAATTGGGAAGAGACCATGGCTGCAGGCCCGATTGAAGGCCCAGTCAAACGTGTGGTGACTGTGCCCCGACCCGGCCATGCCGATCTGGTAGGCGGGATTAAATACGGCCACGAAGACCTGCGCAATGTACTCGAACGAGCCAGTGCCCGCGAAACAGCCATGCGCGTGGCTTTGGGTACGGTGGCCCGCCGTCTATTAGAAGAAGTGGGGATCGTCATTGCCAGCCGGGTCGTCTCGATTGGTGCGATCTCTGACCCCACGCCGATGGACTTGCCTGTTTCAGACCTGAATCTGCGTGCCGACGCTTCCCCTGTGCGCTGCCTGGGCAGCGCGGCAGAAGCTGAAATGGTGGCGGCCATTGATGCCGCCAAAGCGGAAGGCGATACCCTCGGCGGCATTGTCGAAATTTACGCCGATGGCCTGCCGATTGGTCTGGGCACTTACAGCCAATGGGATCGCAAGCTCGAAGCGGCCATTGGTGAGGCCTTTTTGAGCATGAATGCCTTTAAAGGGATTGAATTGGGCCTGGGTTTTGAAAGTGCCCGTGTGCCCGGCTCTTTGGCCCACGATGAACTCGTTCCTGGTCCCGACCCGATCCTCAGTCCGCGACGTGTCCAATACCTCAGCAACCGTGGGGGTGGCATTGTGGCGGGCATGAGTACCGGCCAGCCGCTGGTCTTGCGGGCAGCCATGAAGCCGATCGCCACCCTGATGCAACCCCTGAAATCTGTTCACAGTCAAAGTGGTGAGGCTGTAGAAGCCCATATTGAGCGCTCAGACACCTGTGCTGTGCCCGCTGCAGCTGTGATCGGTGAGTCGCTTCTGGCTTTGGTTCTGGCCGAATTTGTCTTGGAAAAATTCGGCGGTGATTCCCTGGCTGAATTATTGCCACGGGTGGCGCATTGGCGGGAATTGAACCCGTTTTAATCCTGGGTAGGTATGTTCAGGTGATAAAGCCAGCCATTACATGCCACCAAGACGGCATTTTCTCCAGCCACAGCAGGGGTACTATAAATAGCATCGCCAAAGGGGGGGAAATCAAAAACGATGGGCAAAGTGGGTTTCTTCTCTATAGGCATGGGTTTGCCGGCTTCTTCTACACTGCCCCAATAGCTCTCTCCCAATAATTGGCCTGTTTCTGGATTCATAAAATAGAGACTGCCATCAAAGCGAGGGACAACCGCGAGCAATCCATTGATCACTGCACCTGCCCAATTCGGATACATGGGAATGCCCGCAGAACTCACCCATTTGACTTCTCCTTTTTCGAGATCTAAGCCCACCACATGATTGGAATTGGGTTCTGCCCAAATTGCCAGTTGGTCTTGGTAAATAGCTGGCGCTGCCCGCAAATTTCCATAGCCTGTTTTGAGCCTCTTTAGATCTTGAGCCCGCCACAATTCTGCACCTGTTTGAGCATTTAAAGCCAGCAGCGCTGGATGGGAATAGGTTCCATTGCGGGCATAGGCTATGATCAGTCTTTCTCCCACCAGAACAGGGGCAGCATAGATCGAGAGATTGAATTGATCACTTCGCTGCGAATCAAGGGGATAGGGGTGTGTTAGTCGGTTTTGCCACAAGATCTGTCCTGCAGAATTCAAGGCCATTATTTCACCACGGGTTGAGGCCACAAACACACGGTTTGCATCCCTTGTCAGTGGGGCGCGGAGCTCACCATAAAAACGTTTCTGCCAGATTACCTTACCTGTTTGGATGTCAAGCGCCCAAAGATACCCGGCTTTGTCGCCAAGCAAGAGGGTGGATCCCAGCAGTTTGACTTGATAGGCCTCATGTACGAGGGGAATCAGCCATAAGGCTTTGCCAGTCTGTCGATTGAGCAAACCTATTTCATTTTCGCTGCTATAGGCCAGCAGATCGCCATTCAAATCAATCCCATTGGCGTCTTCTGGGGTGTCGTGGCTCCATTTGATCTTTCCACTTACCAGATCCAGTGCATAAATGCCGTTGCGGGCCACAAAGGGTTCACGTATATCTGATTCGGTGCTGTTCCAAACACGGCCCGAGGAGCTGAGAAAGACCGTTTGATCCGAGACTTTAATCTGGTTGAGGTACCCCATCAGACCCACGCGGGTTTTCCAAAGTATAGGACTTTCGGTCGCATGTGTCGGGGCATCAGAAGAAGTCTGGTTGTTTTGGGCTAAGTTGGGTAAGTGGAAAAACATTGCAAATACCAGACCGAGGGGGAGAATTGTGCTTCGTTGTTTCAGTGCTATTTTCATCGCTATTTTCATCGCTTTTCCCCTCCCAGCGTGAATTCAAACGGATCAATTTTGCCCTCGAAATAGGCGAGTATCTTTTGGGGGCTGTGATATTTTGCTGAGAAGGAATGCCAATCGAGAATCTCATTGTTCTGGGTGAGATAACTATATTCTTGAAAAGGCCCTTCTGCCATAAAATAGCCATTTGGAAGCATCAACAGGTAACCTCCTGGAAATTGCTGAAAAAAATAGGGATTGTTATTCATCCGTGTGTTACCCACCTTGCAATAGGCAAAATCAATTAGGCGTGGGTCTCTCTCGTGACAGCGGGAAGGCGACGAATCAGAGAGCATTTCCTCTAAATAATTGGGCAAACCCTTTTTGACTTTGCCTTTCGCCAGCTCAATGCTCAAAAATTTCCCCTCAGTGTAATCATAAAAATAGATTTGATTGGGGGCATCCCCTTTTCTCAAGACATTTAAATTGTGATACATACTGGCAAATGGGGGGATTTGCAGAGATTGAATAAATTTACTGTCTTTGAATTGGTAAATATGGAGGGTCGGTTGAATATCCGAATAATATCCCGCATCAGGCACGGCACCCCTCTGGGGTAAGATTTTTCTGGATAAAACGGAATCTGTTAAAATCCAAAAATAGTCCTGTTCAGATTGTGCGCCAATAATCACACAGGGTTGCTGTTTGCTTTTCAGGCAGGGATTAAATTTTAAACTTGTTTCAGGGTGTTTTAAATCCCGCACAGTAACCTGATGGGGTTCTGAGACGATCAGTTTTTGGTTTTCCAGATCGAGCCAAAAACCTTGGTCTTCATCCAGGGTATGTGGCTGCTTGGTGGTGGTGAGCAGTGGGGATTCAGCCAATTTGACGGGAGTAGATCTGCTTTGCAAAGCAAGTAAATCGCTGGGGTCGACTTGAAAGTGCCAATTTTTTTCCTTCGTCTTTTTCACATCCACAAACAGGGATTTTTGCGTGGTCTTATTTGTGACTTGGATGCCTTGTAGACTGAAATCTACGTTTGTATCAGGGAATAATTGGATTTCATCTAAGGGTTGCGATTTTAAAACCTGCCAAATTGATAATTTTTGCTCAGAGCCCAAAGTAAGCAGATGGCGCTGATCGAGAAAACTGAGCTGTTTTATTTTTCCCTGATGGGCTTTGAGTGTGGGCATCCAGCGTTTATGCACACGGCTCCAAAGCGCAATTTTGGAGCCCGATTGAGACGACAAGCCAACGGCCAGATAATCCTGACTCAAAGCCAAAGCACTGACTTCACCCGGTGGGAGTGAAAGGATTGTTTTTCGTCCGGTTTTGAGGTCGCGCAAATGAACTTCTGGTTCGATACCCGTACTGAGCAACCAGTCTTGACTCGATTTAATCTCAATATCTTGTTTTAAGGATATTTCCCAATTTGGCAATTTCTGGTTGTGCTTTAAGTCCCAGCGTTGGATTTTATTGTCATTGTCCAGCATAAAAAAAGTGTCCCGATTGACGGCCCAGGCACTCACACCGTTTGGGATTTGAAATTCGAGCGGAGTAGCATCCCATTTGGAAAAATATTTAACAGAAAAAGCATGTCTATTCAACCAAATGAAATAGGCTGCAGGAAAAACACTTCTGAATTCATCTGCATAATCCACCCCAGGAAAAGTCCAAACTTGGTCGTTTTCTGGGGCATCCAAATCGTAGATCAGGGCCTGCTGCTCTTTAAAACAGACCACTTTCCCGTCTTGGGTCACACTTTGTTGGACACAACTTGAATAATTCGAGCGTGTTCCCCCTTTTTTTCCAGATTCGATCTGCCAAAAATCGTGAATTTCTTCCTGGTTATCAAAAATATGGAGAACCTTGTCAGAAACCCAATCCAAATAGAAGCTGAATTGTTTATCTGGGGGTGTTAGCCATTCAAAGATTTTGGTTTGGCTGCGCAAATCGTAAACTTCGATAGCGGGTTGGGCTGAAATAGTTTGATTCAAAGCCAGATAAGGACCCTTTAATGCCCCGGAGGTATTATCCCCATGAGGGATGGGCTGAAAATACTGCAACAGTTCTAAATTAGGCAAAGAATAAACACGGGCCCAGCCATTTTCGAGCCACTCATAATAGCCGTCTTCGCTCAGACTGGTCTGATTTATGGCGTATAAATCACTGGTCGTTTGGGAAATGACTTGACCAGTATGACTGTCTCTAAGCTGCAATTTGCGTTGGGGAACCAAAATAGCCAATGTGTTATTATCATTGCTCCATAGCGGTTGCGGGATGCCTGCATAAAAATAATCATCCCGTTTCTTTAATGTAGCCATTTGATCTTCACTCAAAATATTCAACGATTTGAGATACGTCCCGTTTAATCCGTCCCAGATCAAAACATGCCCATCATCAGAGAAACTCAGTAGATGATTTCCCGCCACTTTGAGTTCTATCAGGGTCTGTTTAAAATGCGCAGGGGGTTCTAAGGTTCGGATATATTTGCCTTTTGAGCGACTCCACAACTCTATTTTGCCTTGGTGCAATTGATACGAAAAGGCACCCAAGCTGACTTCTGGTTTGTACGCTATCCGAGAAGTTGGCAAAGGATGAAATTGAACATTTGCTTGGGTTT
>CAZRFI010000045.1:3734-20875 GCA_964598905.1 uncultured Candidatus Sericytochromatia bacterium | reverse complement strand
CTCCGTCCCTGCTGCTATAATACACAAAACTCTTTTTCTGGCAGGGGCTTTCATGCGCATTGCTTTTCTCTCCCGCATCTCTCGGGCCTTTAATGGCGAGACCGTTGTGCGTGAACCACTCGGCGGCACCCAAAGCGCTTTGGTCTATTTGGCCCGCGAATTGCAGGCCCTCGGCCATGAGGTACATGTCTTTTGCAATTGCAAAGAACAGGCCGGGGTCTTTGCGGGTGTTACCTACCACAACCTACCCGAGTTGGCGCGTTTTGCCCGCCAGAACCCGCTTGATTTTTTTATTTCCTGTGCCGATGAAAGCGCGCTTAAACTGGGGATCCCCAGCAAATATTCACTCTGGTGGTCGCACAACGACTATTGTTTTCTCTGGGATGAAATGCCGGATTTACGCGCCAAAACCGCTGAAATCCTGGCCACCAAAGCAGATAAACTGGTGGCGGTCAGCCACTGGCACGCAGAAAAACTGGCAAGTGTCTTCAATATCCCGCTGGAACACTTTTTTATCACCGGCAATGCCGTCAACGCCAGTTATTTCGAGTCTGATCCGGAGCCCGCCACCCCGCCGCGCCTGCTCTATACCAGCGTGCCTGATCGCGGACTGGGTCTGCTGCTCGAACTCTTTCCCCAAATCCAGGCCCAGGTGCCCGAGGTGGAATTGCACCTCTATTCCAGCTTTACGGTCTGGGGCAAAAGTGCTGAATTTAACGCCGCCCAAGCGGGGCCGCTCTACAAAAAAGCGCGTTCCCTGCCCGGTGTCTTTTTGCACGAGCCGCTGCCCCATCCCCAATTGGCCCAGGCCCTGCTCCAAGGCAGCCTGATGACTTACCCCAATCATGCCGCCGAGCCGATGGATTTAACGGGTTTTTGGGCCGAAACCTCGTGTATTGCTGCAATCGAAGCCCAAGCTGCGGGAATGCCTGTGATCACCAGTGCACGGGGCGCATTGCCTGAAACGGTGCTCCAGGGCCAAACAGGCATCTTGATTGATGGAGAGCCCTTTAGTGCGGCTTATCGCGAAGCCTTTGTCGGCGCGGTAGTGGACTTGCTCAAAGACAGTGGCAAACGCCAAGCCTTGGGCCAAGCGGCCCGTGAACGCATTTTGACTGAATACACCTGGCAGCAGCGGGCCTTGGAATGGCACCAATTCTTGACGGTGTTCAGCAGCACCCGCATGGCCGAATCGCCGCTGAAAACACCTTTTGTGGCCCCCGATATCTCGGTGATTATTCCGACGTATAACCGCGCCCGCAACCTCAAGAACTGTCTGGAATCCTTGACTTGGCAAAGCTTCAAGGCCTTTGAGGTGATTATTTGCGACGATGGCTCATCCGACAATACCCGCGAAGTGGCCGAGAGCTACAAAGACCGGTTGAATCTGAGTTACCGCTGGCAAGCAGATTTGGGCTTTCGCGCTGCCGAGGCCCGCAATCTGGGTATGCGCCGGGCCCGTGGCAAGCTGCTGGTGTTTTTGGACAGCGACTTGGTCGTGCCCGACAGCTTTTTAGCCGCCCATTGGCAGGCCCAGCAGCAGCACAAAAATGTGGCGATCAACAGCTATGTGATGCGCATGTTGGAACCCCTCGACGACGATTTGGGCCTGCCCCCTCAGGACTTTATTCCCAAACATATCCACAACCTCAAACCCGACAACCGCGACCGCTACAGCTTGTTTGAGCGCTATGAACCCGTCGAAGAGACCTATTACCTTGACAGCAATGCCCTCTCGATCTGGCGCGAAGACCTGGAAAAAGTCGGCAATTTTGATGAGGGTTTTATTGGCTGGGGCCACGAAGACACCGAGTTGGGCTACCGCATTGCCCAATACGGCATGAAAATGCTGTTTATTAAAGCGGGTACAGAGGCTTATCATCAGCACCACGCTTTCTCTGAGGCCAAAGAAGAGGAGCGGGCAGTCAACTGGAAGCGTCTGACCCAAAAGCACGGCATCACCAAGTGGTACCACCCGCTCTGGGAATTGCCCATCGAAGGCGCAGTGCAAATTGTCTTGAGTGGAGACGGCCCGCCGATACCCATGAGCATTCCCGTCTGGAGCGACGCGGGCTGGATTCTCAAACCGGGCCAAAATGTGCCCTTGGCCGGCCTGCACTATTTACTCAGGGTCGAAAATGGCATTTTAAACGCGATTGAACCTTTTTGGTCGCAGGCATGACCACAACAAAACCCGAAACAAAACCCAAAACAGACCCCCCCAAAAAAGCCTCTCTGCTGCGCCAGGGCTTAAACAGCCTGGCCAACAATGTCTTGAATCATCCCCGACGCTGGCTCTGGGGTTGGATCTTGGTCTTGCTGATTGCCCTGCCTGGTTTTTTGCAGGTCAAACAATTTCTGGTGGGCGGCAATGGCGGCGTCACCCAATCTCAGGCCCTGCACACCAAAGACCTCATTGAGCAGCGCTTTGACTTTCCGTTTATTAACAGCTATTTGATCGTGGTCGAAAACAAAAACTTCAAACTTGAAAACCCGCGTTTTGAAAGGGCCGTGCAGCGCCTGCAGGCCGTGGTCAACACCTTTGAAGACACCCAGGGGATTGAGACTTGGTACCGCAGCCGCGATCCGCTCTTGCGCAACCAGGCGGGCCACCGCACCTTTTTGCTGGTGGGCCAAGCGCCCGAAGCCAGCCAAAAGCTCGAATTGCGCACAGGTGAGATGCGCGCAGCTTTAAGCCCGCTGGTGACCGAATTAAAACAGGCGGGCTTTGAAATTTTTCTCACGGGCATGAACGCCGTGATCTATGATATTAACCTGATCACCACAGCCAGCACCGAAGCCGCTGAAAAACAGGTCTTTGGCCTGACCCTCTTGATTCTCTTGCTGGCCTTTGGCTCATTCACGGGAGCGCTGCTGCCACTGCTGATGGCCATTATCTCGATGTTGATCAGCCTTGCCATTGTGTCTGTGATTGCCCGCTTTACCATGGTTTCGACCTATGCCCA
This sequence comes from uncultured Candidatus Sericytochromatia bacterium, assembly GCA_964598905.1. GTDB lineage: Bacteria > Cyanobacteriota > Sericytochromatia > UBA7694 > UBA7694. The sequence continues at coordinate 17,909 of CAZRFI010000045.1, read as the reverse complement.
GAGTATTTCTTCGATGATTGGCCTGGCTGTGGGCATCGACTACGCCCTGCTGCTGGTTTGGCGGCTGCGCCAAGAGCGCGAAAAGGGCCAAGAGCTCAAAGTGGCCCTGCACCAAACCATTCTGACAGCGGGCAAATCCGTGATCTTTGCCGGGGGCACCTTTTTGATTGGCCTGGCGGGGTTGTTTTTCAGCGGGATTACCGCCCTCTTTTCGATTGGTCTGGGCGGGATCTTGGTGGTGATGGTGAGTGTGGCCGCTTCGCTCACCCTCTTGCCCGCCCTGCTGCTGGTACTCGGGCCCTGGCTGGATTTCCCCAAAACCCTGGCCACGCGCCTGCAAAACCTACGGCCCTCACGGCTCTGGAAGCCCCTCGCTTACCATGTCATGCGCCACCCTTGGGTCTATGGCACAGGCGCATTGGCGATTGTGCTGGCCCTGAGCAGCCCAGCACTCAAATTGCAAATTCGCCAATTTGACATGCCCAATTTGCCCGCACGGCTGGAGTCCAAACAGGGCTTTGATCGCCTGACGCAAATGGAGGTCTCGGGCATGATGATCCCGCTGTTTTTGGTCTTTGAAAGCGATCAGCCCAGCATTCTCAACCCCGAAGATCTCCACGAATTGCGGCGGGTTCACGCCCAACTCCAGGCCAACCCGTTGATTGAACGGGTCACCAGTTTGGCTTCGCCCTTGCAAGAACACCCCGATCTGGCTGGGCAATTCCCCCTGATGCGCCTGATCGCCCCAGATCTCTTTCAAATGCTGCTCAGCCGCGATCAGCAATTGACCCTGATGCAGGTCGTGCCCAAACGCCTGTTTGACTTTGACGAAATGGTTGAACTCTGCGCCAATTTGCGCAAAACCCTGGCCCCTCAGCTCAAAAAACAGGGGCTAACCCTGCATATTGGCGGGCCTGCCGCGCTCACCCTGGACTATAACGAAGCGACCTTCAGCCACAGCCCGCAGATTTTACTTGGGGTGGTGGTTTTGACCTGGATTGTCTTGCTAATTTCGCTGCGATCTTGGTTTATCGCGCTCAAAGCGATTTTGCTCAACCTCTGTTCGGTGGCGGTGAGTTATGGCGTGATCACCCTGGTCTTTCAAGAGCATTTAATTCCCGCAATTCAGCCCCAGGCGATCATGGCCTATGTGCCACTTTTGCTCTTTTGTCTGATCTTTGGCCTTTCAATTGACTACGAGGTCTTTCTGATGACACGCATCCGCGAGGCCTACGAAAGTGGAGAGAGCAACGAAGAGGCCACAGCCACGGGCATTCGCGCCACGGGTGACGTGATCACCTATGCCGCTTTGATCATGGGGCTGGTTTTTGGGGCCTTTACCCAGGTCGAGATCAGCATTATCAAACAGCTGGGCTTTGGTCTGGCGACCGCCATTTTGATTGATGCCACCCTGATCCGCATGGTGCTGGTGCCCGCTTTTATGAAAATCGGCGGGCGTTGGAACTGGCGCTGAGCCAGCATAAAAGCCGCCCAACAGACTATATCTGCAGCCCCGGCAGTCAAAAAGTTTGGCCGCAGTTCTGGGGCTTGATTTTTACAAATGTATAATATACACTTGATTTACAATCCAATAAAAGTATTGTATGGTATTGCTATCAAATAAATCAGCCAATGAAAATGACGGGGTGTTTATTCAAAAATGAGAAATTCCAAATTATATGCGGGCTTGCTGTGCTTGAGCTTGGTTTTGGCCAACGGTTGTACCGGAGCGAAAGTGACTGATTCTGACTTTTTTATTCCGAAACCCAACAAGACCCCTGAACCGACCCCAATTTTGACTCCACGTCCTCAGACGTCAGCATCTCCCCAAGCCTCAGCCAGCCCAGGTAGCAGCCCATCTGCGTCTCCCTCAACAGCCGCTTCTGCCAATCCCACAGAAAGTGGGCAAAAAGAAATCCGTGTGGCAGCTGAATTACAGACCAAACTCTCTCAAGCATTGGAATTAAAGAGCGAGCCGCTGGCGTTGAGTGGGGAGGTTTTATCCGCTGACGGAAAGGTCTTAGAACAAGCAGTCTGGACAGTCAGTGACAGCAGTATTGCTGAAATCAAAGAAGGCAAACTCTCTCCCCTCAAAGACGGTCAAATCACCCTCAAAGCGGCCTCCAGCAAAGATCCTGATCTCTGGCGTGTTTTCTTTATTCGCATCGGAATCCCAGAAGTCCCCCTGACAGAGGCGACCCCTGCCAGTGGCTCCTATTCAAGTGCTCAGTATGAATCTCTGATCACTAAAATGGGAGAAATCTCCAGCTACGGAAAGTATCTATTTGTGCCCGACCAAACCAAGAATCAAATCAATATACTGGATACCTCCACAGGCAAAATCACCAAAAAAATCAACGTGTCTCCCGATCCCCAAGCCACAGAAATCAATCCAAATGGCACCCGCCTCTACGTAGGCAGCAAAACCAGCAACAACGTGGATGTGATTGATCTCAATAGCATGGAAAAGATCGAAACCATTTCTGTGGCATCCCCCGTTTTTGATCTTGAAGTGGATAGCACTCAATTGTATGTTTCTTATGAAGGTGCAAATGAAGCCCAAGAGATCTACGATCTCACAAGCAAAATAAAGACAGCCTCTTTGCCAACCACAACAAAAGGCAAAGCTTATCTGCAGTTGAGCGCAGATAATTTCTTATATGTTGGCAACACAACTTACTCTGTTGTCTTGTATAAAGTAGCTTTGGGGGGAACACCAACCGTCGCCTTGACGAGTGAAGTAAATAAACTGGGTTACACATTAAAAGATATGGCGATCAGTCCCGATGGAACCCGTTTATATTTGATGTCGAATATAGCCAATACCTATGTTCAGGTTGTGGATACTTCAGATTTTAAAACCAAAGGCAGCCTGGAAAGTGGCGGTTATTACCCTTACCACCTGGATATCAGCCCCGATGGTAAATATGTGGCTGTTACAGGTTATATTTATCTCTTTGTCTACGAAACGGCAACCCAAAAAGAGGTCCATAAGCAACGTTTTGGCCGCATTGCCAATCAAACGGTTTTTGCAGCAGACGGCAAATCGGTTGCAGGAACCTTTGATCGCTCAAATTTAGGCGAACAATTGCTCAAATTTACAGATGTCAGTGTCTTTCCGAACCCCTGATTTTTACGTTTAAGCCGGAGAAGCCTGATTCTTCTGCATTTTGGCCCAGCTGTCCACCAGCCCAATCGTGCGGTTAAAAACCGGCTTGCCGGGCTCTGAGTCGGCATCCATGCAAAAATAGCCATTGCGCAAGAACTGAAACAGATCTCCCGGCTGACCTTCAGCCAAAGCGGGCTCGACCCAGGCCTGAATGGTTTTCAGTGAATTCGGGTTGAGCTGCTCGGCAAAGTCTTTTTCGGAATCGGGGTTTTCAGGGAAGAGCGGCTCATAAAGACGCACCTCGGCGGTCTGGGCATGGGCTGCGGAGACCCAGTGCAGGGTGCCTTTGACCTTGCGGCCATCCTCGGTCCCACCGCCCCGGCTGAGCGGGTCATAGCTGCAGCGCAATTCGACAATTTCACCGTTTTCGTCTTTGACCACTTCTTGGCAGGTGATGTAATAGGTGTGTTTGAGGCGCACCTCTTGACCGGGGGCCAAGCGGAAAAACTTCTTGGGAGGGGTTTCCATAAAGTCCGAACGCTCAATATACAGCTCACGCCCAAACAAGATCGGGCGGGTGCCCGCATCGGGGTCTTCGGGATTGTTGTCAGCCTGAAAGGTCTCGAATTGCCCTTCGGGATAATTGGTAATCACCACTTTGATCGGATCGAGCACGGCCATGCGGCGCAGCGCCGTCTGGTTGAGCTGATCGCGCACACAGGACTCCAGAAACGCCAATTCGACAATGCTGTTGCTCTTGGCCACACCGACTTTTTCGCAGAGGGTGCGCAGGGCCGCTGCGGGATAGCCCCGGCGGCGCATCCCGCGCAGGGTGGGCATACGCGGGTCGTCCCAGCCACTGACATGCCCTTCGTTGACCAGGCGCAGAAAATAGCGCTTGCTCATAATCGTCTGGGTCAGATTCAAGCGGGCAAATTCAATCTGCTGGGGGTGGCAAGGCACATCGAGATTGTCCAAGAACCAGTCGTAAAGAGGGCGGTGGTCTTCAAATTCCAAGGTACAGATCGAGTGGGTAATGCCTTCGATGGCATCGGAGAGCCCGTGGGCATAGTCATACATGGGATAAATATTCCAGGCATCTCCCGTGCGGTGATGGTGGGCTTTTTTGATGCGGTAAATGGCCGGGTCACGCAGATTCATATTCGGCGAAGCCATGTCGATTTTGGCGCGCAAAATCCGGCTGCCTTCGTCAAATTCGCCGTTTTTCATGCGCTCAAACAGGTCCAAATTTTCTGCAATTGGGCGCTCACGAAAGGGACTGTTTTTGCCGGGCTGTTTGAGGTTGCCCCGGTATTCGCGGATTTGTTCGGGGGTCAGGTCGTCGACATAGGCTTTGCCCTGTTTGATCAAAGAGACCGCGTAGTCGTAGAGCGGCTGAAAATAATCAGAGGCAAAATACAGGTGATCGCCCCAATCAAAGCCCAACCAGCGAATGTCTTCCTGGATCGACTCGACGTATTCCACTTCCTCTTTGGCCGGATTGGTATCGTCAAAACGCAGATGACAACGCCCACCGTATTTAACGGCAGTGCCAAAATTCAGGCAAATCGACTTGGCATGGCCAATATGCAAATAGCCGTTGGGCTCTGGTGGAAAGCGGGTGATCACAGTGGTGTGTTTGCCACTGGCCAGATCGCCGTTGATAATTTCGTGAATAAAATGGGTGTGGGTTTCTGCCTCGGCAGATACATGCTCTGTCATTGTGTCTCGTTTGGACCTGTTTTCTTTGCTAAAGGTTAGATAGTTAATTATCACTCAGGCAGAACAGGGCTTCAAGGGATTGTATAATTAGAAGACCTCAGAAAGAGCGGCTCTGATCGTTTTTCCCCCTTTTTTTTGCTTAATCCTGTTACAATGCTGAATAGACCTTGCGCTGCCCGGAGTTAAACATGCAGGAATTTACCCAGAAAAAAGATCTTTGGCCCCAACGCCTGATGGTGGGCACCACGCTTCTGAGTTTGACACTGGTGGCGTGCTCCCCCTCTCAAGCCCCCACAGTGAGCAATCCCGGCGGCGCACCAACGCCGGTGGTGCTCCCTCCCTCCCCTGCACCGATTTCAGCACCCAACCAATCACCCGCTCCGGCCCGCACCATTCGGCTCAAGTTTTTGGCCGACGCCAGTCTTTTAAAGGGCTTTGGCATTAAACAAGTCACCGATGTGGGGCCCTGTCAAGCGGCTCTCACGGCCGTGCAAACCACCCTGACCGTTCCCGGCGATCTCACAACCGAAGCCACGAATAATTTGATCGCAGCCGGGGTACAGGTTCAAGACACAGGCCCCGAAACCCTTTTGACCTTTTCAAACACCTTGCAACAATTGGCCCAAGACACCTTGGGGCTGGATTATACCTTGGCAGATTTGCCCGTGGGCACATCAGTTGGACAAACTGTGTTTAAAGACGCTCAAGGCGGCGAACTGGGATATATCGACTACTCCATCAATGTCACGGATCTGACCGGGGCTAACGTCACCGTACAACTCAAGTCCAATGGGGAATCTGCGGCCCTGAGCCCTTGCCCCAAGGTGGCTGCCCAGGTTACGGGCGCGACCTTAACCGGGACCGGTGGCGATATCGCCGCGGCCACCCCGACCCCACCGCCGGTACCATCGGCCACCCCCGCAGTTCCCCCACCCAGTGTCAGTACTTTGAGTGTGACCACCGGCGCCGTCTTTGATTCAGTTGTGATTACAGGTCTCAACTTTACCAATGCCAGCTCCGTCAAATTTGGCAATCAAGAGGCCTTTTCTTTTTCGATCGACAGCGATACCCAAATTACGGCCCAGGTGCCCAGTGGATTTACCTCGGGCACGGTCAACGTCACCACCCCTGGTGGCGTTGCCAGCTCAACCGAAACCTTTACCTTTCAGGCTTACAGCGGCCCTGCGCGCATTTTGCACGTCGATCAAGCCGCTGCCACAGGTGGAACTGGCAGCAGTTGGGGCTCGGCCATGAACCGCCTCGACATGGCCATGTATATGGCTCAGGCAGGAGAACAGGTCTGGGTCGCCAAAGGTACCTACAAGCCCACCACGACCACCGACCGCAGCAAATCGTTTATTTTGCAACAGGGAGTGACACTCTATGGCGGTTTTGATGGCTCAGAAACAGATATCAGCCAGCGCAATGTCGAGTTAAACGAAACCATCCTGAGCGCTGATCTGGTCGGTAACGACAATTATAGCGATGCCGATTTCAGCGATGTGACCGACAACAGTTACCATGTTGTGATTGGCGCAAATAATGCCACGATTGACGGAATTACCATTGCCGGCGGCAATGCAACAGGCACCGTTCCCCACGATCGCGGCGGCGGGCTCTACAATATGAGCGCCTCCCCGATCTTGAACAATGTGCGTTTCTTGGAAAACCGCGCCAATTATGCCGGTGGCGGGATTTACAACGGCAATGGCAGCTCACCCCAATTGAGCAATTTTTCCTTTAACAGCTGTTTTGCCCAACATGCCGGGGGTGCCGTTTACAATACACCCGGTTCAACCCCCAGCTTCAGCAATGGTTCTCTCGGTTACAACTCAGCCAAACACGGTGGCGGCATCTTCAATGACAGCGCCTCTCCGACCTTCAATACGGTTCAGTTTGTCTCCAATACCGCCACCTATTTTGGGGGCGGCATGTGCAATCGCAATGGCTCTTCCCCTGTTTTAAACACAGGTATTTTTCAAAACAACCGCGCCAGTCTGGGTGCGGGCATGTATAACGTGGACGGTTCTTCACCGACGATTACCGGTTTTTATTTTTTAATCAACAAAGCCGACAATGGCGGCGGCATTTTCGCCTATAACAATTCAATGGTCACTGTCAGACAGTCCACCTTTAATGGCAATTCCGCCACCTATTTTGGGGGCGGGATTTATCTTTACAAAGCCTCTGCAGGTCTGGCCCAATTGGACCGTGTGGCCTTTGTCAACAATACCGCCCGCGATGGCGCAGGGATGGCCATACGCAGCAATAGTTCTCCCATCATTAGCAACACCGTCTTTGCCAATAATGCGGCTTCAGCCACCGGCGGGGGGGTGCATGTCACGACCCAGGCAGCACCGGTTTTTAGACATATCAGCATGTACAAAAATGTGGCCCCCCAAGGTGCCGATGTCTTTTCGTATATCTTTGCCAACGCCAGCTTTTTCAGCAGTATTATTTGGAATCCTGGCCGCGCCAGCCATGTGGCTTCACATTCGGGTAGCCAGGTCACCATGACCAATTCTATTGCCAGCGATCTGACGGGTATCAATGGCTCTGGCAATAGCACTTCGGACCCCCTCTTTGTCAATTACCTCGATATAGACGGGGTGGATGATGCGCCTTTAACCGGCGATGATGGCCTGCGTCTGGCGACAGGCAGCCCGGCTTTGGGAGCCGGTGTTACGGCAGGCATGCCCGCCACAGACGTGTTGGGCGTGGCCCGCACCTCTCCCCCCGATCTCGGCGCCTATCAGGGCAGTTTTGCCCCACTGCTGGATCCGCTTGTGATCGAAGATTTGGTGGTGGGAACAGGCGATACTGCCGCATCAGGCAGCACTGTGACCGTTCACTATATCGGCACCCTCACCGACACAACGGAATTTGACAATTCTTACACCAACAACACGCCCTTCAGCTTTACAATTGGTGCCAATCAGGTCATTCCCGCTTGGGAGCAGGGCCTGATCGGCATGAAAGTCGGTGGCAAACGCAAATTGACCGTGCCACCTCATTTGGGTTATGGCTCAAGCCAGGTGGGTATCATTCCGCCCAACTCCACCCTGGTCTTTGAAATCGATTTGGTGAGCATCCCCTAAATCGGAACACCTATCACCTAAAACCTAAAACCCGTTTTGGGTTATGATGAAGCAGAACTTTAAGCTCAATTCTCGTAAGATGAAGGACGAAAACCATGGCCAAAATTACCCCCCGTGCCCAGGATTACTCCAAGTGGTACCTGGACATTATCAACCACGCCAAGCTGGCAGATTACGCTCCCGTTAAAGGCTGTATGGTGATTCGCCCCAATGGCTACGCCATCTGGGAAAAAATGCAGGCTGCCCTCGACAAAATGTTCAAAGAGACAGGCCACGTCAACGCCTATTTCCCGATGTTTATTCCCGAGCACTTCATGCAAAAAGAGGCCGAACACGTCGAAGGATTTGCACCTGAAGTTGCGGTCGTAACCCACGGGGGCGGCAAGAAACTCGACGAACCGCTGGTGATTCGCCCCACCTCTGAGACGATCATCTGGAGTATGTACAAAAACTGGATTCAGTCTTACCGCGATTTGCCCCTGCTGATCAACCAATGGGCCAACGTGGTGCGCTGGGAAATGCGCACCCGTCTGTTTTTGCGCACGACTGAATTTCTCTGGCAAGAGGGGCACACCGCCCACGCCACCCCTGAAGAGGCCGAAGAAGAGACCATGAAAATGCTCAACGTCTACGCCACCTTCGCCGAAGAACATATGGCTGTGCCTGTGATCAAAGGCCGCAAAAGTGAATCCGAAAAATTTGCAGGCGCGGTGACCACCTATTGTATTGAAGCCATGATGCAGGATACCAAAGCCCTGCAGGCCGGTACCTCACACAATTTGGGCCAAAACTTCTCCAAAGCGTTCGAAGTGACCTTTCAAGACCGCGATGGCCAAGTCAAACATCCCCACTCCACCAGTTGGGGTGTGAGCACCCGCCTGATCGGCGCTCTGATCATGGCCCACAGCGACGACAAAGGCCTGATTCTGCCTCCGCGTCTGGCGACTGTGCAAGTTGTGATTGTGCCAATTGGCCGCAGCGAAGAAGAGTGGAACAGTGTCTGTGAAGTGGCTGATGGCATCCGCAAAGAGCTGGCAGCGCTGGGTGTGGGCGTCAAACTCGACGACGATCAAAAACAAAAACCGGGCTGGAAATTCGCAGAATACGAATTGCTGGGAATTCCCCTGCGCATGGAAATTGGCCCCCGCGATGTCGAAAGCAAACAGGTGATGGTGGCCCGCCGCGACACTGGCGAAAAAGCCAGTATTGCCATGGCTGAATTAAGCAGCCAAATACCCGCTCTGCTGGATAGTATTCAACAGGGCATCTACGACAAAGCCAAAGCCTTCCGCGACGCACATATCTTCAATGCCAGCACTTACGATGAGCTGAAAGCAATTATCAATGCAGATCAAGGCTGGGTACGTGCAGGTTGGAATGGCAGCGCTGAAGTTGAAGCCAAAATCAAGGAAGAGACCAAAGCCACGATTCGCTGCATTCCCTTTGAACAACCCGAAAACCTCGGCACCTGTGTTTATTCTGGAGAACCGGCCATGTACGAGGTCCTTTTTGCCAAAGCGTATTAAGCCCTTCTGGCTGATCGGCGCGCTGCTATTGCTGTCCCTGCTACTGCAAGGCGGTGGTTATTATCGCGGCGTGCCGACCCGCGCCCAACTTCAAGAGGCTTTGGAACTGGTGCGTCAGCGCAGCAGCAGAGATGCTGACGTGGCCTTTTTTGAACTGGATGTGAACTTAGAGAAAAACAAATTGGTGCTGCGCGGAAAAGTCGGAGATGTCGAACAAAAATTGTTGATTCTCGCGGGTTTTCAGCAGTTTAGTTTGCCCGTGGTTGATCAGGTGGAGATCTTTCCCTTTCGCCAGATCAGCATGCCTTATGCCTGGGTTCGCACACCTTGGTTGGATGGCCGCACGGAGCCAAAAGCAGAAGCCCCACTCAAGACCCAATTTCTGTTTGGCAGTTTTTTAAAGGTGCTCAAAACCCAGGGAGATTGGGCCCTGGTCCAATCGGTTGCGGATCGCTTTATTGCCTGGGTGCCTTATCCCGAAATTCTGCCTGTGGCCGAAGCGAAATTTGATGAGTGGATCGCCTTTGATTCGGTCCTTGTTCACACTGCCGAAACCCAGCTCTTTCAAGATGAAGCCCAAACGCAGCCCCTGCTCAAACTCGTGGCAGGCACACGTCTGCCCCTGCAAAAAGTACTCGATTCGGGCTATCAGGTACTTGTGCCCGGAGCCACAGGAGCCACCCCGGCCTTTGTCAACAAAGAAGATCTGCGTCTGTTTATTCCCGGCCAGCCCTTGATTGCCGAAGCCCTGGCCGCCGAAGCCAAACGCTGGCTCAAGGTGCCCTATCTGGCGGGAGGCAACACAATCAAAGGCTGGGATGACTCCGCCTGCATCCAACATCTCTACCGTCAAATTGGCGTGCTTCTGCCCCGCAAAAGCAGTCAATTATTGCCGCTGACCCTGGCAATTCGGGACAGCAACCAACTCAAAGCTGGCGATCTGTATTTTTATGGTCAACAGGTGGGGCTCTACCTGGGCAATGATGACGTCTTACATGCCCTGCCCGAACAGGGACAGTTTTTGGTTTCCAGCCTGCACCCAGGCAATCCGCGCTATTTTAAACCCTTGCAAACAGGTTTTAAACAGGGAGCCCGTCTTTTATTGGGCAATTGAGCGAAGGAGTTCTTATTCCAGCGCTTCTGCTTCGGGTTTAAACAGCGATTCCAAAGAGCGGTGGAAAAAGAGCCAGAGGGCAGTGAGTGGCAAAACACCATAGTGCAAGGCCAATTGCCAAGGCGCCAGAGCCCGTTCGCCCAACAGAGGCAAGAGGCCCGAAACGGCTCGCAGCGGTGTCACCTCAAACAGAGCTGGCTGCAAAAGCGGAAATCCTGCAGCCAAGAAACTCAAACTGAGCAGCCCTGCAAGCAATAAAAAAAAGAGCGGTTTTTGCAAATACCAGAGCGCAAAGGCCAACCCCAGATAAAACAGACAAAAAAGACCCTGCCAAAGCAATTGCAGCGAAGAGACCTGATTTTGCATGTCTATCAGCCCCCAGACATTGCCCGCGAAGGCTGTCAGCAAGAGCCCGGTCACCAGCAAAAAAACGCTGTGCTGCTCGGCGCCAATATGCCAAAATTCAGGCTCAGGGGAAGGGTACTCTTGGGGATAGCTAATCGTATGTACTTCTAATGCCATGTGTTTATTCAAACATATCCGGCCAAGAAAGCAAACCCCTGGCTTGCCATTCTTGGGCCTGTGCCGCGAAACCCAATTCAGTCAAAATAGCCAAACTGTGTTCGCCCAAATGGGGAGGTGGTAAAAGGGGCACCATTCCACCTGGGGGCTCAAAGGCCAGGGTGCGCAGTCCCCTGATGCGTGCAGAAGCGTGTTCTGCTTCTGGCGCATCCAGCAACAGGGACTGGGCCTCTGGCATCGCCAAAGCCTCAGAGACGCTGTGCAAGGCCCCTGCTGGCACGCCAAGGGCCCAGAGGCCTGTCAACAGGGCATCGCGCTGATGCGTCTCAATTTGGGCCTGCAACAGCGGCTGCAAGACCTGTCTGAACTTGACCCGTTCTGGATTGGTGGCAAAACGGGGATCCACACTGAATTCGGGGCAATTCAAAAACTGACAGAGCTGTTGAAATTGCCTGTCGTTGCCAATGGCCAGCATGATCTGCCCCTGATCAGCTGTGGTATAGACGGTGCCATAGGGCACAATGCTGGGGTGCTCAGAACCCATACGCCGGGGGTCTTGTTTGCCCACGAGCCAAGCCGCCGCCTGATTGGCCAGTGAGACCAAGCCACTTTGAAAGAGCCCCACGGGGAGATAGGCCCCCAAGCCACTGAATTGCCTTTCCAGCAGGGCCACCAGCAGGGCCTCTTTGATTTGGTGGGCGGCAAGTAAGTCCATCAAGGCCACCGGCATTTTTAAACCGGGCCCATCGGCCTCGCCATTGAGCATCACAAAGCCTGTTTCAGCTTGAATCAAGGCATCAAAGCCCGAGCGCGGATTGTCGGGCCCATAGCCGGTTAAATGGGCATAGATCAGGCCTGGATTGAGTGCCGACAGGGAGGCATAGTCCACCCCGAGTTTTTCCGCATCCCCAGGCTTGTAATTGGCAATCACAATATCTGCCCGAGCGGCCAATTGGCTGACAATCTGCAGGGCTTCTGGCTGGCGCAAATCCAAGGCCAGCGAACGCTTGCCCCAATTGACACAGGAGAAATAAGCCGATATATCCGAATCAGGCGCCTCCTGTCTGAGTCGCCAAGAGCGGGTCACATCGCCGCCCGTGAGCAGGTTTTCGACCTTGATGACCTCAGCACCGAGTTCGGCAAAAAAGACCCCCACAGCGGGCCCCGCCAGTACCGACGCCAATTCAAGCACACGCAGAGACTTAAAATAGGGTTCTTTCACAGCTGACCTGCTTTTTACGCTGATGGTTTTAAGTGAATTTTAAGCCAGCCTTCAAACAGACTCAAGCCTATCTGGAGGAAGTCTCAAGTTTCGGGCTTTAAAGTTAAAAACAGAAGAGAACACAGCGAGGTTTTAAACATGAGTGATATGAGCGTTCCCCGAACATCCACCCCGACGTCTTTGCCGTCCACGGCGGCCCCCGCCCGTGCCCGCTCGCTAACAACGGTCAGTGCCCCCAGCAAAACGCAGAGCCAACCCGAGGTCCAAAGAGCCGCCTCACAGCCCCATCTATTCAAGGCCCCAACGACCGCAGCAGATCCCAGCAGCGAAGCCCAAAGCAAAATTGAGAGCACCCCCAGCAGCACCGTCGGCCAGAACCAACAACTGATGCAAGCCAGCCGCGATGCAATTATGCAAGACGCTCCCGCTGTCAGCGCCACAGATAGCATCACCCCCAGCACCAGTGCCCCCTCTGGCCCAACCCTTGAGCAGAGCATGGATTCCCTGAAAAAATGTTTTGACAACAGCGTTGTAGACCTCAAACGCACAGCTGATGGCTGCCCAGATATTGTCCCTGCCAAATTGCTGATGGCGACCCACAATCCGCTGGCCTCTTCTGCGGCCAAAAAAGAAGCTGAGTTCTTCCGCTTTTTCTGCGAAACTGAACACTCCACCGAAAACACCCATTTCTTCGACAAAGTCCAGACCCTCAGCAAAACGGATCCCAATGCCCCTGAGTTTGACACCCAACTCTCCCATCTCCACGATTATCACCTGAGAGCGGTGGGTGCCAGTGAACAGGTCAATATTCCCTGGGGAATTCGGGACCAATTGACCGCTAATTACAGCCAATTGCAAACAGCCCAACAAAACCTGGAAGCAAACCCAAGCCCCGAAAACAAGCAGGCCTTGATAGAGTCCAGAGCAAAAATGGTCGCTGGCGTTACCGAAGCGATGAAAGAAGTTAACAGCTTAATGCGCGATACCTTCCGCCGTTTTGAAACCGTTTCAGCGGATACCCACAAGCTCCACAACAAATCAATTGTCAGCATCAGCGCCCATGAGTACAGGAAAGCAAATATAGCTCTGAAGCGCGGCGATCAAATGAAAAAGAACCTCAAGCTCTATGACAATTTCAAAAAATCACTGAAAGATCCCAATTGGGAAGAAAATGCCAGAATCACCCAAAGACGCAGAGAGAAAATCACACAAAACATCATTCGTGAGAGTGGCGCTCGCCCTGGCACCCTTAAATTCGGTCTCTACAACACCTTTGTTCGTCCTTGGAAATCTTGGTAATGATGTTCAAACACCTAAACACCCTCGCCAATTATGCCCGCCCCCAAGCCCTGGCCAAAGCCAGCCCCAACAGTCTCGGAGAGATCGCCGCAGTGACAGATCTGAGCGAACGCCGCCAACAGGCCGAACAGGACTATTTGACCGGCTTGGGCAAGCTCAAAGAGGCCGAAATACAGGCCTACCGCGATAAAAAAGCCTTACTCGCAGCCTACCGGCACCTGGCAACAGCCGTTCAAAAAAACCGCAATGAGCCACGTTACCACACGGCCTTGGCCTATTTGCTGATCTTGATTGAAAACCCCTCACGGGCCCTGCAGCATATTGGCGAAGCCCTGCGACTGGATCCCAGCAATGAACGCGCTCTGCTGCTGCAAGCGAACCTCAAAGAACTACAGCAGGCTTCTCCCGAGCGCAAGCGTCTGGCCAATTGGCAAACCTTTCAAGGCCTGCCCCAACCCGCTGTAAGCGAAGACTTTGACGATCTCTATGACGAGGTCGCCTTTTTTCTCAACCAAGAGGTCAAAGTCATGATGCAGACCATGGTCTCTCCCCAGCCCAGCCTG
>CAZRFI010000045.1:0-3634 GCA_964598905.1 uncultured Candidatus Sericytochromatia bacterium | reverse complement strand
GTCAAAGCCCTGACCGCCCATTTGCGCTTCAGTCCCTTGGCAGAAAGGGTGGTCACCTCTCAGTCGGAATTGGAAAACTGGTACCGGCGCTGTGATCACGTGGCCAACCAATTGGACCGCTTGGAGCGTTCTGGAATCCAAATTCAAGATCTGGAAAACCGCTATGTCGATCTGATCATCCAGGTCGGCGAATTGCAAGAAACCCTCGACAGACACTGGATTGCTGTCGCTTGATGAACTCAAAAAACAGGAGCAAAATAATGCAAAGCCAACACTTCAATCAACTGGCCCAAGAGGCCCAAGCGCTCGCCACTGAACGCGAAGATCTGCTGGAAATTCTCTATCAACAAGGCCAAAGCGCTTTTCAAAGAGCCCTGGAAAGTGACTTTGAAGACAAACTTGCCCTCAAAGAAAGTGGTGACGCCTTTTTTCGCATGTTACAACAAGACGAAGAAGACTACCGTCCCCATTTATTCCTGGGTTATTTTTTAATGCTGATGGACGATTATGAGCAGTCCGAGGCCTTTCTCAAACGGGCCCAAGAACTCAATACCGAAACAAAAGCAATCCCGCAATTGCTCAAAACTTTGGCTGAACAAAAAGAATTGCCCCAGTTTAAAAGCATCGACCTCTCCCTGCCCCTGGACGGACAAAAACCAGATCTCGGCCTGCTCTACAGCGAATGTGAGGCTTTGATTCAGCAGCGTTTTAAAACCGTTTCGGCAGCCCCCTGCAGCTCCGCCCTCGACCCTGCTGAGCTGGCAACCCTCAAAAATCGCCTGCTGGGACTGGAACGCTTTTGGGAAAGGGTCCAACCCGTCTTGGATTTGCTGGCTCCCCATGTTGACCCAGAGACCCTTGCAAACCTGGTGGCCCCCCTGCGCAGCCAGCAAAAACAGCTGATCAGCGCCTACGGCCAATCCGAACAGCTGATCCACCTCAAACAAGAGCTGGGGCAGGCCACCAAAGCCATCAGCGAAGAATTAAAAAAGGTGCGTTCGCTGCGCAGCCAAAAAGACTTTGCACATTTTGAAGAGACCCTCGAAAAAATCTACGATCAATGTGATCATTTTGCCGATCTCGTCGACAGTCTCGGCACCCAGAATCCGGCGGTCATAAGCTTGGAAAAAGGTTACGAGCGCTTGATCAAATTTGTCAGCCAATTACAAAGCGAATGGGAATCGCAAAAGACCCGTTTCCCCCAGGTTCAGCTCTCGCGCTGATCGTTTGGGGCAAAGACCTGGACCTGGTTGCGGCCTTTTTCTTTGGCCGAATACAGGGCCTGGTCCGCCGCCAGCAAAAGCTCTGTTTCGTCCTCGCCCCGGCGCGGCACCAGGGTAGCCACCCCCAAACTGAGAGTGACAATGCCCTGATGGGCATTGTGCGGGTGGGGCAAAGCCAAATCGCGAATGCCCTGAGCGAGGTGCTCAGCCACCTCTTTTGCCCCAGCAGCATCGGTTTCAGGCAAAATCACCGCAAATTCTTCGCCCCCGTAACGGGAGACCAGGTCTCCCGAGCGGCGCGCCAAATTCATCAGGGTTTGGGCCACCTGAATCAGGCAGGAATCCCCCTGAATATGCCCAAACAGATCGTTGTACAACTTAAAAAAGTCGATATCACACATGATCAAAGACAGGGGTTTTTGCGTGCGGATACTGCGCCGCCATTCTTGGGTTAATTGCAGCGCAAAGACCCGGCGGTTGGCAATCCCCGTCAGCCCATCTTGTTCGGCCTGACGGGCCAGGGTCAACTCTAAATTTTTACGTTCGGTGGTATTGCGAAAGGTCACAGCCAGACCGTCTTCCAATTTGACTGCAAACATTTGAATCCAGCTTTCGAATTGGGAAAAATAATGCTCTCTGCTGAGGCTTTCGCCAGTCTCCACGACCTGGACATATTCGGCAAAAATGCCTTCACTCTGGAGAAATGGAAATTGGGTTAACAGGTGTTCCCCCAAGAGATCTTCACGTTTTTTGCCCACCATTTCAGCGGCAGCAGGGTTGAGTTCGATCCAGCGAAAGTCGAGCAAATGCCCCTCGGGATCGCGCACCGCCTGATAGGCCATGATGCCATCCAGCGAGCTGTTGAGAATACCCGCCAATTGCCTGCGCTGCCTGAGGATGGTCAATTGCGCCTCAATCCGGGCCAAAACCTCGGCCTCTTGAAAGGGCTTGGAGATATAATCCACCCCGCCGACATCAAAACCTTTGACTTTGTCGTGTAATTCGTCGTTGGCGCTGATAAAAAGCACGGGAATATCTGCTGTGTCTGGGTCGGCTTTGAGCTGGCGACAGACTTCATAGCCATCCATCTCGGGCATATTAATATCCAAGAGAATCAGGTCGGGTTTCTGTTTTTTGGCGGTGCTCAAAGCCCGCACCCCGTTATTGGCTGGCCGAATTTGGTAACCGCGCTCTTGCAAAATGGCGATCAAGAGCCGCAAATTATTGGGATTATCGTCAACAATCAGGATATAGCCGGACATAAAAACAGACCTTCCTCAAGAAACGAACACATCTGCGTATCATTCTAGCATTTCAACCCCAGTGATTTTCAGCAAATTTTAAGCCTCTCTTGGGTCTCTCCCAAGGCGATCTGGGGCGTCTCTCAAGTTGGCACGTTTAAACTGAATTTCAGAGAGCCAGAGTAAATCCAGGCTCAAGATGCCGAACCAAGGAGACAGACAGATGCACCTGAAACAATTTGAAGAGCTTCAAGCACAGGCCCGCCAAGCCCAAACCTCCCGCCACAAACAAGGTCAGGATGTGTATCAACAGGCCCTGCGCTATTTTCAAGCGGCCGTCAACAGTGAGTTTCAAGACAAAGCGGCCTTAAAACAGAGCATGCAGCTTTTGCACCAGACCCTGCATTTGAATCGCGACGATCACCGCCCCCATCTGGTTTTGGGCTATCTCCTCTACCTGATGGATCACAACACAGAAGCGGCGGTCTATGCCCATCAGGCCCAAGCCCTGCAGCCGCAAGATCAACACACCCGGCAATTATTGGCCTTGCTGACACCCACGGCTCAGCCCCAGGTCTTTGCCGTGCAGGCCAGCAGCCGTCACAAAGACCTCGATTTTGACGCCCTCTATGATCAGGTTGAGAGCCAGATTCAAGAAAAATCCCAACACATTCTCTCCGTGCATTACCATCATCTCAAGCCGAGCCTGGATCCCGAAATCAACCGCCAATTGGAACATATTCACAGGGCCCTGGCCCAATTTATTCAGCGCACCGAGGCGGCATTAAACACCCTCGAAGCAGAATTTGACCTCTCCGAATTGGAAAATGGCATGCGCCCGCTGCAAATGCGCTTAAAACAATGGCAAAATTGGCTGCGGCTCTCGGAGCAAATGCTGACGTTGGAAGAGCAGATGCAAGCTGAAATTCAGACCGTGCGCCAATGGACCGAGCAAACCCGCAAAGGCCGTCCTGCCTCAGAAAAAGAGTTGGATGCCCTCTTTGACCGCTGTGATCGCCTCGCTGACCGGCTCGATGCCCTGGAAGCCGAGGGTATCGAAATCAACACCTTGCTGGCCCTCTACCAGCGCCTGGTCAAAAAAACCGATGCTTTGCAAGACGCACTGGATGAAGTTGCGGTTGCGGCTTGAGCTATTTTGGATTTGCAAAA
>CAZRFI010000044.1:13566-21006 GCA_964598905.1 uncultured Candidatus Sericytochromatia bacterium | reverse complement strand
CAATACTTATATTGGCTCTACAATGACTCTTCAGCTGTCAAGCTAAAGCTTTGATGTTAACGTCCATAGTTATTTTTTTTCAGCCAGGTGCAGCTCTCTTCATGTTTGAGACTGCAGGCCGTCTGGATAAAGCCCACGGCTTCAGCCATGCGCTCACTTTTTTGAAAGAGCAAACCCATGCCATGGTACGACCGGCCCAAATCTTTTTGCAAGACCGGATTGAGGACATTGAGATTGTCAAAGATCATCTGGGCCTTTTCGTAATGGGCAATGGATTCACGGTAGCGCCTTTCGGCCTGGACAGCCGTCTCAGGTTTGGCGGCCAAAGCGGCAGCTTCGACCATGGCCAAAAGTCCCTGGTTATAATACATTTGCACCCGCTGGGTGACGGCCAATTGGCTGTCTTGCCCAGCGGCCACCAATTGGGCGTAAAGCTGATCCGCTTCAGCAGCAGAGGCTGTGTACAGGCCCTGATCCAGTTCTTTGCCAGCCTGCAGCAGTTTGACATCACCCAAGAGCAATTTGGCCAAAGCGTTATTGGGTTGCAAATTCAGCAATTGGCGCAGGGCAGATTCGGCCAATTCAATTTCACCCAATTGTTGGGCCGTTTGGGCCAATTCACTCAGGGCTGCGTCGTTACTGGGGTCGGCAGCCGTAACCGCCTGAAACAGCTTTAAGGCCTCAGCCAGACCAGCTTTGTCTATTTTTAATTCGTTACGGTTGGCCTCACGCAGCCAGACACGGGCCAGCATCAGGCGCAAATTCTGGGCCTCGGGCTTTTTTTCTAAGGCTTGGCCAAGTACCGTTTTGGCTTCGGCATAGTCTTTGAGATCCACCACAGCGGTTGAGAGCAAATCCGCCAAGGTGATCACAAAGTCGGTTTCGTTGGGATAGGTCTGAATCGCTTTGCGCAATTGGTCCAGGGCTTCGGCCCGCTTGCCTGTGTCAAAGAAGGTGAAATCGGCATAGGCGATGATCACCCGTGGATTTTGGGGCGCTTGCTCAAGTGCCTGTTTGAGCAATTTGGTCGATTCTTGGGGAGAGCCGAGAAAGAGGTATTGGATCTCCGCCATTTGGATCAACAATTCGACCTGATTGGGTTTGAGTTCTTTGACCTTTTCGAGTAAATATATCAGTTCACGCGCCCTACGGTTAAAATCCTCGGCCACACTCAGGGTCGAGGCCCCGCGCATGCTGGGATCCTGCCGCAGCCAATCGGCCCGCAGGCGCTCCAGCAATAATTGCGCCAATTGCTCGTAATGCTCAGCCACTTTGGGAAATTGAATGATTTTTTCGCGCAGCGCGACCTCGTTGGGCGGAATCTCCGCTGCCCAAGCCGGCGAACTGAGCAGGCAGACAAGCAAGAGCAAATTCCAAAACCGGGGTTTCAACAGAAAAGGCATAGCGGGCTCCTTGTGGCAATATCCGACAGAAAAGTCAAAGGAAAAACTTGTTTTCTATCTTACCAGAGAGCGGGGGGGATGTTTCTAGGGAATTGATTTTGCTGCCAGCGCCAATTTTCCTTTGTCTCCCAAGACCACCGCCAGGCCAAAGGCACTCTCCAAAATAGCGCTGAACTGCGAAGCTGGATCCATGTGTTAAGCTTTTCTTCAAGCAACTCCTTCACGCAATCCAAGATCCTGTCGCAGAGGACTCTCAACCCGAAAACCCAATACCTAACCCCTCCCCGCTAAGGTATACTGATACAGCCTAAAGCCCATTTCCAAAGGATCACTACCTGCATGCAGAATTTGTCTGTTTATACCCTTAAGCCCCTCGGGGAGCAATTGCTGGAAAGCGGCCTGCTCTCAGATGCGCAACTGGAACAGGCCCTGTATTTGCAAAAACAAAATCCCGAACGCCTTTTGGGTCAGATTTTAATTGAATCTGAATTTCTCAGCCAGTCTGAATTTGAGAGTTTTATGCAGGCCCGGATTGGCATTCAGCAGCCTCTGGGTGAGTTGCTGATTCTGCGTGGTTTGATTCAGCGCGAACAGCTCAATCAAGCCCTTTCGGTGCAAATGCAATCGGGGCCCGCTGCCAAGCCCTTGGGCCAATTATTGGTCGAACAGGGGGCCATTGCCCAAGCTGTGCTCGACGAAATTGTCAGCCAACAGGCCAAACAGCAAGAATCTGTGCGCAAGCAAATGGGCAAAGACGTTGGCAAAGAGCAAAGCGAAAGCCTGGCCTTGGAACGCACCCAGGTCGAAGACATTCAAAAACTGCTCAGCTCGGGCCACCTCTTTTTGGCCCTGGCCCGTGTCTTATTGCCCGATTCACGCAAACTCTTCGATGAGCGCTTTCAGGTTTTTTCCCAGCTCTATCAGGCCCCCGAATTGCAGATTTCCGAAGCCCTGCAGAGCAGTGTGATCGACTTTTTTATCCACTTTTTGCCGCTGCTGGAATGGGGCTTAAACAACCCCAGCGACGATGAGCAGGCCTTGGCCCGACACACGATTATCAATACCAGCTTTTTTGAATTTATCAACGGCCTGACCCAGACCCTGGTCAAGGATCTGCCTTTGGCCTCTGAGTTTTATCTCAGCAGTTTAATTATGAACGACAATGGCGAGATGATCAGCTTTCGCGAGGCGCTCTATTTGGTCATGCGCTCGCCGTACCTCTTGCCCCATGGCTCCTTAATGACCCTGCGCTTTTTGTTGAATGAATTTTGGGGCCAGCGCAGCATTCTCGAACAGCGTGGCGTCCGACTTGTGCGCAACGAGGACGAAGTCGACTTGAGTGACTTTTTCAGGCCACGGATCAGCGAACATGGCTCCGATTTGGAGTATGTCAGCTTTATGGAAAATCATCTCTTTGCCCAGATTGCCCGTCTGAGTGAAGAATTAAACACCTGCTCTGAAAACGAGCGCGAGGCAACTTTGATTGAATTAATGGAGTTTTATCATACCCTTTTACAAACCCACCGCGATTTAAAAGAAACCAGCCAACTTGAAGTCGAAAGTGATGCTGAAAGCAAATAAACCAGCTTGCAAACAATATTTTCTTTAAGAAAGAATGTTCTATGAGGCCGAATACACCCTTTTTAGGTGCCTTGTGTACCGCTATGGTGACCCCCTTTGACAACCAACTCCAGTTGGACCGCGACCGCTTATGCCAATTGGCCGATTTTTTATTGGACCAGGGTTCCGATGCCCTGGTGGCCGTGGGCACCACGGGCGAGTCTCCGACCCTGACCCACGCCGAAAAAATTGAAATTTACACCACCCTGGCCAGGCATCTCAAAGGCCGTGCGCCCCTGATCGCGGGCACGGGCTCTTATTCTACAGCGGAAGCCATCAGCCTCTCCCAGGCGGCCGAAAAAGCCGGAGCCAATGCCCTGCTGGTGGTCAACCCCTATTACAATAAACCCTCCCAAGAAGGGCTTTTTCAACATTTTAGCGCAGTGGCCCAGGCGGTTGAGATCCCCATGATTTTGTACAACCACCCAGGGCGCACAGGTGTGTCCCTGAGCGTGGAAACCGTTTGCCGCTTGGCAGACATCCCCAATATCGTCGCAATCAAAGACAGCTCAGGGGATCTGATCTTTTTGAGTGAATTGCGCAGGCAGCTGCCCGACTTTGTGATTTACAGTGGCGATGATCCACTGACCCTGCCCATTCTGGCGATAGGCGGCCAAGGCGTGATCAGTGTGGCCAGCCATGTGGCAGGCATAGAAATCAAAGCCATGCTCAAGGCCTTTGCAGCAGGCCAGATGGCTGAAGCCCAGCGCTTGCATTTGGCCCTTTTGCCTTTGGCGCGTGTGCTCTTTTGCGCGCCCAGCCCCAGCCCCACCAAAGCTGCCTTGGCACTTTGTGATATGCCTGTGGGGGGCGTGCGTTTACCGCTGACCGCCTTGACCGAAGCCGAAGCCGAGTTGGTCAGCCAGACCTGGAATACCTTTGTGAAAGAGAACCGAGCCCCATGACACAGAACTACAGCGTCACCCCCCTGGGTGGCATTCGCGAAATTGGCAAAAATATGTGGGTTGTTAGCAATGGCGAAGAGATCTTAATCGTCGATTGTGGACTCAAATTTCCCGGCGAAGACCTCTACGGCGTCGATTATTTGCTGCCCGATATGAGCCACGTGATCGACAACCAGGCAAAATTGGCGGGAATTGTCTTGACCCACGCCCATGAAGACCATGTGGGGGGTTTGGTCCCGCTTTTAGAAAAACTCGATTCCCCGCCGCCACTTTATGCCACAGAGTTGACCTTGGGCCTGCTTGAAGAGCGGATCACAGATATTGAAGCGGTCTATAGCCAACTCTTTCGGCCGATCAAAAACCGCTCACGGGTTCAAATTGGCAGCTTTGATGTGGAGTTCATCCATGTCTGTCACAGCATATCTGGCGCTGTTGGCTTGGCGATTCATACCCCCCAAGGCGCAATTGTCTTTACGGGCGATTTTAAACTCGATCCGACCCCCATCGACCAGCAGCCCACCGATTATTTTAAATTCGCCCAATTGGGTGAAGAAGGTGTGCTGATGCTGATCTCAGACAGCACCAACGCCTGTCAGGCCGGTTATACCATTTCGGAAAAAGAAGTGGCTGAGAGCTTTGTCAACGCCTTTTACCGCGCCAAAGGGCGAATCATTGTCGCCACCTTTGCCTCCAGTCTGCACCGCATTCAGCAGGTGGTTAACCGCTGTGTCGAATTTGATCGCAAGGTGGCATTTGTCGGTCGCAGCATGGAGCGGATCACCGCCAAGGCCTTCGACTTGGGCTATTTAACCTATCCCGATGATGTGGCCACGTCGATTGAAGAGCTTGATGGTCTGCCTGCTGACAAAGTGGCGATTATTACCACGGGCAGTCAGGGAGAGCCGATGGCGGCCCTGAGCCGCATGGCCCAAGGCAAGTACCACCAAGTATCGATCCGCGAAGGGGATACGGTGATCATCTCCGCCACGCCAATTCCGGGCAATGAGCGCTCGGTGACCCGCAATGTGGATATGTTGCAAGAGCGGGGAGCGACCGTGCTTTACGACTCACGCAGCAAAGGCCTGCATGCCTCGGGCCATGCCAGCCAAGAAGAACTCAAATTGATGTTGAATTTGACCAAACCACGCTATTTTGTGCCCACCCATGGGGAATACCGCATGATGATGCGCCACAAAGAATTGGCAGAAGCCGTGGGCATCAAAAGTGAGGCTATTTTCCTCTTGGATATTGGCGACAAGCTCGAAGTGCAAGAAGGTGGTGCTGTCATTGCCGAAAAAGTCACCTCAGGGGTGATTATGGTCGCGGGCCGGGGCCACGGCTTTCTCGATGCCAAAGAATTGCGCGAGCGCCACAAAATGGTCAAAGACGGAGTCTTGTTTGTCTCTTGCACCTTGGATGAAGTCGGTCAATTGGCCTCTTTGCCCCGGATTATTAGCAAGGGCTTTATTATTGAAGACGATCCCCACAGCCTCTACGAAAACGCTTCAGAGCAACTCACCAAGGTGCTGGGCAATTATATGCTCAAACATGAAAAAGTCGCATTGACCTCTGAAAAAGGCGAGGTGCTGATTCAGGACATGCTCGGTAAAATTATTTATAACTTAACCCGGCGGCGTCCCGTGATTGTGCCGCAGGTTCACCACCTGGGAGAATAAAATGAGTGCTTTGAATGCTTTGAGCCAAGAACTGATCTCCCGCTTTCGAAGCGGTGAGTTAAAACCCGACAATCTGCGTTTGCAAGCTCCGGTCAGCCCGCCTCTGTCTGAAGATATTCATTCGCCGGATGCACTCAGCACTGAGCAGAAGGCCTCTCTGCGTGCGCTGGGTGAACAGGCCTTGGCCCAGGCAGAGGTTGGTGCGATTGTGTTGGCGGGAGGCATGGCCACGCGCTTTGCCTATACTTTGCCCAAGGCCCTCTTCCCGATTTTGGGAGAAAAGACCTTTCTCGAACTCAAAATTTTGAGCCTTAAGGCCCAGGGCATCCCTCTCTACCTCATGACCAGCTTTCATGCCCATGCGCCGATTACCGCCTTTTTAGACGAACACGATTGGTTTGGCTACCGCGACAAGACCTTCCTCTTTCAGCAATTTCATCTGCCCCGGATTTACAGCGATGGTTCTTTGCGTGAGGTGGATGGCGAAATCGAATACGCCACAAGTGGCCATGGTGATTTTGTCGAAGCCCTGCAAAAGGCCGGTTTGCTCAGCAACTTTGTACAAGCTGGGGGCAAATACCTGCTCTTTTCCAATATCGACAACCTCGGCGCAACTCCTGACCCACTGCTATTGGGGCTGCATATCGACAAAGGCAGCGAAATGAGCATCGAAGTGGCGGCCAAAGCCCCCGGAGACAAAGGCGGTGCCCCGGCCCGAGTGAATAATCGCCTACAATTGGTCGAGGAGTTTCTCTTCCCCGCCCATTTTGACCAGGACAGCATTCAGGTCTTTAATACCGCCTCGTATATCTTTTCGGCCCCAGTGTTGGAACGCGCTTTTGAATTGCCCTGGTACGCGGTCGAAAAAAAGGTGGAAGGCCAGACTGTGATTCAGTTTGAACATTTGGCCGGCGATCTCAGCCGGGAATTGAATGTCTGCGTGGTAAAAGTCGAACGCGATCAGCGCTTTTTGCCGGTTAAACGCCAAGAAGATGTCGAAACCGTCAGGCCCCTGATCGAAGCCAAATTTGTTGGACTGGTATGAAAACCCCTCCCACAGCTGAAACCCTGGCCCTGCGGCAGGATATTTTACTCTGTATCCTCTCAGGGCTCTTAAGTGCCCTGTCTTTTTCAACCCTGTCTACAGGTTGGCTGATCTGGGTCTCCCTGATTCCCTTTTTCCATGTTTTTTATAAATTGCCGTTGACCTGGAAACGCGGTGCCTTGCTGGGCTGGGTTTTTGGCATGTCTTTTTATATTGGCGTGATTCACTGGTTGATTGAATTACACCCCCTGACCTGGTTGGGTGGTGTGACAACGGAGATCAGCCTCTTGATTGTCTATGGTGGCCTGGTTGGCATCAGTCTCTTTGTTTCACTCTGGGTCACACTCTTTGGGGCCATTTTGGGTGCACTCAAACCCCAAGGGGTGCTCAGGATTGTCTTTCCCGCTTTGCTTTGGATGATCATGGAATGGGCCCAAGAATTGGGCGATCTCTCACTGCCCTGGGCCCGCCTGGCGATCAGCCAGTTTCAGGATTTGCCTCTGCTGCAAATTGTGCCTTTTACAGGCTCGATTCTGATTGCCGGAGTGATTGTGGCCTTTAATGTGGCATTTTCCCTGTTTATCGACGAATTTGTGCCTGAATCCGAACCCCAGCCCTATTGGCATTATGCTTCTTTTCGCTCCTTGCTGGGGATGGCAGCCTGTGTTCTGAGCTTGCACCTCTATGGTTTCTACAAATTGTCCCAAGCTCCGTCCACGGAGCCTGCAACTTCGGACAAAGGGGTTTTGGTCGGTTTGGTACAGGGCAGTATTCCCCAAGGGCAAAAATGG
>CAZRFI010000044.1:8226-13466 GCA_964598905.1 uncultured Candidatus Sericytochromatia bacterium | reverse complement strand
GCCTGGTATTACAAACGCCAATTGGTGCCTTTTGGCGAGTTTTTTCCCTACCGCGATTTTTTAGGCAAAATTCCAGTACTCGGCGGGCTGATTGACCACCTCAACCCGATGAAAGGGGATATTGCGCCAGGCCAAAACGCCTCTCTGATGGGCACCCCGCTGGGCAAACTCGGCACCTTGATCTGCTTTGAATCGGTCTATGCCCATGTAGCCCGCAACTCTGTTGCTGAAGGCGCAGAAATCTTGGCGATTATTACCAACGATGGCTGGTACCGCGATGCCATTGCCCTCTACCAACACAATGCCCATGCCGTGTTGCGGGCCCTGGAAAACAGCCGCTATGTCTTGCGGGCGGGCAATACGGGTATCAGCAGCGTGATTGACCCCTGGGGCCGGATTCAGACCCAATCTTTGCCCATGGAGCGGACCTATCTCTATACCCTGCTCGATCCTGCCCAAGTCGTGCGCAAAGAGAAGACCCCTTATACCCGTTTCGGTGAATGGATCGTCTATCTGAGCATGTTGCTGTTGCTGATTTTGGCCGTTTTTCAGTTCAGCCAAGCCACTCCATTTGAAGAAGAACAGGTCTAAATGGAGACGGGGGCCTATTTTCGCCTCTTTAGTGAATTGGCCCAGGAATTGCCTCAGCGTCGGAACCAGGGCCTGATCTTTTGGTGGGAAGACTTTGAAGCCTTTGAATGCAGTCAATGTGGCAGTTGCTGCAACCGGCCCTGGAAAATCCATATCAGTCAAGCTGAAATGGAGCAATGGGGCCCAGCTTGGGAAAAGCTCATGCAGCAACCCTTGGATCAATTGGTCCAGATGGATATGCCAGAGCTGCCCACCCGTTATGCTGCTCTGGCCAAACAGGCGGACGGCAATAGCTGTGTCTTTCTCGGGGACGATTTGCGCTGTCGGATTCACGCGGCTTTGGGGGAAACGGCCAAGCCACATATATGCAGGAAATACCCCATCACGGGCGCACGGCTGGACTATGGCCATTTTCAGAGCAAAGGCCTGGCAGGCAGTTGTGTCAGTGTGGGCAAAAATTTAAAACTTTCAAAGACCCTCAACTACCGCTGGCTGCAATTGGAGCAGCGCTCGCCGTTGCCCCTGCTGCCCGTTGTCAGTGGCAAATATTTGGATTGGGGTGCCTGGCTCTGTCTGACAGGCTTTCAGCTCGATTCACTGCTGACAACGGAGCAAATCAGCCATTGGCTACTGCTTCAGGGGCAATGGCACGGGGTCTTGCTGCGCGGTCCGGAGGTCTTGTCAGAGGCTGCATTTCGCCAAGCGTTGCAAGCCTTTCAAACGCCAAGCTCCTTGCCTCCTTTGGAGCCGCAGGCACTGCGCCCCCTGCTGGATTGGTTGATCGAACAGGTGCTCAAACGCAATCAAGTTTTACATCCGCTGATTGAATGGATCAACAGTTGGAAAGAGACAGCTGACTGGCCCCGTTTAAACCCAGACGAAAAAAAGGCAGTCAATGCCTATCTCCAAGCCTGGATGCAAAAGGAATTGCTCTTACAAAGCCATTTGATCCAGGGCCATTTGGGGCTATTACATCAATTGCTGGCCTGGGGGCTCAATCTGCTCCTGATTCAGCTCTGGGCCTTGTATGAGCGCTCCTTACACGCAGATGGAGCGCACAGCGGCGAGTTGCAAAAAAACGATCTGAGCCGGGCCCAAAACCAGATTTATGCCTATATTATTCAGGATTATTCCCCAGCAGGCATTCAGCGCATTCAATACGCCCGCGCCGAGAGCTGCCTGGTGCAATTGGGCCTGCTCGGTCGCTGGGAGTGGCCTGCTGCCTAATGGTACAAGTTAGTTGCGATTAGGGGATGTAAAGCTGTAGGCCCCATAGCCCACGACCTGATCGCGGGGACCGGCGGTATCACCCGAATTGCGGTAGTCGAGAAAATGTCCCTGCCAACCCGATTGGCGGGCCATTTCCATGGCGGTCAGCACGCCGACAATGCCACAGGCATCCCCTTTTTCGGCCATGCGCTTGAGATCCAAACTGGGAATACACTCATTGGCCAGAGCGTCAATTTCACGGGCCTTTTCGTAGCTGTGATAATGGCTTAAATCTGTCGAAATCACAAACAGGACATCGGACTGTTCGGCATACGGCATCAGCAATTGGGCCAATTGAATCGGCGAGGGCCCGCCCAACACCATCGGAATCAGCTCAAAGGATTTTAACATCCGCTGCAAAAACGGCAATTGCACTTCGAGCGAGTGCTCCATCAGATCCGCTTCGGGAATAAATCCCAGGCGGTGGGCCAGGTCTTTGGCCAAAGGTGAGACGGGAATATTGCCCAACGGGGTTTGGTATTGGTCAAAAGCGCAAACAGAGACACCCCGCAGAGGATAGCGGTGGGAAGGCCCCAACAAAAACACCTTCCAATGGGTCTCTGGATCTAAGCTCTCCAATTGGCGATAGCTGTGTCCGGCAATGGGGCCGGAGTAAATATATCCGGCATGGGGAGCAATCACCACACGCAGATTCTGTTTCAAATCCGGTGCGGGTGCCTCAGCCAAATACTGATCGAGCAAGCGGTTTAATTCAGCGGCTTGGTCGGGATAAAAGCGCCCAGCGACAGCCGGATACCGGGTATAGGTCATGTTTTGACCAGCCTTTCCATATTGCTCTTGAGATAACCCACCAATTCATGGGCTGAGTCGTTATTATAGCCTTTTTGCAGCAGTTTTTCGACATTGGTCTGAATCTCTTCGAGTTCTTCGGGGGTCAAGGCTGCCAGCTTGCTGCCTTCGAGATAGAGCAACATATAGTCGAGTTTGCTTTCGATCTCACCCTGTTTTTCCTGGTACATGCGATCGCGGGCCTGGTAGAGCTGAGACTCAAAGATCCGTTTGATATTCTCGCGGGTGCTCTGCCCCGGCTGCACGCGGGCCGTAAATTCATACCAGAATTTTTCGCGTTCTTCGTTGCTGAGGGTTTTGCCAAAGATCATGCCCTCTTTGTCGCGCAGGAAGCGTTCGGTGACATCATTGCCGGCCTGATCGCGGATCTTGCCTTTTTCCAAGTAAAGCGTCTTGAGTCCCTGCACCAAATAGATCTCTGCCTGACCGACGATCTGATCTTCGTAATCGAATTTAAACACGTCGCGCATTTCGCTGTTGATAATCCGGAAATACTCCTCATCGAGCAAGCGCATCAGCTCTTCGTAGTCTTTTTTCGACTCTTTGAGAAAGGGGTAATCATCGCGTTCGTGAAAAATAACATCCTTGAGTTTTTTCATCAGTGAGATCGGGGAGAGAAAGCCGTGGGGGGCGTCGATCATGGCGCGATCAATGATCGCATCGACTTCGCGGTAGGAGAAATTATAGGTTTTGGCTTCGTCTTGGTATTCATCGTAAATCAGGTCAATCGCCCGGTTGATCGTGCTGATCTCTTCCGAATTGAGGGAGTGGCGATTGGCCACTTCTTCGGGCACGCGCATGGTGTGGTAGAGCTTGGCTTTGTCAAGCAGGCTGAACTTGCGCAATTTATCTTTGAGATTGAGCAATTCAGGGCTTTTTTCGTAGCCCGGATATTGGCGGTTGCCCATGATCGGTTCCAAACGGCACATCACACAAAAGAGCCCAAAGAGTTCGTCTGTGTGTGGGGCAACATGGTACCAATGGCGCAAATCGTCGAGTTTGGTGCGGTAAATCTGCTCTTCGAGGCGGTAGTCGAGCAAATAGGGCACGTTAATAATTTCCAAGCGGGTGCGGAAGCGGTTGTACTCAGGATCCTGTTTGAGCAGGTTGAATTTTTCGGGGTTGATACTGCCCACCAGCATGATATCCAGGGTATAACGCTCCCCTTCGATATTGATCTTGCGTTTGTCGTTAAAAAACTGGCTGACAAATTGCAAAATCCCTTCGAGCGAATCCTCCATCACCATCAGGCCATTGGAGGCCTTCGAGAGCGGGCCTGTGAGTTCAGGCAATTCAATGCTCTTGAGCATATACGGGTATTTTTTGCGCTGAAACATATAGGGTTGTCGCGATTTTTGCGTCAGGTAGATCGGGTTGGTACCGGGATCGATCACGGCCAAACCCTCTTGGTAGGTCTTGGACATATATGTGCGGCGAATGCGGATATGGCGCTCAGCCAGACGCAGCACTTCGTCGGGGGAGTATTCCGTCACCAATTTGGTCTTGGTTTTGTAGACGTTGATAATCTCCTGCAAAATGCGGTAGGCCTGGGGAGAGAGCTTGTTGTCCATGACATATTTGGAGGGGCTTTTGCCAAAATACCGTTTGCGCGCATCGGCTTCATAGAGCCAAGCTGGAGAGCAACCCGCGTCGTCGGTGATTTTGTCGAGTTTTTCATCGTCCATAAAGGCAAAGGTCGGGCGCTCATCAAAGATTGCGTCGAGGGCCTTGGCAAAACCGACCCGTTTGCCCTGATCGTCGTCGTGGGGAAAGACCCACTCAATCGTATAACGGGCCCCGTGGGGGGTCTTGGAATAGGCCTCCAAAGCATAAGAGAGGGCATTCCAAAGTGTACTTTTGGCCGAGCCATTGGGCCCCACGAGCAAAATCATCTTGGTATTGTCGCGGCAGAGGGTGGTCAAAATTTCAAAGATACGGGTCTGAATAAAGCCGTGGCCAACCAAGCGCTCATCGGGTTTTTCTGAGAGCTGCAGGGCATTGAGATGGGTATAGCGGCGGCCAAAACGGGTCTCGTGGCTGATGCCAAAATACTCAAGGGCGTCTTTGACATACTGGGGGGCACTGCGAATCAGGTGGGGGCAGAGGCCCATCAATTCTTTCCACTCACTCAGCGAGAGAATGGCTTTGTCCAGGAGTTCTTTGGCGCGGGGATGGTCTTCCATGGGCATTCCTTTTTGGCTTATGCGATTGATCTGCGGATTAGATTTGCGTATATGTTCTATCATAGCGTCAAACTCAGTCGTTTTTCAAATCCCCAGGGGAATCAAACCCAGGAAATGGCGAGCAAGATAACAATTTTGGTGTGAGCCAGGTCGCTTGTCCAGTTTTGTAATAAAGGGTAATCTTAATTTACAATTCTTAACAAAAGAATATTCTCTTTGAGGACCGCCCCGGAAAGCGGCAAGGAGAGGCCCCAAAACAAATTTGCACTGAGGTCGGATTATGTCACTTCACCGCTTTCCGGAACACCGTTTTTTGTCCCCCAAAGCGCAGTTGGCCCTGTTGTCACTGCTGGCTCTGCTGAGCCTAACCGCCTGTCCTGCACCCAA
>CAZRFI010000044.1:0-8126 GCA_964598905.1 uncultured Candidatus Sericytochromatia bacterium | reverse complement strand
GCACTCACCCGCTCCCCAGAGCGTCCCATTTCAGGGAGTCTGCCTCAAAATCAAGCCCCACCCATCCAAAAGCAGCTGGCAGCCATCATTCCAGTCGGGACGGTCAAGTCCTTGCCCGTTCAAGCAGAAGCTCAGCAGACAGTCGGTCAGGTAGATCTCAAGCAAGTCCAGAGCCTGCAATTGAGCCTGAGTACTCCCTTTTTGAGTCACCCTGGAGAACAGAGCCAAGCCAAGGTGACCTTTTTGGACAGTGCCCGTCAGCAACTCAACGGACAAGCGAGCTTGCGCTGGCATAGCAGCCGACCCGATCTCTTTCAAGTCGATGAAAACGGCCTGATCACAGCCCTGCAAACAAGCGGCAGCGCAGAAATTTGGGTCGAAATCCCGGACAGCACATTGCAAGCGCGTTTACAGGTTGAAATGGTATCAAACCAAGGGCTCTGTGGCAGTGACATTTGCAGTGGCGGTGGCGGTGGCGGTGGCGGTGGCGGTGGAGCCGTGTTCTCTCCTCCCAGCAATGCAGGTGAACAAGCCCCAGATCCCCCCACAGCAGGTCGTCAAGAAAGTGGTACAAATGGCACTTTGGGCGCTTTGCGCTGGTCGGACCCCGCTACTTGGGAAAGCTTTGGCAGCCACAAACCCCAAGTCGGTGAAAATGTCACGATTCCAGCGGGGCAAACAGTTTTGCTGGATGAGTCCACCCCCGATCTGGCAGCCCTCAATATTGACGGCGAGCTGATTCTGGCCGAGGCCCAAACACTGGAACTGCAAGCCGACTATATTATGTTGCACGGCACACTGCGGGCGGGTTCGGCCCAAAATCCGTATACCGGCCATGCCACCGTCACCCTCAATGCCGCCAATTCGGCTGAGAGTATTCACAATATGGGCACGCGGGGCATACTCTCGATGGGCGGCCGACTCGAACTCTTTGGCCGCGCTCCCCAAACCCCCTGGACCCGTCTCAATGCCCATTTGCCCGCGCGGGGCAACCAAATGCAGGTGCTCTCGGCCCAAGGCTGGCAGCCCGGAGATCACTTGGTACTGGCCCCCAGCGACTTTTACGGCACGACCCAGACGGAAAGCCTGCAGATCGCAGCTGTTCAGGGCGAAAATGTGGCGCTGCAACAGGGGCCAGA
This sequence comes from uncultured Candidatus Sericytochromatia bacterium, assembly GCA_964598905.1. Classification (GTDB taxonomy): domain Bacteria; phylum Cyanobacteriota; class Sericytochromatia; order UBA7694; family UBA7694. The sequence goes on along the minus strand of CAZRFI010000044.1, from coordinate 6,987 downwards.
AGTCTCCCGCTGGGGCCAATTGCAATACCTCGGCCCCCAAGGTATGAGCCTAACTCCGACGGGGTTTGTGCCCCAGAATCCTGGCACGCCCACTGTTTTGGACGAAAGGGCCGCTGTGGGCAATTTGACCCGCAATATTGTGATCCAAGGGGCAGATGATGCTCTCTGGCAAAATGAAGGATTTGGCGGCCAAGTGATGATCATGGGTTCAGAATCTGTCACCCGGATTCAGGGGGTCGAACTGCGTAGAATGGGCCAATCAGGCCGCATGGGGCGCTATCCGATTCACTTTCATTTGCTCAGTTACAGCGCCTCTGGCCAAGAAATCCCCAGTGGCGGTGTGCGCGAAATTCGTCAGAACGCCATCTGGAATTCCAGCAACCGCTGCATCACGATCCACGGTACCAACGACACCACGGTGGATCAGAATATCTGTTATAACATCGCCGGTCACGCGGTCTTTCTTGAAGACGCGGTCGAGCGCCGCAATACGATCAGCAACAATCTGGTGCTCAATATCCGCCGCCCTGCCCGGTTGCTGATAAACTCCGACATGCCCCAGTTTCAACGCGGCCCCAGCGGTTTCTGGTTGACCAATCCCGACAACACTGTGCGCGGCAATCTGGCTGCAGATGCCGAAGGCAATGGCTTTTGGCTGGCTTTTCCGACGGCGCCTTTGGGCCTGAATAAAAATGTGCCGATTCGTCCCAATCGTTTGCCCATGGGCATCTTCGATGACAATACCAGCCATTCCAACGGATCGGTTGGCATTCAGCTTGATTTTGTGCCCTTTAACGATGCGGGTGATACCCAGCCCCAGTCTTATGCCCCCAGCAGTGACGGGGGAGCGGCTGGGCCCTACAGCAACTGGGTCCGCGCTGCTTTTCGCGATATCTCAACCTATAAAAACCGCGACAGTGGCCTCTGGAACCGCGTCACCACCCCCGATTACCAGCGCTGGATTTCCGCTGACAATCTCGGCGTCTTCTTTGCAGGGGCGGGTGCTGACGGCAATATATCCCATTCGCTCTTGGTTGGCGAAAGCCTCAACAATGTCCAGCGCTGGCAAAGTCAGCACTCAGAATGGCAGGCGGCAGTAGGTATGCAGCCCCCAGTGGCTTTTGCCTCTTATCACAGCACGTTTAACCTGCATCACAACACCATCGTCAACTTTCCTTATGTGGCCAATCAATCCAGTGGGGCCTTTAAAACCGACGATTATTATATTTCCCCGGTAGACAAAGGCCTGGTGCGCAATCCGAATAACCAGTTGATTCAGAGCCATCCGGGCTACCGCTCTCCCTTGCGTCTGCAAGAAAACTGGGCATTGGCAGGAGCACTCTGGGATCCCCATGGCTATTGGGGCCCGGCAGGCAATTTCTGGGTTTACGATTTGCCTTTTCTAACCGAAGGACAAAACTGCCAGCCCGTGGCACCCCAGGGTGAAAACGGCCTGAGTTGTGATGGTGAATATTATGGCGTCGACAATTTTGTCGTGGACAATTCCGAGCCCTACCGCTCGATGATGCCCATTCAGGTGACGCGCTTTCGCGCAGACAATTCCACGATTGGCACTTGGTTTGTCGGAAATGGTGAGCAGGCCACGCGTTTGGGCAATATGCGTCATTTTGCGGCCCTGCGCAACAGCCGTTACCTGCTCGATTTTCCGGGAGAGCCCGTGCCCAACCAACGGGTTGAATTGACCGTGACCAATGCCTATCGGCCCGAAGATCAGTTTCTGCTTGGGATTCGTTTTTCAGGTGCAAATGTGCCCCAGGTTTCTGTCGGGCCTGTCTATGGTGCCCGCAGCAGATATCTGCGCGCCGCCGCCAGTTTTAATGAGGTTGAAAACGGCGACGGCACCGTGTTTTGGCAGGACACAGCCAACCAGGTGATCTGGGTCAAAATGCGCACCCCCCTGGCACAACAGGCATTGCCAGTGGGCACTCCGCCCAGTGACGAGGTGCTGTATCAGCACTACCGACTCTTTATCGAGAACTAGGTTTATCGAAAGCAAGGTCAGGGCAGCGGAGAGTGAGTTATACTCCCGCTGCCAAGCCGAGCATAACTGCCAAAGCGGCAAAAGCCATGGCCAGACCAAAGATAATCGTAAAATAAACAACCATCATCACCAAAATCGTGATCACGGTCTGAAAGTTGGAAATATCCAGCCCTTGGCGCACAGCAATAAAATAGGTGCAAAGCGACCAAATGCCACCAATCAAGCCGGCAATGCCACCGACACCAGGAATAAAGGCCAAGACACCCAAGGCCATCGGGGCTTGGGCAAATCCGAGCACCCGCAGCATTTCTTGATGGGTGGCTTCGGCTTGGCCTTTAAACAGGCTGGTGCCCACTTTGTAGGTGACCCAAGCCCCAACCCACCAGCCAATCAAAGCGCCCACAAGCGAGGCACCGGCTCCAGCGATCCCGCCGCCTTGACCCGAGCTTAAACCCGTCCCAATGGCGCCCAAAACAGCGACCACACCCACAACGGCCATGGCCTGGCTCATGGCCGACTCATCGTGTTCAATCTCCTCATAGGTAGGGATATCCAATTTGAGAATCCCAATCAGACGTTGCATCATGGCCCAAAACTCCTTTGTTTGTTTTGCTCAAGTATAGCTGCAGCTGAATCAGAAGTCGGTGCAGTTTGTCGCAAATTAAACAACAAACAGGCTTGACCCTCCCCTTGCGTAATAGTTCACTATAGAAAACATGAAGGAGGTACCCCATGTATCAAGTCAAAGAACTGGCAAAATGGGGCGGCGTATCGATCCGCACCCTGCATCATTACGATCAAATGGGACTCTTAAAACCCGATTTGGTCGGTGAAAATGGCTACCGCTTTTATACCGACCAGAGTTTGGAGCGCTTGCAACAGATTCTGTTTTTTAAAGAGCTGGGGTTTCCCCTGCGTGAAATCCAGGCGATTTTGGATCATCCGGGATTTGATCGTCAAAGTGCTCTGCGGGCCCAGTATGAACTGCTGCAAGAGAAAAAAAACCGTTTAGAAACGATCATGCAGACAGTTAAAAAAACACTTTTAAGCCTGGAGTCAGGCCAAAAAATGAAAATCAAGGAGATGTTTAAAGGCATGGACAAACAAGCGATTGAGGCACACACAGAAAAATATGCCCAAGAGGTGGAAACGCGCTGGGGGAAAAGCGCGGCATATAAACAGAGCCAGCAAAAGACCGCTCAATACACAGCCCAAGACTGGGAGCAGATTCAGGCCCGCACGGCCGCGATTTATGAACAGATTGTGGCGGGCATGGGCCGGGGCCCAGCAGATCCCGAAGTGCAGGCGGCAGTAGCGGATTTGCGCCAAAGCTTCTGCGATTATTATTATGATTGCACCCCAGAAATTTTTAAGGGCCTGGGTGAAATGTATGTGGCTGATGAACGTTTCACAGCCTTTTACGAAAATATGCACACGGGATTGGCGGTGTTTTTGAGCCAGGCAATTGGACATTATTGTGAACATTTGCCTGGGTAATTCTGCGCCAGATCAGACGGGAAGAAACGACTTTTCTTCCCGTTTTTTCGTGGACATGTCCATCCAATCTTGGGCTTAGCTGTATAATTAGAAAGTCGTTTTTGGTAACACTATTCAGCTGGTTGGGGATGCCCTATGTCGCAAAAGAAATACTGTATCAACTGTTTTTGTATCCTCAATGCTGAGGTGACGATCTGCTCACGCTGCAAATACACCCAGACCCTCGAAGAGAGCCCACTCTACCTCAAGCCCCCTGTGCGCCTGATGGACCAGTATTATGTCGGCCGCGTGCTCGGACATGGGGGCTTTGCCATTACCTATTTGGCCTATGACCGCAATTTGGGCATGTTGGTGGCGATCAAAGAGTATTTCCCAATCGAATTTGCCACACGCGACAGCGAAGATCTCTCAGTCGTGCCTTTTATTGGCAAAGCGGCAGAACTCTTTCAGGCTGGCAAAGACAAATTTTTGAAAGAGGCCCGCCTGCTGGCCAATTTCCGCAGCCCAAATATTGTCAAAATTCGCCAGTATTTCACAGCTTACAATACCGCATATTTTGTGATGGAATATCTCACCGGCCAAACCCTGAACCAATACATCAAAGAGCAGGGGGGGAAATTGCCCTTTGCCCGTGTGCGTGAAATTTTAATGCTTTTGCTTGATGCCCTCGATGAAGTGCATGAAAACGCGATTTTTCACCGCGATATCAAACCAGACAATATCTATCTCACGGCCAAAGGGGATCCGATTCTGCTGGATTTTGGCGCGGCCCGCCAGAGTCTCTCTTCGCAGACCACCCATTTGCTCTCGTTTTTGACCCCCGGTTTTGCCGCAGCAGAGCAGTATTCGACCAATGGCGTGCAGGGCCCCTGGACAGATATTTACTCCTTGGCTGCCACCGTCTATTATGCCCTGACGGGCGTTTTACCCCCGGTGCCCTCCGATCGCTTGCTCGGTGATGCAGAGTTGATCGCCCCCTCCAAACTGGGCTCGGATATTATGCCCCGCGACGAAGAATGGCTGCTCAAGGCCCTGTCTTTGCAGTGGAGCCAACGCCCAGGCAATATCAAAGCCTGGCGCGCAATGATCGAAGAGCCTCTCAACAATATCCATTTTGACATCGACACCCAAATTCGCAATGCCGAAGAAAATTTCACCAAAATTGCCGTTTTACCCAAACTCACCCATCAAATTCTCACCCCCCAAGACGAGCAATTGATCTATGATTCTGCGGCATTTATGGCCATTTCTGCCGAACGGGTCAAAGCCCTGATCGAAAAGGCCCTGTATGATACCGGCTCCAAACGGGGACATACCCCCTGGTGGGAAGCCGAAGAGGCCAAAAAAGAAGCCGAGCAAAAACGCCTGGAAGAAGAGGCAAAGCTGGAGTCGGAACGCCAAATTGCAGAACAAGAAACGCAAAAACAAGCGGAAGAAATCGCCAAACGGGAAGAAGAATTACAGCGCAAAGAAGCGGAATTGCGCCAAAAAGAGGCCCATTTGCGCCGGGAGGAAGAATTGCAGCGCCGGGAAGAGGAGCTGCGCCAAAAAGAAGCCGAATTGCTGCGCAAGGCCCAAACGCCCGAAAATGCAACGGCCCCCAATCAAATCCCCAGCCCCAGTCCGAGCCCCAGTCCGCCCCCCAATGCTGCGCAGCGCAGTCTTTCCAATCAAGATCTCGAAGACCTGGCGGATCTCTCTGATGAACTTGAAGATCTGGTCAAGCTCTTTGAGACCCCATCCTCTGCGCCTACCAAAGCGCCCCAAGCCTCTCCCCGTGCCACCCTCGATGCCCATTACGCCAAATTGGCCACCAAACTCTCAGATATTCCCGTCTCGAAAACCCGCCTGATTGTGCCAGGTCCCTTGCCCTCTCGCATCAGCAATGGCTTGGGCATGGATTTTGTCTTGATCTCTCCGCCGCCTCCCGATTCAGCCAAGGCGTTTTCGGTCGGCCCCCCTGAATGGGGCTTTCAGCCGCTGGCGCAACGCGCCTTTTATCTGCAGGCCACCCCGGTCACCCAGCGCCATTGGCAGATGTTGATGTACAACAACCCCTCGCAATTTAACGAAGATCCCCTTTTGCCCGTCGAGCAGGTCAGCTGGGACGACTGTCAGCTCTTTGTGATTCGCATGAATCAATTCCAAGAAGCCCATTATCGTCTGCCAACCGAAGTGGAATGGGAATATGCCTGTTCGGGCCGGAATCAACAGAAATACCTCTTTTGTGAATCGGAGTCTGAACTGGGCCACCATGGCTGGTATGCCGAAAATGCCCAACAACACACCCATCCTGTGGGCATGAAACGGGCCAATCCCAACGGTCTGTTTGATGTCTTGGGCAATGTCTGGGAGTGGACCCAAGATACCTTTATTCCCCTGACCGAACCTCAAGCGCCCGGCCCCACCAACCGCAAACGCCTGCCCCAGCGGACGGCCCGTGGGGGAGGATGGAATACCTCAGCGGCCACTTTCCAGGCCCGAGCCAGAACCGGAGAGGTGCCCCATCAGCGCAAACCCGATCTTGGCTTTCGGCTGGTGATAGAGATTGTCTAAACACTCGCCTTCGGGGCTGATTGAAATTCAGAGCAATCCAGAGACCTGGCTGGCCCAGAGCCAACCCCTGCCGTGGAGCCATCCGGCCCTGCGCCATCAGCTGCAAAAAACAGCGGGTTTGGCAACGCTGGCAATGCTTTTGGCGGCCTTGGAGTTTCAAGGGGTACTGAATGCGGGGATTCGCGGTTTTTTTCCTGGATTGCTGGGCTTCGGGGCCTTTGTGATGTTGATGGGTTTGATGCGCCTGCGGGAACAGGTAATGGATTTAAGGGTTGATGCCCGCCAGATCCAGATTTGGGAAGGCCCGCTGAATCAACGCGCATTGGCCAGGGCTGAGGCTGAGCAGACAGGCACCTCTGGCTATTCTGGTCTGTGTATTTCCCGCGAGGCTGTCGCACAAATTGACATTGGCCAAGCCGCCACGGGCCGGATTCGCACTTTGCCTGTCTTGCAGTTTACGCTCAAAGGGAAAAATGAGGCCGTTTGCATCGGCAGTGGTTTGCCCGCAGGCGATTTGGATTGGCTCAAAACAGACCTCAATCATTGGCTGAGCTGAAGGCCGTGTTAAACTGCAGGATGCCCTCCCCCTTTCGTCGATTGCCAGTTGTTTCAGTCTTGCTGTCTGCCCTGCTGTCTGTCTTGCTCCAAGCCCAGACAGCTCCCCTGACGGGCGTGATCGAGCAAATTACCTCACAGCAGCAGCTGAATATTGCCTCGGGAGAACTCAAGGGAGAGACCGTCTTGCGGCTCAGCAGCGTGCCAGCCAAAACCATGCGGGTCTATTTTCCCAGCAACCGGGTCTTGAGTCAGGTCAGTTTAGGCGGACAGCCCCTGCGTTTTAACCACCAGGGCGGATTTTTAACCATTTTTATCGACGGCCAGAGCTCCGCTGTCAATACCCCTCAAAACATGAGCCTGAGTTATAGCTCCAA
>CAZRFI010000043.1:18720-21142 GCA_964598905.1 uncultured Candidatus Sericytochromatia bacterium | reverse complement strand
TTCTCAATTCTCAATTCTCAATTCTCAATTCTCAATTCTCAATTCTCAATTCCCCCAAAACTCCGCACAAAATATCAAAACACCCCCACCCCAGCTCTGCTAAATTGAACACATGGAATACGCCCACCGCATTCAATTGGCCCTCGACTTTATCGAAACCCACCTCACCGAAGCGCTTTCGCTGGCAGAAGTGGCCGATCAAGCTGCGTTTTCAAGCTGGCATTTCCAGCGGCTCTTCTCAACGCTCACGGGCGAACCGCTCAAATCATATATCCGCAAACGCCGCCTGAGCGCTGCTGCCGTTGAATTGATGCAGTCCAAACAGCGGATATTGGCGATTGCGCTCAAATACCGCTTTGAGTCCCAGGCTGCATTTACCCGCGCCTTTCAGACCCAATTTGGCTGCCCGCCGGGCAAATTCCGCTTGCAGCCGCGAAGACTGCATGCCCCGCTCGTGATCTCAAACGATTATATTAAACATCTCTCTGGAGGACTGAATATGGAACCACAAATCGTCAATATGGAGGCCCTGCATGTGGTGGGTCTCAGCAACCGCTTTATCTCAATCCTGGCCCCTGAAGCAAATAATTTTGAGGTCATTCCCGCACTCTGGGATCGCTTCAACGCCCGCCAAGGCGAAATCCAAGGGGCCCGTCCCGGCGTTTCACTCGGGCTCTGCCTCTGTGAAGACGACGCTTCAGAAAGTGAGAACACAGGTGAGCTGAGCTATCTGGCTGGTTGCTTGCTCGAAGCAGAACCACCCGCCTCCCTGCCAGAAGGCATGCGCGCCATCAGCATCGCTCCGGGGCAATATGCCCGTTTTACCCATCAGGGAGAACTCGACAAACTCCAGCACACGATGTCGTATATCCACCTGACTTGGTTGCCGCGCTCGGGCTACCAGCTCGACCAGCGCCCCGAAATTGAGTGGTATGACAGCCGCTTCAAACCCGATCAAGCCGACTCGGCCTTTGATATCTTGATTCCGCTGACAACAGTGGAAAAAACCTAAAACAGAACTCAGATTTCAAAACAAATCAGCGTGGGAACCTGTGCGTTCAAAATAAATAAAGGGGCGATCTATGCGGTAAATCAACACCCAATCAGGCTCAATATGGCAATCTCGGTGGCCCGACCAGTTTCCAGTAAGGGAATGGTCTTTGTGTTTCAATTGCAAAGGAATTTCATTCACAAGCAAGACTTGAATTGCCTTGAGTTTGGTTAGGTCTTTGCCCCGCTTTTCACATCGCTTCAAATCCTTGAGAAAACGGGTGGTAAAACTCGGGGTGAGCACTCAAATTAGATCCCCAATTTTTTCCACATATCTTCCAGACTGTCACATTGAACCAGATTTTCTCGGCGTTCAGATTCACTCAAAATCTTTTGGGTCAATATATTGGGAATATGTTCATCCTGACAGACTTGCTCCGAAAGCGTTTCATCCAGGAGGCTTCTCAAAAGCGCATCAGCCACTTGCGCCACTTGCACAAGATAGGTTTCTTTGGGCTTGCCTGTTTTGTCAGAAAGCGCATTTAAAAGCTCGTCGCTGATTTCGACCTGCACCTGCGATTGCCCCGTTTCAGTTATTCAAGATGTCTTGATTGTAGCTTTTTTGACGTTCAGACGTAAACCAACCGCAAAAGCCGAATAGCTATTGGCCCTCAATCCACTGCTTCCAAACTTCGGGCTGAAAGCCCACGGTGGCCCGCTGCCCCTGGCGCACAATTGGCGTAACCAGCAGCAGCGGGTGCTCCAGCAATTCGGTTTCGATATCGTGGACCATGTACTTGAGGTTGCGCTTTTGGTACTCCGCGCCCTGCATATCTATCAGGTCTTTGAGCGGAATACTTTTGCGCACGCTGTTTAACTCGCCTTTGCTGATCTTGGTCTCTTTGAGATCGATCAGTTGGAACTTGATTCCGCGCTCTTTAAAAAAGCGCTCGGCCTTGCGGGTCTCTGAACATTTGCGCGTGCCAAAAATCTGCCAATTGCTCATACCAACTACATGGTCACCCGTGAAGTGATGGTTTTTTCGCTACCGCCATCAAGATAGGTTACGAGCAATTCATACACCGTTCCGGCCGAAAACAGCCCCGGATCCAAACTGGCACCGGTCATGACAAACTCCACCTGACCACTGACATTGCCAAGCGTGGTTTTGGGAGCACCTTCGTTGAGATCTCTGCCATTGGCGCTGACATGGAAAAGCCAATATTTACCCGCAGAGGTAGCCCAACCGGCTTGACCCATCGGTTGGCCATTTTCAATCCGGCTCAGAATCAGGGACTTCACCGTGACTTCTTTGCCAAAATTATAATTATAGCTAAAGACATAATCAGGGGTTCCGTCGGCCCCTCCGGCATAGCTGGGAGAGGCTTTGTCAGCAATTTTGCCCAGGTATTTTAAGACCCCGCCAGAAGCA
>CAZRFI010000043.1:4950-18620 GCA_964598905.1 uncultured Candidatus Sericytochromatia bacterium | reverse complement strand
GCAACAGGGCTGCTGGTTGCACTGCCCTGGGGGGAGGGGGAAGCAGAAGGCGTAACCGCAGGTGTGGTCGTGGTACAGGCGCTTAAGAGCAGGAGTGCAGCTAAATTCAAATACTTCATAAAATACCTCAAAAGTTAAAATCTGTTTCTCACAGATTACCCCGTCTTGGGCCAAAGCAAAAGAGACTAATGCTGCTGAGAGGGCTGGGGCGGATTGAGCATTTGGCGAAAGCAGAGGTAGACACAGGCCTGAAAGAGAAAGATAAAGCCAATCACCGCCAGCACCGAGAGAAAGGCCTGGGGCTGCAAAAAGGGCGTGAGGGTATCCGCCAAGACTGCACGGGGATGGCGCAAGAGATCCCAGCTGTTCCAGCGCAGGAAGCGCCCCAGATAAATGCCCACACCCGCCAAAAAGAGAGACGACAACGCAAACATCCCACCGAGCCAGCCATTCCAGCGCTGCGCAATCGCCTCTTCAAAGTCCCAGAGCGAGAGAAAGCCCGCCATCAGGCCACAGAGCGCAAACGCAAAGATCAGCAAGGCGTCAAACCAAACCGGCATATTCAAAGGGTGGCGCAGGTGAATCAGATCGGTGACAATATACGGCGCATTGGGAAAAAAGGGCAGCCAGAACAAGAGACAGACACTCAGCCAAAGAGGGCCTTTAAAACGGCTTTGGCCCAATCTAAACACAGTGCTAACACCCAGTGGTATCAAAGCCAGGAAGAGATTCCAGATTAAAAAAGAGAAATAGGGCGTGCCCGAATACTGCAGGCGAAAGAGCAAAAGGGCCGTGCTAAACAGTCCCAACAAAGCCAGAGGAACCAGCAGATGCAACCGCAGTGCGGGAGATCCCGGTGGGTGAACAGGCACAGAAACAGGTTCAGAAATGGGCATCGGAATGGGCATCGGACAGGCCTCCAAAAACAAGCATACAGAGAACAAGACACAAAACTCAAGCCCCCTGTTCAAATTGCTGCGGTTCAGAGACGCCAAAAGCCCAAGCCCTTGCTTATCACCAGTCTTGCCTTTATGCTGAACACCATGTCCAAACACTCCCTGCCCGATCTCGCCCTATTCGGGGGCACACCGCTCTTTGCCGAGAAACGCTTTGTCGGTCGTCCGAATCTGGCGCCCACAGACGAAATTCTGGCAGATATGCGCCAAATTTTAGATCAGCGCTGGCTCTCCAACGACGGCCCCTACCTCAAAGGCTTTGAAGCCATGCTCTGCCAAAGCCTGGGCGTCAAACACTGTATTGCGGTCAGCAATGGCACGATTGGTCTGGAATTGTTGATCCGGGCTTTGAACCTCACAGGGGAGGTGATCGTACCCTCGTTTACCTTTATTGCCACAGTTCATGCCCTGCAATGGCTGGGCCTGACCCCTGTCTTTTGCGATATTTTGCCCGAGACCCACACCCTCAACCCCCAGAGCGTGGCAGCCCTGATCAGCCCACGCACCTCGGCCATTTTGGGCGTGCATCTCTGGGGCTTGCCCTGTGAGATCCCTGCCTTGGAGGCCCTGGCGGAGCAACACGGGCTCAAGTTGATCTTCGACGCGGCCCATGCCCTGCTCTGTGAGTATCACGGGCGCAAATTGGGCAATTTTGGCCATGCCGAGGTCTTTAGCTTTCATGCCACCAAATTTGTCAACAGCCTCGAAGGCGGGGCGATTACCACCAATGACGATGCCCTGGCCGAGCGCCTGCGCCTGATGCGCAATTTTGGCTTTGTCGATTACGATCAGGTCGAGGCGCTGGGGATCAATGCCAAAATGAACGAGGTCTGTGCTGCCGTGGGCCAAAGTTCGCTGCGCCACAGTGCTGACTTTATCGCCCACAACCGCAGCAATTACTGGCTCTACCAAAAACAATTGACCCAAATTCCAGGTTTAAAGCTGCTGTCTTTGCCCGAGAGCAGCAATTTTCAGTATCTGGTCTTGGCCTTGGAGCCAACTGAATTTGGCCTGAGCCGCGATCGCTTGGTTCAGCTCTTACATGCCGAGAATCTAATTGCCCGGCGCTATTTTTATCCGGGTTGTCACCGTTCCAAGCCCTATGCTCAGCTCTATCCTGAGGCGGGAGAACGTCTGCCCATAACCGAAGCCCTGACAGAAAAAGTCCTGCTCTTGCCCACGGGCACAGCAGTTTCGGCGGAGATGATTGAAGCGATTGGGGAATTATTGGGGTTTATTCAGACCCATGCCGCCTTTATTCAAGCGGCTGTTTAAAATTAAGCTTGCGGTGGAGCGCCCAGCAAATGCTGGATGCGCAGATAGTCCTCAGGAAACTGGGCCTGGTAGAGTTCGCGAATGCGCGATTGAATCAAGGCCTGTTTGTCTGGGGAATCGGGGAGTGCTTCCACCTCATCGCGAATTTGACGGGCAATCGCCATTAAACGCGCCAGGGCTTCGGGGCTCAGAGAAGAGGTCTCCACGCTTTTAGCCTTCGCTGCCAAGGGTTCCTACCAGGCGGTCGATATCTTCTGGGGTAATCACAGGGGGAGATATTTGGCAATCCAGATCGCTGTACATTGGGTTCTAGCCATCCTCTATTTGAGACGTTTTTCAGTTTTGAATGTAACACAGGGTCCGCCGGCAAAGCTGTGATCTTTGATCAATGGCCGGATTGAAGCTTAGCGGGCACAGCGAAACCCTGTGAAATGGCTGGTGTATTCAATATCCAAATCGCTGCGGTTGCTGGCGCGAATCGCAAAAGCGTCGTGGCCATAACTGCCACTGCGCAAGACTTTGGTGGCTTTTTCGCCCTTCCCTGTCGGGCCCGTGGGGTTGCTTTCAGGGCTTTGGGCGTAATAACGGCTGTCATACCAGTCTTGTACCCATTCCCAGACATTGCCAGTCATATCCCGCAGGCCATAGGGGCTGTTGCCCAAGGGTTTGCCCCCCACAGCATGTAAGCCCCATTCCTGGCCTTTGCAGCCCGAATAGGCCGAACGCTCACAATTGGGAGATTCATTGCCCCAGGCAAAGCGAAAGCCCTGCGGGCCCCGAGCGGCCTTTTCCCATTCAGCTTCACTCGGCAGACGCATCCCTGCCCAATTGCAATAGGCATAGGCATCGTTCCAATTGACGCAGACCACCGGATACTGGGGCTTGCCTTCGGGATCCCAGATCGGTTTGCCATAATGGCAGGAGAGCGGAGGCTTGCGGCCTGTGGCCTGAATAAAGCCCATATACTGGGCCTGGGTCACTTCGTGCGCCATGATAGAAAAGGCATCGAGATAAATCGTGCGGGCGGGGCGCTCGTCGGCTTGACCTTCATTGAATTGATCGCCGCGCAAGAAGGGTCCAGCGGGAATCGAGATCATCTGTCCGATCTGGTTCAAGGCGACCGGCGCAGAAGAAGCCTGGGGTGCCAAGGATTGATACGGGCGCGGAGTCGGCCCTTCGACTCCGCTCAGGGGCACAGGAGAGGGCGCAAAAGCCGGAGCAATCAGGCGATTGAGGCGGGTGGCAATTTGTTGGCCCAACTGAATCACAGAAGAAGGGTTGAGTTCGGGTGTGGTCAACGGCTCCACTGAGCGGGTCTCCGCTGTTTCGACCTCAACAATCCGGGCATTGAGTGAATAGCTACTGCCAAAGCGGGTCACACTGCCAACCACGATATAACGGGCGCCGAGATGTTTGCCAATTTGCACTGCCGACTCAGGGTCGACCAAAGCGCTGGTCTGGTAGCCCAATTCCTGCATGGCCTTCTGCAATTGGGTGCGTTCAACCACACGAAAGGCCTGTTCGCGGCTGGCCAAATGGGTGGTTAAAATCTCACTGGCAGCCATACCCAAGGAGGGTTCAACACCAATGCTGTCAAATTGCACCACAGCCACCTTGGGTTTGTCTTCGGCCAAAGCGACAGCAAAAAGAGCCAAAAGGCCCAAACTCAAAAGCAGAAAAAAGGCAGAATAAGCAGGTTTCTTGTGCATGCGAGGTATTATAACATTGGCGGAATCATTGGCCGTGAACATTGGCATAATACGCTGGAATATTTTTGCCCGCAAAGGGTATACTGAAATCGCTTGCCACCTATCTCTTCCAAGGAATCTGCGCTGATAATGAAGCCCCTGGTAAAACACCTGCTCTGGATACCCCTGCTTGGATTATGCGCCTGTTCTGGCCAAAATATTTTGGCCACAGCAGAGCCCACGCCTGTCCCCTTCGGCGCTGCTCAGGGGACGCTCCTTCAGACAAGTCCAGCTCCGTCAAGTCCAGCTCAGGGGGCCCCAAACGGAACCGAAAGCGGAGTCGAAGGGCCCGCCAAAACAGCCGTATTACAGATTCCCTTCAGCAGTTCGGCCCTGGGCTTTGATGCAGCCAGCAAACTGACGATTAAGGTCTACAATTGCACCAACACAGCGACAGCCGCCGATAGCAGCATCAAAGCCTGTGCTTCTGGCGAAAAACCCATCTACAGCGCAGATCTGCCCGTGGAAGAGCTTGCAGACCCACTGCAGATTCAATTGCCGGGGGTCAAAGTGGGTGAGACTGTGGAGTTTTCAGGCAGTGGGCACGACCGGGGCAATTGCAATCCGATTACAGCCGCCCCACAAAGAGTCAAAATCACAGAGAGCCCGCTGTTGTGGAAAGAACTCAAATGGCAGACCACCGACAAGACCTGTATTTTAAAGCTCAAACTCTCAGGCAAAGTCACGGATACCAACCAACAGCCCCTGGCTTTGGTGCAAGTTGAGGCCCGTTCAGGCGATAGCAACACCGCCTATGCCCAAACCACCGAGACCCAAGTCGATGGCAGCTATAGTTTAAATGACGTGCCCCAAGGCATCCCGATTGAAATTAAAGTCAGCAAACGGGGATACCTGCCCAAAAACTTCAGCGCCTCTTTTCTACCCACACATTTTAATCAAACCGAAGTCAAAGGTCTGGATTTTGCCCTTTCTGATCCAAACTGACTTGGCAGATGTGTCAATTTGCCAGGGCAGATATTCAGATTTGGGCCCAGCATTGCTATAATTTGGGAATAGCTTAGAATTAAGCACCCGATCAACTTCAAAAGGCCCGCCCGCAATGAAAAAACGCATTTTAATGGCCTGTCTGCCCGCCCTGCTCAGCGCCTGCAGCAGTCTTCAATTTGCCCCCGCTGTTCAGGCCAATCTGAATCCAGCCCAAGTCGAAGCCCTGCGCAGCAACAAACGTCTAGAAATTCGCCTCTTTCGCAGCTATGGCAACGAAGAACAGCTCAGCCTGCGGGTCCGTGTGATCAAAGCCGAGAATCAAAAACCCGAAAGTCCCAGCGACTGGGCTTTGCTCAATTTTTGGCGCAATTTGACCTCGCTCAGCGTAAAAGAAGTGGCAGGCATTCAGGTTCAATTTAATCTCAATGGCAAAAGCCTGCGTCTGGCCAGCGACAAAGAGGGCATGATTCTTTTGCCCGCGACCGCTTTTGGCCCCATTGCTCCAGGCCTCTACACGCTGAATGCCGAATTGGTGCCCGGCCAAAAGGCCACAGCGCCCGTCAGCAGCGAAAAAATGGTAATTCAGGCCCGCAGCGACAAAAGTCTGGGCATTGTCTCGGATATCGACGACACGATCAAGCTCAGCAGCGTGACCAGCAAATTGACAGCCCTGCGGCGGCTCTTGTTTAACAATTCATACACCTCTGAGCCGATTCCAGGAGCGTCGATGCTCTACCAACGCTTGGAAAAAGGCCTCGATGGTCTCAATGATGGAGATATCACCTATATCAGTGGCAGCCCCATCAATTTAGCCAAGTATATCTACAAGTTTATGGATTACCAGGGCTTTCCCACCGGCGCCGTGGAGCTAAAAAAATGGGGGTTTGGGGCCGGTGATGACAGCCCCCTGGCCCAACAATCATTTAAACTCGAACGCCTGCGCCAGCTCTTTGCCCTGTATCCAGGTCGCCCGTTTTTGCTCTTTGGCGACAGCGGCGAAAAGGACCCTGAGATTTACAAACAGATCGCCCAAGAATACCCTGGCCGGGTCAAAGGCATTTTTATCAATAACGTGACCCAAGGCAAGCCGACAGATGCACGCTTTCAGGGCGTGTACCTGACCCAAAATGCCCTTGATGCCGCCCAAATTTTGCTGAAACAGGGCCTGCTTGGCCCTGAAGATGTCGAGGCCGTGCGCCAAGCTGTGATGGGCCGGGTCTTTCACTCACATCAGGCCTTGCCTTAAGCAGATTTGCGCTGGGCCTGATCCCGTTCGATCGACTCAAACAGAGCCCTGAAATTACCTTCGCCAAAGAGGGTCGCACCTTTGCGCTGAATGACCTCGTAGAAAAAAGGTCCCGCCTGTTTTTCTTGAAACAAGGTAGCCCCTTCTTGCATGAATAATTGCAAGAGGTATTTGTCGTCATCGCCATCGACCAAGACACCCAATTTTTGCAAAGTGGCCAGATCTTCCGTGAAATTGGTGACGTGGAGCTCTTTGAGTCGGGCCGGCAGCATTTCGTAATAGGTGGCCGGCACATCGAGAAAAACTAAGCCCTTTTGGCGCAGTTCTGCCACGGTGCCCTGAATGTCTGGCACATGGAAGGCAATATGCTGCACACCAGGACCGGCATTGTCTTCGACAAAGCTGTAGATCTGGCTGGCTTCAAAATTGGGCAGCAGCGGCTCGTTATTGGCCATTTTGACTTTGGATTCGGGATCCCACATCACGGTCGATGCCAAACCACTGCCACTTTGCCCATTGACGTCGGAGGTGTGAAACTGCACCTGCCAATACTCTTCAAAGCCCATAATGGCCTTCAGCCAAGAAATATACGGCTCCAGGGTCAACATATTGGAGGTGACGTGATCGATCGACTGGTAGGCCTGGCTCAGCCCTGCGGGCTTCTCCAGGGGCTGAATACCGGGCAGCCAAGCTTCGTGGGCACGCTCGACAAAGCGGTAGCGCACATCTCCCAACGGGGTGGCAATTTCAAACCAGGAAAAAGGCTGTCCCAAAACATCTTGGCCTTTTTGCACGGCCGTACAAAAAGTGGCGCCCCGCTCAGCCAAGACCCGGTGAGTATGGGCCAGATCGCGCACCCGAAAAGCCAAAACAGCAATGCCGTCGGGGTGGCGTTTGAGCCAGCGGTCGGCACGGGAGCCACTGGCAGTGGGGGCAACACAGGCCAGGGTAATGCCCGCCCGGCCAAAGAGCCGCACGTCCTCACCCTGAGCCTGGCGGTGAGACTCGGTAGCCTGACCCAACAGAGGCAGACCAAAAGATTCAGTGTAAAAGCGCTGGCTGCGTTCGAGGTCGTGGACAATAAATTCAAAGGTATCCCAACCGCGGATACCCAGGCTTTCTTTGGTCTTTGTCATGGGGGGTTATCTTCTCCAGAAATCCAGTCTTAACTTGATTCTAACAAGTTTTGGCCCCTCCCGGCTTGATATGGATCAAGCTATATTAGAAAGCAGTCGACCACCACTGTATTTGTCCGAGTGAATTTCAACCCAGGAGAAGAAACATGCGCATTGTCTCAAGCGAAACCATGAGAAGTCTCGATCAACGCACCATTCAAGAATTGGGACTGCCCTCGCTGGTCTTGATGGAGCGGGCCGCCTTGGGCGTGCTCACGGCCCTGCGCGAACATTTTCCTCAATCCCTGCAAGCCGTTCACATTCTGGTTGGCACCGGCAATAATGGCGGTGACGGTCTGGCCCTGGCACGCATGTTAGATGGGCAGGGTGTGCCTGTCAAAGTCTGGTTGAGTGATCGCTCGGCCAAACGCAGCCCCGACAATGGCAAACAACAGGAAATGGTCAACAAGCTGCCCATTCCCTGTCTGTGGCTTGAAGAAGTGGCAGATTGGCAAAGCCAAATGGCCCAGGCCAGCTTGATCGTAGACAGCCTCTTTGGTGTCGGCCTGAGCCGTGCAATCACAGGCCCCTGGGCCGAGGTGATGGTCTATTTAAATGGCCTGGCCGTGCCTGTGGTGGCCGTGGATATTCCTTCGGGGATTGGAGCCGACACGGGCGTGCCCCTGGGGGACTTGGCCCTGCGGGCTGAATTAACCGTGACCTGCGGCCTGCCGAAATGGGGCCTGTTAATGGACCCCGCCCTGGACTATGTCGGCCAATTGGAAATGGTGGATATTGGCATTCCCCCCGCTTATGCATCCCAGGTCGCAGGGGGGCATTTGCTCGATTTGCCGCTGGCGGCCAGTCTGGCACCGCCACCGAGGCGCAGAAATTCTCACAAAGGCAGTTATGGCCGTCTCCTCATTGTGGCGGGCAGTTTGGGAATGGGAGGCGCTGCCGCAATAGCAACAGAAGCGGCTCTGCGCAGTGGGGCCGGGCTGGTCTATGTCTATGTGCCCGCTTCGATTCAGGCCCAGGTGGCGATTCAGGTGCCCCAAGCGCTGGTTTTCCCACTGCAAGAACAAGACGGAAAAATATGCCTGGAGGCCCTGGAACAACTCGCAGAACCGCTGAAAAGCGCCAAGGCTGTCCTGCTCGGGCCAGGTCTGGGTCAAGCAGAAGCCACAGGGGCCTTTGTCAGTGCTTTGCTCAAACAGATGTCTCAGCCACTGGTCTTGGATGCCGACGGTCTGAACCATTTTGCCAAGGCTCCTCAGCCCTTTCAAAGCCCGACGATCATCACCCCCCATGCAGGAGAATTGGCCCGTTTGCTCGGTAACGAGATCTCAGAGATTCAAAACAACCGTCTGCATGCCCTGCACCAGGGGGCCAAGCAGTTTAACTGCACGCATATTCTCAAAGGGGCCCGCAGCCTCATTGGCACCCCTGACGGACGCTGCTGGGTGAATACATCTGGCAATCCCGCCTTGGCGCGCGGTGGCAGCGGCGATGTACTGGCAGGCCTCTTGGCAGGCCTCTTGGCCCAGGGTTATCCCCCAGAGGCCGCCGCACTACTCGGGGTCTATTGGCACGGGTTGGCTGCCGATCTGGCGGCTTCAGAACTGTCGGCGGCCTGCCTCTCGCTCAAAGAATTATTGGGTTGTTTACCGGCTGCGCTGGCCCGCTTGCAGACAGGTGGATAGAAACGATACAGCAAGCCGCTTGTGAGTCTCACACCTTGCAAATCCTTAAAATGCAGTTAAAATGAATGGGGACTATCTGTACAGAGACATCCTTCTGAAGATTCTCCTGGGGGAGAGACGTCGGACACAGGCCGAGCAATGAAACAGGACAAGGAGTAAGACATGGCATCTCGGAAAGCAGCACTTTTGGGGGCATCCCTGGCATTTACACTGGCATTTGCCAGTTATACACCCACCGCCCAGGCCTTTATTCCCACCAACGAAATGAGCGATCTCAGCCCAGAACATTGGGCTTACCAGGCCATTCAGGCCCTGATGGAAAAATACCAAATTGTCGAGGGCTATCCCGACAAAACCTTTCGCGGCAACCGCACCCTGACCCGCTATGAATTTGCAGCGGCTCTTTACCGCGTGATGACACGCATGGAGGAAATGATTGCTGCCGCTGGCGTGAACAAAGGCGGCCCCCCGATTGACATCGACCGCACCGACCTGGAAACCATTGCTGCCCTGCAAAAAGAATTCAGATCCGAACTGGACACCTTCCGGGGCCGTTTGAACAAACTCGAAGAGCGTGTCAATTTGCTCGATCAGGTCAAACTCGGTGGTGCCGTTGAAGTGCGTTACCGCGATCGCATGGCCGTGACCGATTCAACCTTGAGTTCTTCGCCAGTTTTTAACAGCAACCCCGACCGCGAACAGGTCAACTCCCCCGCCCGCAACTTTATTACCCGCCGTGACCGCTTTCCTTTCCGCGTGCGCACCTACCTCAATCTCGACGCCAATGTGATCGCGGGACTGAGCTATTCGGGCCGTTTTATTGCAGATGAAGGCGGATTCCTCGGCACGGCGGCCGGCCAACAGGCCACCTTTATTGGCGGCCACTTTGGCGCAGAAGGCTTTATGGGCTCCCCCCTCTATGTCGACAAATCTTTTGTCAACAAGCAGTTCAACCTCGGTGAAACCAGTGATGCCCCGGTCATGAATGTCAAGTTCGGGCTGTATAATTTCAGCGAAGCGATCAACCCTGGCACCCATTTCAAAAATCACTTCAGTGGTGAAAGTTGGCTTGGCCATGGCTATGGTTTGGTTGGTTGGGGCGGCGACGAATTGCCCACCGTGAATCAGGCCCAACAGAGTGGTGGCAACAGCGCCGCTTATAACAACAGCGTCTCCCGCTTCTGGGTTGGGGATATCAACGCCAGTCGCGTGGATCCCAATAGCAAACGCTATAACCAAGCTGCTTCACCCGCTGTTTCGGTCGACTTTAAATGGGGCCCGCTGGGTCTGTTCTTTGGTGCCAATAATGGCTCGTTTTATACCAGCCGCCAAATTGCCACCCAAGGCAACCTCTCAGGCATTGGCTCTGTCTCCCGCGGCAATATCTTTGGCACCTTGATCAATGCCGATGCCACCGTGGGCAACCTCGACCGCCTGAAACGGATTCGCTCCAACGTCCTCGATTTGCCTGCCGATCTGAATGACGGCTACGGCGTGGTCGGTGTTGAGCTGGATTTGGGTCGCCCGATTGGCAACGATACCTTCCCCGTGCGCTTGGGCGTACACGGCATGGACTACTGGAACGACGCTGCCTTTGCTCTGAGCGGCACCCGCAAAGAGATCTCTGCGGTTGTGGACATCGGCACCAATGCTCTGGGCGCAACCGCCCAGATCAACTCGTCTTTTATCGGCTACGATATGGGCTCGTTGGGTGTTTTTGCCAATAACGTCGCTGGCAGTGGTGTTGACCTGGGTATCGGGGGCAAAGTGGCCCTGCGCAGCCTGAGCGATTTTGCAGCCAAAAGCTTTGCCGCCGCCAATGCCGGTGCTTATGTCTCTCTGCCAGATTTTGGTGGCAGCATTCCCAAGGTCTTGTTTGCCGTGCGCCAGTCTTTTGGCGATACCTTCGGCAGCGAGAGCGGCTACCAGCTCATGAAAGACTCTGGCTTTACCGTCAGCGCACCGTTTAAAAACATCATGGGCAGCCACCTCGATCTGATCTTGGAGTACAACGCACTGATGGAAGGCGCCTTCTTCTCAGGCCGGTTTATGGCCCATGATTTGTCGGTCTATAGCCGTTACAGCTTCTAATTTTTCAAGTTTTACACCCCGCTGTGCCAGAAAAACCTGCGCACAGCTTTTTCTTGTGCTTTTTTTGGCGCTGTGCTTATGCCTCACACCACCGGCAGAGGCCGAGGAGCTGATCTTCTCCTCAGAACAGGCCCAAAGTGATCCCCAACTCAATCAAATTGAGATGCAGGGGCAGGTTCAGTTGTTTCTGGGCAATTACCGCATTTTGGCCGAGCACCTGCACTGGGACAAAGCAACCCAAACCCTCAATGCCAGTGGCGGGGTTGAATTGGCCAGCCCCGAGTGGGAGCTCTGGGCCGAGCGCTTACAAATGGACCTGCAGGGCCAAACACTTAAGGCTGAACAGGGGAAATTGTCTTATCAGGGCCTGGCGCTGAGATTTGAAAAAGCCGAATTAAATGCCTTTAATTGGCTGCTCAGCGGGGTACACCTCATCGTACCGGGGATTCCTGGCGAGATTGAAGCCAAGCAGGTGCTGCTCTATCCAGAACTGTCGCATGAAAACTTACAATTAACCCAGCCCCGCTGGAACCTTTTACCCTTCTCTCTGCCACTCTCCTTGCCCGCGCTCAATCTGAGTCTGCCCTTGGGAGATCCCCCCTCTGAGTTGGCGAGTGAATTGCGCAGCCAGACGGGTTGGTTCTCGCCCAGCCTGAACCTGCTCGCAGGTGGCTTGGCCCTGAGCAGCAGCACCCGCCTCTACCAAGATGCCTCGCAGCGGCTCTATGCCAAGCTGGATTACCATCCTGTGCAGGGGCCGCTCGCGGGCCTGAGCCATGAATGGCGCCCCGAGAGTTTAAAAGGCGTACTCAACAGTGAGATTTTGGCTCAAAATTTACCCCAAAACCTTTCAGCAGGCCAAAATGCTCTGCCTCTGCGCGGCCATCTCGAATGGCAGGGGGGGATTTTTGGCAAAAATCTGCTGCGCGCAGGCCTGTTTTTGCAGGAACCCTCCGGTTTTTTTAGTCGTCTGATGCTGCCCCCGCTCAAAAACAGCCTAGAGCCGCTCGCTTGGCACAGCGAAGCCCTGTTTTTGAGTGATTGGCTGTCTCTTTCTTTGCCTGGTCTGCCCGGTGTGCGGCTGCGCAGTCTCTGGGGCGCACGGGCGACCGGCTCCAACTGGCACGGTGCAGGCAGCTTGCAGGCGGTGAGTCGGCCCTGGATTCCCCTGCCGGGCTTGGGTTTTCAGGCCAGTGGCGTGCTCAATGGCCTGATCGGTGAAAGTGGCCAAGCCCTGACGGGCGGGCTGCGGCTCTTGGCAGAATGGGAAGCCACGCCCGATTGGATTGTGGGCGCTTATGGCGAACAATACCTCAGCGGCCTGCCAGTGGGCAGCTTTGCCCAAGAGAGCTGGCTTTTGCCCCGCAGCGGGGTCTACACGATCTGGAAAATCCTGCCTGAATTGGCGCTGGGCGGACGGGTCGAATGGGTTTTACCTGCCCAGGGCCTCTCCGCCGCCGAGACCATGCTGAGCTGGCAGCAAGGTATTTGGGTCTTAAATCTGCTTGTGCAGGGAATCCCTCCGGGTATGCAGGTGCAGGTGCAAACTGGGGTGTTTTAAAAAAAGCTAATAGGCTTCGCGGTCCAGCAATAATTGCAAATAGATCTCTTCGCCCTGGGCCTTGAGCCAGGTCTGAAGCTCTTTGGGAATGTCCTGCATGACCAAATCGACGGGGTCTTGGCCATGTAAAAGGCCCGAGATCTGTAGGGCCTTGAGGGTATTGCCCCAGAATTTACGCCAAGTGGTGTCGGACCAGTCTTTGAGAATGGGGCTGGCTTCGCGTTTGGATTCAAAGAAATCTTCGAAGAGCTGTTTGGGCAAGTTCGATTCGCCATCAATCACCGCGTCGCGAATCGGCTCTTCAACCAATTCACGCAGCAAACGGTTCTTTTGCAGAAGAATGTAGAGCAGGGTAAGTTGGGCTGTGGATTCGTCTTCACTGGCCAAAAAAGTCAATAATTTGGGAGGCACCTCTTCGAGGCGGTGGCGAATGGCGCGCAAATAACTTTGGGCCGTAGACGGGCTCAGGGTTTGCATGACAGGGTCCTGAAGGGCCGCCTGGTTAAAATCATCCCAGCCGCTGTCTTTGAGTATGCGCGCACAGGCCAGGGTCTCCTGGAGCAGATAGGGATGATTGGCCACATTGACTTCATAACTTCTGTTTAACACGGGTTTTCCTGTCTCACATTTCTGGGGTGATAGCGAATAAATATCCTGGTCTATCTTACCGCAAATCAACGGCATTGGGATCATCGCAGCGCTGAGAAATGCAGCAAAGACAGGGAAAGGCTTGGTGCCGTGCGTAGAGGAGGGCTATAATGCTCTGTGTTGTATATCAAGGAGATCCGCCCATGACCCCGCCCTTAACTGCCCTGCCTGCCCTCAACGCGCAAGAAACCGAAACCAAACACGTGCATATTGAAACTTTCGGTTGTCAGATGAATAAATCCGACTCCGAAAAAATGCTCGGTCTGCTGGCCCAAAAAGGCTATGCCTGGACCGATACCCCCGAACAGGCTGACTTAATTCTGATCAATTCCTGCAGCATTCGCGAAAATGCCGTCAACCGCCTGATTGGCCACCTGGG
>CAZRFI010000043.1:0-4850 GCA_964598905.1 uncultured Candidatus Sericytochromatia bacterium | reverse complement strand
GTTCAACATGGCTGTTCAGCCTTTTGCACTTTTTGCATTGTGCCTTATACCCGTGGCCAGCAACAGAGCCGCAAACCCGAAGCGATCGCCGAAGAAATTCGCCAAGTGGCCGCCGAAGGGTATACCGAAATCACCCTGCTCGGTCAGAATATCAACACCTACGGCTGGGATCTCGATCCCGGAACATCGTTGGGCCAACTCTTGCACCTGATCCACGATATCGATGGCATTCGCCGCATTCGCTTTTTGACCTCCCACCCGATCAATATGCGCGACGATCTGATCGACGCGATGGCCGAGTTACCCAAGGTCTGTGAGTTTTTGCACCTGCCCCTGCAGGCCGGTGACAATGAATTGCTCAAACGCATGCGCCGCAACCATACCGTCGAGTTTTATGCCGAACTGGTCGACAAAATTCGCGCCAAAATTCCCCATATTGTGCTGACCTCCGATTTTATTGTGGGCTTTCCCGGTGAGACCGAAGAGCAGTTCATGGGTACCGTCGAATCCGTTCGGCGCTTTGCCTTTGACTCCGCCAATACCGCTTCGTATTCACCCCGGCCCAAAACCCCCGCTGCGCGCTTTGACGAGCAGCTCAGCGAAGAGGAAAAGAGCCGCCGTTTGAACCTGCTCAATCAGGTTGTGCGTGAAGTGGCCCTGCAACAAAACCGCCGCCACCTGGGCGAAATCCAGGAAGTGATGGTCGAGTCCCACGACGCCGAGCGCAACAATCTCAAGGGCCGCACCCGTGGCAATAAAATTGTGCATTTCGAGGGCATGCCTCGCTTGATCGGCCAGCTTGTGGATGTCAAAATCTTCGATGTCACGCCCAATACCCTGCGCGGGCGGATGGTGGTATCCTGAATAGGTTCCAATCGCCTCCCTCGCAAGCTAAAAACGATGCTTGAAACGCAATCTTAGAAAGGTATTTTCCCATGCAAAAAATCAGACTCATCACTCTGGGGCTCACCCTGGGACTGGCCCTGACCCTCGGCGCCTGTTCAGAGCGCCAGAAAAATGATCGGGAAAACCCAGAAAATCTCAACCAAACAGAAAACAAAGGAGCAACCACCGTGTCTGCAGATATCAAACAAATTATCAACGGCGGCGACAAAGAAGCCAAAGAACTGACCGCCACTTTCGAAACAAGCCAAGGAACCATGGTCATTCGCCTCTTTCACAAACAGGTCCCCAAAACCGTGGCCAATTTTGTCGGCCTGGCTGAAGGCTTAAAAGAGTACACCGACCCCAAAACCGGCAATAAAACCAAAGGTCATTTTTACGATGGTCTGATTTTCCACCGCGTGATTCCCCAATTTATGGTTCAGGGCGGCGACCCCCTGGGCACCGGCACCGGCGGCCCAGGTTATGAATTTGAAGATGAGTTCAGCCCCGAACTGAAACACAACAAACCGGGTATTCTCTCGATGGCCAACGCTGGCCCCAATACCAATGGCAGCCAGTTCTTTATCACCGAAGTGCCCACCCCCCACCTCGACAACCGCCACTCGGTTTTTGGCGAAGTGATTGAAGGCCTGGAGATCGTGAAAAAAATTACCAGTGTGAAACGCAATGCCATGGATAAACCCATGGAAGACGTCGTACTGAAAAAAGTCACCATCAAACGGGTCTTTGAATAAACCCGTGTTGGGGGTCTGACCATGCCCGATTTTGTTCACGAACAGCATTTTTGGCAGCAGAACCATCTGCGTGTCGCTGGTGTGGATGAAGCTGGGCGCGGCCCCCTTGCGGGGCCCGTTGTGGCAGCCGCTGTGATTTTCAAACCCCATTTTGACGCCTCTCGTCTGGCCGGGCTGAATGATTCCAAAAAACTCAGCGAAGCCAAACGGGAGGCGTTGTTTCCCTTGATTCAGGCCGAAGCCCTCGACTACGGCTTGGGCATTGTCAACGCCCCGTTGATTGACCACCTGAATATCTTGCAGGCCACCTATCTGGCCATGTGGCGGGCCCTGAGCCAACTCAAAGCAGTGGATGCCTGTCTGATCGATGGTAACCGCGCCATTCCCTTTTGGGAGGGGCCGATGCAAACCCTGGTCAAAGGCGATCAGCGTTCGGTCTCAATTGCTGCCGCTTCGGTTTTAGCCAAAGTGACCCGCGACCAGATTATGCATGCCCTCGACCAGACCTGGCCTGGATACGACTTTGCCAAACACAAAGGTTATCCCACGGCAGTACATACCCGTCTGTTACAGGCCCAAGGCCCCTCTCCCCAACACCGCCTGAGCTTTTGCCAAAAATTTTTGGAGGCCAGCGCATCATGAGTATGTCTTCTGGCCCACCCAAGCCACCCTCCCAAGGTCCTCAAGGACGCCCCCCGCAAGGTCAACCCCCAGGCAAACCCCCAGGCAAACCAGGACAACCCATTCGCCCCCAACCAGGACAGCCCCAAGTTCCCCGTTCGGGAGGCCCGCGGCCAGGAAAACCCACTGGCCCCAGACCCACCGCAGGCCCGGCCCCACAACGTCCGCCTTCAGGAGCCCCTCCCCCCACTCCACGCAAAGCAGCCAAAGCCAGTTACCGCACGGGTCCCCTGCCCGCAGATATGCCAATCTTTGACCCCACCCAACCCAGTTTTTGGCAGCAGATCAAATACCCGCTGCGCTGGCTGGCAATAGCCGGTGTCTTGGTTGCACTCATTGTGCTGTTTAAACGCTTTGAATTGGGCAGTTATTTTAGCCAAGAACAGATCCAAACATGGTTGGAGCCATTTGGCCAATGGGCCCCAGCCGCTTTTATAGGCCTCTTTGTGGTGGCCATGCTCCTGATGGTGATTCCCTATTGGCTGATGTGTGGGATGGGAGCGCTTTTCTTTGGCGTGGCCTGGGGCACCCTTTGGAATGTTTTGGGAGCCACCCTTGGAGCCATTGCGGTCTACAGCCTCTCCAAAGTACTGGGCCAAGCGATCATTCGCAAACAGGCGGGCAATCAGCGCTGGGAAAACCTCAACAAACGCCTCGAAAAAGACGGCTTTTATTATCTCTTGCTGGTGCGCACCCTGGCAATTCTGCCCTTTAATCTGCTCAATTTTGCCTGTGCTTTTACCGCAATCAAACTGCGTCACTTTGTCTTTGCCAATTTAATTGGTCTGATTCCCTCGGCTTTTGTCTATGGCTATGGCACGCAATTATTGCGCGATCCGTCCATTTCCAAAACCCAATTGGCCTGGTTGCTTGGGATTGTGTTGCTGGTGGTGGTGCCCCCGATTGTCTTTCGTCAGGCCCGTCGCTCGCGGCGCAAAGAGCAAAAATCCCGGATTGAAAAGGCCTTTCATTTTCCTGGAGAATAGCCCAAGCAGGTCACCCGCTTTAAAAATCCGGCCTGCGGGGATCACTGGCCCAGAGTAATTCGGGCCGACAAACCTTTGAATCGCGCTCCCCAAAGAGTTTCACAGCATATTTCTGTTTGATCACCTCGTTGAGCAAACCTTGCATCGCTGTCTGCTGAGAGAGAACAGCAATCTGCCTGCCCGATTCATGATCAAGCATAACGGTAAAGGTTGAATACCAAGAAAGTGGCTGACAGCTTTGTTTCTTGCCATTTTCAGCCTTTAAATTCAAAAGAATGTCTTCAGACTGGTCCACATTCGCCCATTGATACGAAGCCAATTGTCCAACAAAGGTCGGATGGGCATTTGATAATTGCGGAACCCCAAACTGAAGTTTGCCGGGCGGTTGGACTGCTTGGCGATTGGGGCGCTCGCTAAAACGGGTATACAGGGGGAAGCGCTGTTGCGCAAATAGCCCGGTAACGCTGTGCCAACGGGCATTTTGAGCCTTATAAAGCTGGGTAATCCAATAGCCTTGCTCATAACTCATGAAGATCAACTCAGCTCGGCCATCTCGATCGAGGTCGATCAGATCGGGAATGCCCTGGGCTTTGATTTCAAAATAACCTTCTGCGCTGAAAGGCATGGGTCGACCATCAGCCTCAAAGAGCAAGCTGATCAAATGATGGGTCGGTGCCAGACCATTGCCGTAGGTCTCATGGCTCAGAATCAGGTCGACTTGCCCATTGTGATCGAGATCAGCCCGAAAGAGGGTATAGGGCCGGCTTTCCAATTGAACCGAAAAGGGCAAACCAAAGCGATCTTTGCCGCTGAGATGTAAGGAATCCGGATGCTGGGTAAACAAAACTTGTCCGGCTCCAGCAGCAATGCTGCGGGGAGCGGAATGCGGAAAGAGCTGCCCCAGTGATTGAAGTCCAAACGGAGCCCCCAAAGCGGGTTTTGACAAAGGGAAATAGGCCTCCATCCAGGCCTGTGCGGGTTCAACGACAGAGAAAGGGGCACAGAGCAGGGCCAGTGTGCAAACGAGGACTTTAATCGGGTGTAATCGTTTAAACAAAACAGATTAGGCTTTCTCTGGGGATTGAAACTGAATCGATGCTGAATTAATGCAATAGCGCAGTCCCGTGGGCTGGGGGCCATCGTCAAAGACATGGCCCAAATGGCCTTGGCACTTGGCGCAATGCACCTCTGTGCGCGTCATACCAAATGTGCGGTCTTTTTCCTCTTCGATTGCAGAATTATCAAGGGGTTGATAAAAGCTGGGCCAGCCACAGCCGGCATCAAATTTGGTGTCAGAGACAAAGAGGGGCTCACCACAACCCGCACAGAGATAAGTACCCGCTTCGCTGTGATTCCAATACTCCCCCGTAAAAGGGCGCTCAGTGCCTTTTTCGCGCAGCACACGGTACTGCTCAGGGCTGAGTTCTTTTTTCCAATCAGCATCCGATTTTTGAATTTTGGTCATACGGAATTCCTTTCATTGCAGTCGGTGACACTCCCAATCCACTGAAGTGGATGGGCTTCTAAGCAACTTCTGAGCGAT
>CAZRFI010000042.1:17893-21248 GCA_964598905.1 uncultured Candidatus Sericytochromatia bacterium | reverse complement strand
CTGCCCTTTTCGCTTTTGCTCCTGCCGATTTTTCTCTTGGCACTGAGCCAGGCCCCGGCTGTGGACCCGCGCCAGACCTTGGCGGTGGCGATCATTTTGCATCTGCTTGTGTACCCCGCCAGCAATGGCTATAACAGCTGGATTGATCGCGATACCACCCCGATTGGCGGGCTTGCCGCGCCGCCGCAGCCGCCCCGGCTGCTCTTGTGGACCACTCTCGCCATGGACAGCCTGGCTCTGCTCTGGGCCTATTTTCTGCACCCGGCATTTGCCTGTGCCACAGGGGTTTATATCCTGGCTTCGCGGGCCTATAGCTGGCCGGGCATTCGCCTAAAAAAATACCCGATCTGGGGCTTTCTGACCGTCTTTGTGGTGCAGGGCTTCTGGACCTATTTAACTTCCCTGATTGGCATTGTGCCGCCGGGCTATTGGCCCGATCTCTTGATGCCCCAGCATGTGGGGCTGGGACTGGCGGCGGCCTGTTTGATTGGGGGCGTCTACCCCCTGACCCAGATCTACCAACACGGGGCCGACGCCATGCGCGGCGATCGCAGTTTGAGTCTGATTCTGGGCTATCGCGGCACATTTGTCTTTTCGGGGGCGCTGTTTGCACTGGCGAGCCTGCTCTTTGTCGGGAATTTGCCGCGTCTGCAATTTTTGCTTTTTGTCCTCTGTCTGGCGCCTGTACTGGTCTATTTTGCAGGCTGGGCGCGGCAGGTCTGGTTGGATATTGGGGCTGCCAATTTTGAATACACCATGCGTATGAATTTTTTGGCGGCGATCTGTTTAAATCTCTGTTTTGGGCTCTTTTGCCTTGGGAGGCTGGGATGAGTTATTGTTTGGCTGTGGGGACGGCGCTGCCTGCTTTTGCGCATCCCCAGGAGACGATCTTGAAGTTTATGAATCAATTGGTGCCTTTGCCAGAAGCCGAAGCGGGGCGTCTGGCGAAAATGTATGCCCGCAGTGGGATTGAAACCCGGCATTCGGTCATTCCCGACTATGGCTGTGGGCCTGAAGCGCGCCGCATGTATCCCTCTACCCCTGATTTAGAGCCCTTTCCAGGGCTGAGTCAGCGCATGGCGGTCTTTCAGCAGGAGGCCCTGCCGCTGGCACTTAAAGCCGTTCAAGCCTGTTTCGACAAGCGCCCGACATTGCAGCGCTCAGAGATCACCCATATCATCTCCGTGACCTGCACCGGACTCTCGGCACCAGGCCTGGATCTGATGCTTTTAAAAGCCTTGGAATTGCCCACTTCGACCATGCGCACAGGGGTCAATTTTATGGGCTGTTATGCGGCTTTACACGGTCTCAAATTGGCAGAGGCAATTTGTCAAAGCCAACCCGAGGCTGTGGTTTTGCTGGTCTGTGTCGAACTCTGTACCCTGCATTTTCAAAAGACCCCCAGCCCCGACAATCTCGCCGCCAATTTGCTCTTTGCCGATGGCGCGGCGGCGGCTTTGCTCTGTGGCGAGGCCAAACGCCCAGCCGGGCCGGTTTTGCAAATCACAGGTTTTGCCTCAGAAGTGGCCCTGCAAGGCTGGTCGGACATGGCCTGGGATCTCTCTGAAAGCGGTTTTCTGATGCGCTTAAGTGCCTATGTGCCCGAATTGCTGCAGCAGGGCATTGCGCCTTTGGTGGAAAGGGCCCTGGACGGTTTGGGGCTCAAGCAAGCGGATGTGGCCCATTGGGCGATTCACCCCGGCGGGCGCAAAATTGTCGAAGTCACCGAATTGGCCTTGGGTTTGCCTGCTCTTGAGGCCTCTCGCCAGATTTTGGCGGAATGTGGCAATATGTCTTCGCCGACGGTGCTCTTCGTGCTGGAGCGGATTTGGGAGCGGTTTATGACGTGGCAGCCCCAGGAACGGGTTTTGGCAGCGGCCTTTGGGCCGGGTTTGACCTTAGAGACCGCGCTCTTGACTGTGCGGGAATAATGGTTGGGCTGAAATGGATGCCAGATTTGCGCCAGCGCTCCCAGGCTCTGGAGCTGCTCGATGCCCCAAATATTCCCCGTGCCGACCTCTGGCGCAATCTCGCCGAATTGGATACAATCAACCGTTGGCTGGGTGGGCACGCCATAACCCTGGTGGGTTTGCAACGCCTGCTGGTTAATTTGTCTTCTGAAAGCGAGGCTCCGCGCAAGTTGCGGGTTGTGGATATTGGCTGTGGCGGTGGTGATAGCCTGAAAGCGATTGCCGCTTGGGTGAAAGTGGCCAAAGTAGTGCAACAGCTGGGGCTGCAGCTTGAACTTACGGGGGTCGATCTCAAACCCGAATGCCTGGAATTTGCCCAACAAGCCTGTCAGGGGCTCGATATTCACTGGATCTGCTCGGATTACCGTCTGCTTGAATCTGAGTATGATATCGTCCTGACTTCGCTATTTTGTCACCATCTCGATCCTATTCAATTACGGGAATTTTTGCTATGGGCAAAGCAAAATGCAAAAATGGGACTCTTGATCAATGATTTACACCGCCATCCCCTGGCTTGGTGGGGAATTCACATCTTAACGGCCATTTTTTCGCGTTCACATTTGGTCAAACACGATGCGCCGCTCTCGGTCTGGCGGGGGTTTTCCCGCGCTGAGCTGGCCGAAGCCCTGGCTGAAACAGGCTGGAAAGCAGATTTGGAGTGGTGTTGGGCCTTTCGCTACCGGGTGCTGGGTTATGTCTGACTCCCGGCCTTCTGCCGATTATGATGTGGCCTTGATTGGCGGCGGCTTGGCAGGTTTGGCTGCGGCCTTGCTTTTGGCCCGGCAGGGATTTCGCGTGGTTTTATTGGAGAAAATGTCCTACCCCTTTCACAAGGTCTGTGGTGAATACCTGGCTGAGGAGTCGCTGCCCTTTTTAAGGCGCCTGGGGGTACCGCTGGAGGCCTGGGACTTGCCCCGCATTCAGCGGGCCTGTTTTTCCTCGCCCCAGGGCCGGGAACTGGTTTTTGCCTTGCAACCGGGTGGTCTGGGTCTGAGCCGCTATACCCTGGATGCCGCATTGGTGCAATTGGCCCGTGCGGCGGGGGCCGAAGTGCGTGAAGGCTGCACGGTTCAACGGGTCAGCGGCGGCCCCGGTGCCTTTGACATTGCCACCCGTGAGGGCGATGTGAAGGCCCGCGTGGTCTGTGGCACCTGGGGAAAATACGCCAATTTGGACCTGCAATTGCAGCGCAGATTTATGCAAACCCGCTACCGCTCTCAGGCCTTTGTGGGAGTTAAATACCATGTCCAGGCAGATTTTCCCCGTGATTTGGTGGCTTTGCACAGCTTTGAGGGCGGTTATTGTGGTATTTCAGCGATTGAAGCGGGCAAATTTTGCTTGGCTTATCTGGCCGAAGGGCAAAAACTCAAAGACTGTGGCGGTGA
>CAZRFI010000042.1:10865-17793 GCA_964598905.1 uncultured Candidatus Sericytochromatia bacterium | reverse complement strand
TCTAAAAGAGCTGTTGCCGTGCCGTTTCAATCAAATGCACGACCGCTGGATTGCGGATTTTGCGGTCAATTGAAATGGCATAAAAATTGTTTTTGATCGAGGCATCGCGCCCGAGTACTTTGACTTGGAGGCCTTCAACCAGATCTGCTTCAATCACGCTGGGCAGACAAAAAATGCCGTGGCCTTGCTGGCCAAAGACCTTGAGCAGGGCCATATCGTCAAACTCCGCGATGATCTTTGGTTCCAGGCTGTTAAAGGCCAGCCATTCGTCGAGTTCGCGGCGCAGGGCGGTATTGTGGGAGGGCAAGAGCAGGGGGGCGCCCTGCAATGAGCGGGGGAAATCGCCGCCATAGGTTTGCTGCAGGGCCTCTGAGCCAAAAAAGCTCACCCCCGATTCGCCCAAGAGGTGGTTATACGCCTTGATGCGGCTGTTGGTACTGATCGGGGCGTCTGCCAGCACAAGATCCAATTCAAAGCGCGAGAGCCGCTGCAAGAGGCCTTC
This sequence comes from uncultured Candidatus Sericytochromatia bacterium, assembly GCA_964598905.1. Lineage (GTDB taxonomy): Bacteria > Cyanobacteriota > Sericytochromatia > UBA7694 > UBA7694. The sequence continues at coordinate 17,291 of CAZRFI010000042.1, read as the reverse complement.
GAGATTGTCGTCTTCCATGCAGACAAATTGCACGGGCAGAGGATAGTGTAGCAAGGGTTCCAAAATGCGGTAGGTGACCCGCTTCGGGAGCGAATCGGTGATGCCAATCGTCAGGCGCATCGGGCGATCTCCACTGGCAGAACCCGATAAAAATTGCTGTAATTCTTGGCCCAAGCTAAAAATTTCATCGGCATAGCGGTAGACCATTTGTCCCATCTCGGTCAGGGACTGATTGCGTCCGCTGCGCACAAACAGCTTTTGGCCTGCCGCCCTTTCCAATTCCTGCAATTGGGTGCTGACTGTGGGCTGAGAGAGATGCAGTTTTTCACAGGCCCGTGTGATGCTGCCTTCACGGGCCACCATCCAAAAGTAGTAGAGGTGGTGATAATTGAGCCAATTCATAAGAACCTACTGTGTTGGGGGGATTGTATAGGGGGATTGTATAGTTATTTTCTATATTTTATATATAAACATTGAATTTGTAAATGTAAAAAGAATCGCTTATGATAATCCCATAACCGATTTGAAGGAGGCCCCCGATGAATACCTGTCCAAGTTGTGATTCTGCTGTTGCTCAAGAGCAACCCCTTCGGGGCGTACGTCTGGAACATTGCCATGCCTGTGGCGTTGCTTGGTTGGATTTTAGTCAGCACCGTCCCCACCTCTACGTCCAACTCGAGAAACAGATTGCGCGCTGGGAAGCGCGTTGCCATCAGGAGCTCAGCGCGCTAAACATTCGCCGCGCCTGATTTATTTGTATAGTTAAAATAAACATATTTTATAGATATTTCCAATGGAGGAAACCCATGTATCAAAACCACGAAATCTCCCACCCATCTCCCGTTTTAAAGGCCAGTGATCCCGAGAGTTGGGAACGGATTCAAGCGGTGCTCGCCGATGATTTTAACGATCAGAAGTATTACCGCTCCAAGTTCCGCGATACACCGCGTAAGACCAAAAAATGCAATAAATACCAGGGGCGGCTTCATTGATGGGCGATTGATCCCCCCCCCTGAAATTCTCCCTTTTTTCGAGATTCTAACTTCTCTCATTCCCCCTCAGTCCCGGCTGACAGTTGCAAAACTGTCAGCTTTTTTTCGTGCTTAGAGGAATTGCTGCCAGGGGGGAGATTCGGGTTCGGGCAAACGGGGTGGGACGCCCAGGGCCATCTCTTTGCTGCGCTGGTTGGCCATCACCAGCAGTTCGATCGGTTTTTGGAAAAAGAGCCGGTCGGTGTCCATCAGGCACTCGGCAATTTCCAGGTAGCTCAAACGGGATTCTTCGCCCGTCTCAGGATCAACCATGCCGCTGGAGCCGAAGCCGGTTTCCTGCAGCAGGGGGCCCACAGCCATGCTCAGGGCCGATTCGTTATGGGCGGCCTGAATGGCCATCAAGATGCGTTTGTATCGGGCGTCTGACTCCATTTTTTACTCCTTGAAAGCAGTATTTAGATCTTAAGCTGCAGGGCCGGGTGGGTGCAAGTTTTCTGCTAAAATACCCTGCAGTAGTTTCCCTTCCGTATTCCAGAAGTATCTTTCTAGACAGGTGCAACCCATGGAGTTAGACGTGTTTCGCAAGCAGGCCCATCAAATGGTCGATTGGATGGCCGATTACCTTGAAAACGTTAGCCAATACCCTGTTTCACCTGATTTGCTTCCGGGCCAAGTCAAGGCCCGGATTCCCGCCCAAGCACCCGAACAGGCCGAGCCCTTTGAGCAGATCTTTGCGGATTTTGAACAGGCGATTATGCCGGGCATGACCCACTGGCAGCACCCGGCCTTTTTTGGCTATTTTCCTGCCAATAGCAGTCCACCTTCGGTGCTCGCAGAAATGCTCACAGCCACTTTGGGGGCCCAGTGTATGAGTTGGTTGACCTCCCCTGCTGCAACAGAGTTGGAGCAGCGCATGATGGAGTGGTTGCGCGATCTGTTGGCTTTGCCTTCGCACTGGACCGGGGTGATTCAAGATACCGCATCCACCGCGACTTTCTGCGCGCTGCTTTCGGCCCGTGAACGTGCCACGGCGGGGCGGAGCAATTTGCAGGGCTTGCATGGGCAGCCCCGATTTACGGTTTATTGCTCTTCCGAGGCCCATTCTTCGATTGAAAAAGCCATGCGCATGGCGGGGCTGGGCAGCGAAAATCTGCGCAAAATTGATGTGGATCAGGCCTTTGCGATGGTGCCTTCGGAATTGGCCCTGCAAATTCACAACGATCGCGAGATGGGGCTGACTCCCCTCTGTGTTGTCGCTGCATTTGGTACCACGGGCTCGACAGCCATCGATCCGCTGGGACCGCTGGCGCACCTCTGCCAGCGCGAAAACCTCTGGCTGCATGTCGATGCTGCTTTTGCTGGCTCGGCTTTGATTCTGCCCGAGATGCGGATTTGGGCCGAGGGGCTCGAAGGGGCCGATTCATTTGTGTTTAACCCTCACAAATGGCTGATGACTAATTTTGATTGCTCGGCCTATTATGTCAAAGATCCTCAGACCCTGCTGAATACCTTTGCCCTGACCCCCGAATACCTCAAAACCGATCAAGATGATCAGGTTTATAATTTCCGCGATTGGGGGCCTCAATTGGGCCGGCGTTTTCGGGCCCTCAAACTTTGGTTTGTGCTGCGCAGTTATGGGGCTGAAGGCCTGCGCCAGATCATTCGGCAGCATTTGGAATGGGCCCAGGATCTGGCCTCGCAAATTCAATCTGCCCCAGATTTTGAACTTTTGGCCCCGGTCACATTTAACACCCTCTGTTTTCGCTATCTGTCTCCACAGAACGAGGATCTCGATCGGGTCAATCAGGCCCTGCTTCAGAGCTTAAATGCCTCTGGGGAGATGTTTATGACCCATACCCGTCTCAAAGGCGTGTATGTGCTGCGCTGGGTACTGGGGCAAACCCGACTCGAACAGCGCCATATTGCCGCTGCCTGGGAAAAAGTCCAGGCCACGGCCCGTGCGCTTTAAACCTTGCTGGGGAGCGGCTTTTCTTTGTGTGGGTGCGCTATTTGCCTCTGCCTGTCTGGTTTCAGCTCCGTTGACTGAGAAAGGAAAAACGATGAAAAGATTTTTGGCTTTGGGAGATTCTTATACGATTGGCGAAGCGGTGGCTGAAAAAGAGCGCTGGCCGATGCAATTGACAACCGGCCTGCGCAATCGTGGCATGGAAGATTTAGATGACCCCGAGATCATTGCCACCACAGGTTGGACCACACGGGACCTCTTGGATGCAATGCAGGGCCGTGTTTTGACACCGCCTTATGATCTGGTTTCGCTTTTGATTGGGGTCAATAACCAATACCAGGGACGCAGTCAGGAAGAATATGCCCAGGAATTTGAGCTGTTGCTGCGCCAGGCCATTGAATTGGCGGGCATGAGAAAAAACCGGGTCTTTGTGCTTTCGATTCCCGATTGGGGGGTTACACCTTTTGCCGAAGGGCGTGATCGGGCCCAGATCTCCTCAGACATTGATGCCTTTAACCGCATCAATGCCCGTTTGAGTTACCAGTATGGGGTGCAGTATATTGCCATTACCGCGATTTCCCGCGAAGCGGGGAAACACGCCAGTCTGAATGCCCCCGACGGTCTGCACCCCTCGGCGGATATGTACCGCCGCTGGGTGGATGTGCTGATCGATCGCGTGCGCCGGGAGCTTTTGGCGCATGCGGTGCGTGAAGGGGCTTAAAGCAACAGTGTCATAAGACAGGTGCTAGAGCCCCAGGCCTGCTGCCTGATCGAGCAGATTGAGGTAGGCTTGGCGATAGCCCTCTTTGTCGCTGCCCTTGCCCTGGAGGCCCAATTCTTTGACCTGGGCCAGTTTGAGATTGCCTTTGTGGGCCGAATCGCGCAACAAGAGGCCAAAACCAGCAACCGAGGCGGCAAAGCGTAGGTTCTCTGAGCTTTCGCTCCAGGCTTTGCTTTGGGCGCTGACACGTTGGCTGATCAATTCACTGACATCTTGGTTGGGATTTTTATAACGCAATTTGAGGTTGATCAAATCGCCAGGGCCGAAAGCCGTGGTCTGGCCATCTGCTGTCTGGGGTTTTTCGGGGCTGCCTGTGCCGGGTTCCAGCTCGTAAAGGGCTGTTACGGTGTGGCCTGCGCCCAATTCACCAGCATCTTTGGCGTCGTTGTTAAAATCTTCGGCGCGCAAGAGGCGGTTTTCGTAGCCAATCAGGCGATAGCGGCTGACATGGGCCGGGTTAAAGTCCAATTGCAGTTTGACGTCTTTGGCCACAGTGAAGAGGGTGCCACCAATTTCTTTGACCAATACCTTGCGGGCCTCCATCAGGCTGTCGATATACGCGTAATTGCCATTGCCTTTATTGGCCAAAATCTCCATTTTTGAATCTTTGTAATTGCCCATGCCAAAGCCCAAGACGGTCAAAAATACCCCTTCTTTGCGTTTGTTTTCGATCAGGCGCTCCATATCCGAATCTGAGGAGGCCCCGACATTAAAATCCCCATCGGTGGCCAGAATCACGCGGTTATTGCCGCCTTGAATAAAATTCTGGCGGGCCGTTTCGTAGGCCAAATGAATGCCTGCTCCGCCAGCGGTGGAACCGCCTGCCTCCAACTGATCGAGGGCCTTGAGAATATTGTCTTTGTTGCGCCCGGTGGTGGGGGGCAAGACCTGTCCGGCGGCCCCGGCATAGACCACAATTGAGACGCTGTCATCGGGACGCAATTGGTCGACCATCAGGCGCAGAGACTGTTTCAGCAGTGGCAGTTTATTTTCTGAATCCATCGAGCCCGAGACGTCGAGCAAAAAGACCAAATTGCTGCGCGGGGCCTGGCTCATATCTATGGATTTGGCCTGCAGGCCAATTTGCAAGAGTTGGTGCTCTTTGTTCCAGGGGCATTCCGACAATTCGGTACTGATCGCAAAGGGCAAATTGCCTTCGGGTTGGGGGTAGTCGTAGCGGAAATAATTCAACATTTCTTCGATCCGCACGGCATCTTTGGGGGGCTTTTGCCCCTGATTGAGAAAGCGACGCAGATTGCTGTACGCAGCGGTGTCGACATCAATTGAAAAGGTGGAGAGGGGGTTTTGCAGAACCGCTAAAAAAGGGTTTTCGACAATCGCTTGGTAGCTTTCGTTGCTGGTATCGACGGGCATGGACATGTTTTGGCCCGTAACGGCTTGGTTGACCACAGCAGGCAGTGATGCGGAACCGGGAGCGGCAGTGGCAGACGGGGTGGGATAAGCATTTCCGTAATAGGAAGGGCTTGCGTATTTTGATGGATTGAGGCTGCTGCTCACTTGTGAGAGCGACGTCGGGCTGGGGCCACAGGCCGACACACTCAGCGCAGCCAAAGAATAGCAGACAAAGCGGGTGGATAGTTTCATGGGGAGAACTCCTTGGGGATCTGAATGATCTGATTATATATTTAATTTACGTTTATGTAAATAATTATATTTAAAATTATGTAAATAAAAACATTCTTTTTCTCCCATCTATGCGAAAAGCCCCCAGTAAAGAACCAGGGGCTGGGTGCAAATCGGGCGGGGCCAGAATCAGTGGAGGTATTTTAAACCGTTGATAATCGGGGCATTGCTGTTAAACACGCCCCCGTTTTTGCTGAGATTTTGAATCATTTGATCCACAATCGGCTTTGGCAGATGTTCGAGTGCTTTGCGGTTGACACTCGGGCCATCTTCTTCCATGCCGTCATTTACCAGAAAACCGGCTTCGAAGAGAAAGTCTTTGGTCTGCTTAGAATTGGCTTGGCTGAGGGCATTGAGCAGGGCTTTTTCAATGGTGGGGTTTTGGGTGCGCTTGAGCATGCGCGACATTTGGTCCAAATGCCCAGCCGATTCTTTCGGGCTGTTAAGCAGGGTGCCTTTGATGAATTTCTCGCGTTCGCTTGGATTGGACAAGGTGGCACCTGCCACACGCAAACCAAAGAGCGGCAGATCATGGTTGTGACCTGCTTGGCTATCGCGTTTAAGCAGGCCATGTACATGTTTGATGCTCTCTGCTGTTTGAGAGCTCAGACGCTGATAATTGAGATTTTCTCGGCCCTCAGGGCCGCTGACAAAACCGGTTTGACGTAGCTCTTGTCGGGCTTCTTTGGCTGTTTTTAAATGGCCCAAATCGCAAGTTTCTTCAGAGAAAGGCAAGGAGACGTTGGCCGCAGAACGGGCCTGGTGGGTGGCGCCAGATGACAAACGGGCCTGATCTTTGGAGGGAGTCTGTGGGGTGGTCCCTTCGACTCCCTTTGATGGGCTCAGGGAGCTGGCGCTCGGCGGTGGAGGAGCAGGCTGTGATTTTGTTTGGGCAGGACGGGGTGTCGCATCGACCGTGGTGCGGAAGCTGCGCGAAAAAGATGAAATGAAATCCGAAAAACCTGACATCTCAGGGAAACCTGCTTTACTCAAATTCTCTTTTATTATCTGCTCAAAAGCAGAGGATCTTGCTTAATCTTCTG
>CAZRFI010000042.1:7826-10765 GCA_964598905.1 uncultured Candidatus Sericytochromatia bacterium | reverse complement strand
GCCGACAATTGGCGGGCATTGGGCATGGCCATGAGTTTCTTTTGGGAACTCTGAACCACCTGCCAAGGCAATTGGCGCAATTCATGAAAAAGCCTGGGGATTTTTTCTCGGGCGCGCTGGGCGATTTCTGCAAAGGGATCGACAAAGGGCACAGGCTCAACGGGCGGTAACTCATAGCCTGGATCCATGGGGGGATTGACATAAGGGGCTACCGACTCAATCGGGTCTTCCCCCAGCTCTGGATACAGCTCTTCTTCCAAAGCGTTCATACCTTAGCGAACCATGTCCACGATGAAATCGGGGATTGAAACCACAATCCAATTGCCCTGTTGGGCCCTTTCCATATTTTTATCAAGGGTGTGCAGGGCATCTCCCAATTGTTGTTTCATCCAGGCAGCAGCCTCTCCTCCTGCGGCAGCGGCTTGACTGATGTATTTGCCGATCAGATCGCGCAGGGGCTGGTAGCCGTTGGTAATACTGCTTTGATCCCAGGCCGAGCCCATCTCAGCCATGACCTTGCCCATAAACTCTTTGGCCAGACCCCCATAATGTTGAGCGGTGGCCATCAACTTGCGAATGCCATCGGCCCCTTGGCTCATCAGGGTATTGACCATTTCACTGGCTTTGACCCGGCCTGATTCGAGCAATTTGCCCAGGGCTTCGGGGCTGCCATATTTTTTGATTGCAGCAATGGCTTCACTGCCCATGCGTTTGAGATCGTCCACGGCGGCTTTGCCCTGGTTGACCAATTTGACAATCGCGTCGGTGGCCCCCATTTCGTTGAGCTTTTGCAGGGCATAACTTTTGGCGGCTGAACCTGCGCTGCTAACGGTGTTCACCAGACCATCCACGGCCCATTTGGCGGCATCTGCGTGCAAACGACCGATTTTGGACATCAGATCGAGACCGGCTTGGCCGAGATTGCCGAGGGCATCTGCCAATTCGGGGCCACGTTTTTTGATCACGTCCCAATAGCGGCCCACCACTTCCTGGCTGACATTGACGCCTTTTTTCATCAGATCAACCACGGTATCCCCAAAGCGGCCCAGCGCGGCGCCGGTGCGTTTATGCAGATCTTCGAGATAAGCCACGGCTTCACCGGCTTTGCCTTTCACCGTTTGAGCGGTATTGACCAAAAAGTCACGGGTGGATTCCAGCACTTTTTGGCCAGCGTCACCCAATTTTTCGAGAGCTGCTTGGGGGTTGTTGACCACCCATTTTGCCACTTCAAGCCCTGCTTTTCCCGTGCGGTAAGCGGCTTGCAAACCTTCGCCAATCGCTGTGGCTACATGGCCGGGGGCGTCTTTGATAAATTCCAGGGTTTTGACAGCCATGGCCCCACCGGCGGCCACAATGTTTTTAAGCCCTTCTACGGCTCCTTCGACGCCATTCACAGCCATGTCTTTGAGGGCCACCAAGGCGTCAGCTGCTTTGCCCGCACCTTTGATCGCAAAGTCGCGCAAGGCAATTACAGCCTCTGCGGCCATCTGGCCTGCCATTTCGCCATATTTGCCAGGGTTGGTGGCAATGTCTTTGGCCAGATCAATTGCAGATTGGGCCAGTTCGCCCCCTTTGTTTAAAGCGCTGTTGAGCAGACCTTTGGCAGCTACGACACCTTGGGCTCCCATTTTGTACAGGGCCTGATAGCCATCGGCAAGGGCCATGGCTCCTTTGGTGGTCATGTCTTTGATAAACGTACCTGCAGCCCCCACCGCTTGGCTGACTTCATTGCCAATTTTGATGCCGGTTTGAACGGCAAAATCCACGGCCTTTTGGGCGTAGGCACCGGGGTTGGTGGCCACGTCTTTGAGCACGTCATAGACTTTTTTGGCGGCATCGACGCCTTTGCTGGCTGCGGCTTGTAACATATCCGCTGCTTGGCCCATGACCTCTTCGACCGATTTTCCCAGCTGGGCGGCATATTTTTCGGGATTGCGAATCACGTCTGCCAAGCCGTTGATGTCGCCAGTCAGGCCTTCCAAGCCACGATCGAGAGCCTTGGCCTGCAGCTCATGCAATTTACTGATGCCATTGAGGGCGGCTTCTCCGGTCAAGCGGGTCAATTCGGTGGCGATGTCGATGGTGCCATCCAGGCCATAGATATTGACCACCGCGGCTGTCGCAGCCAGGCCCGCTGGTGGCAGCACCAAGGGCGCAGCCACAGCTACTCCAAGGGCTGCGGCTTTGATGCCCAAACGCAGTTCGGGCGGCATTTTTTCGGGATGTTCGTTGTAATATTCGACCATGATATCGATGGCCACTTCGACCCCAGCCAGACCCAATTGAACCGGCAGGTCGATATTTCCCACCCCAGTGGCTTCGAGGATCGCCAAAGCCGTGTCCAGGCCGTTGGCGCCAGCCCCAAGCAGGGCCAAAGCGCGCACATCGGGGTCTTTGTACTCTTTGCCTGTTAAATCTTTGCCCGTAGCGGCAATGGTGCCCAGGCGCACGGCGTCATAGCCCGAGACCAATGCCCCAGCGACGGGCAGGACTTTGCCCACACCTTTGGCCAATTTGGGGGCCAGTTCGAGCATAGACATGCCAATTTTTTCCATGGCAGGCAGCATTTTAACAATGCCTTGCAGCACTTTTTCGCCGAGGTGGCCATTGGTAAAAATCCGGCTGGCAATTTCGCCTTCCATGTGTTGCAAAACTTTGAGAGCGGCCTCTGATTCGGCCGCGCCCATTTTTTCAAACATTTTCAGGCCCTGTTCAAAGGCGGCTTCGTCCACTTTTTCGTTGCTGAGGACTTTTTTCAAGGCCGCTCGGCTTTCTGGGCTCAGGCCCAGTCTTTCTGCTGTTTCGGCCATTTTTGCTTCGCGGGCAGCCATTTTTTCGGCAGCTGTCAGCTCTGTCGTGGCCACATCCGTTGCTGCAGAGGTACCAGGTACATCCCCTGTTTTCGGGGCTTCGCCGTCCACTCTGGGGGTTTCTCCCTC
>CAZRFI010000042.1:6135-7726 GCA_964598905.1 uncultured Candidatus Sericytochromatia bacterium | reverse complement strand
GTAATGGCATTGAGGGTTTTATTGTCGGCCCCAACGATCCGTTTGCCCACGGCTTTGAGGAAATCGACCCCGGCCCCGACCTTTACCACACCATCGCCGGTGATCATTTTCAGGGTGGCCCGCACCAGGTCCGATTGTTCACCCAGGGGCAGGACTTTTTGCAGGACCTCTTTGGCGTGTTTGCCCAGCTCTTTGCCAAAGAGTGTTTCCAATTTTTCGACGTGCTGTTTGAGGTTTTCGGGCATCAGGGCTTTGACATCGGGGCCAAAATCCTGAATCAGCTCGTACATTGCCCGCACATCTTTGAGACCTTCAAAATTGCCATTCATGACCGTGGCCAAAAAGCCAATGCGGCTGTCGGAACTGGCTTTGTCGGCAAAGAGTTTGGTCATGATATTGCGCAGGGGAGACTTTTCGGGCAAGCCGCTGATCAGCGGTGCGACAATCCGCTGCAGGGCTTTTTTGCCTTCGGGGGTTTCGTTGAGTCTGACGATGATCTCGGCGATGGCTTTGGCTTTTTTGACCGGATCTTTGTCGTGCATGGCCACGAATAAATTTTTGGCAATCGATCCGGCTGTGTCACTTTTTAAGCCAAATTTGGCGTGTAAAATTTCTTCGGCATGGTGGGCAAATTTTTCGGGGTCTTTTTCATGGCTGAGATCCCCCAAATGTCCCGCATCGGAGCTGGGCTCTCCCTCCGTGGTCGGGTGATTGGGGTCTGCCAGTTTTTCGACCTGATTCAGGTCGGTTAGGTTTTTCTTGGCGTCTTCGCCCACACCCTGAAACTTGAGGCCATCGGGCCCAAATTCGGCGCCTTCGGCATAGACCTGGACATCGTTATTGCCTGCCAGCAATTCTTGCAGCAGGTCCTTCTCGCTGTCATCGATGCCGCCTTTTTCAATTGCAGCTTTGAGTTCTTGGGTGTCTTGGGCGGTCAGCGGGCCCGCATTGCGGGACTTGATCGTTTGCAGGGTTTTGTATACGTCCGAGTTGAGACCGGTTACTTTTCCATCAATGCTGCTCATCACTCTCACGCCTTTCGCGAACGGGTTCGGCCAGCTTTGCGCGGCCTGTTTTCTGTATTTTATGCCAATAAAGAAGATATACCCAGAATACCGCTGAAATTATCGCTTTGCGATCAGGGATTATCGATCAAATTGACCTGGGTTTCGATTTTTGCGCCCACTTCGTCTGCGAGAAAGAGGGGGACCACCAATTGACTGTTGCCCGTGACCTGATACTGGGCATCGACTTCCACCCGGCCATTGTTGGCGCCGCCCATGCCACCTGAATTTGAAACAGCGACAGGGCCTTCGGAATAGGTAAACGAAGTGGGTTTGGACATGTTGGTGAACGCATTAAAGGGGCCAACACCTGTGGTAAATACGCTGGCCGCCACATAATAAGAACCCGGTGCGACATTGTGGAAGGTCAGGTCTTTGCTGAGACCTGAGAAGGTCTGATTGAGGGTGTAAATATTCCCGCCGACGGGGGTCAAAACGCCGGGAGAAGGAAAACTGGCCGAACTGACCAGAAAGACCCGAACCCCTTGGATTGCTCCAAAGTTATAGGCCGCGTGGCCACTTTGAGA
>CAZRFI010000042.1:0-6035 GCA_964598905.1 uncultured Candidatus Sericytochromatia bacterium | reverse complement strand
GTTTTCAAAAGTAAACATTTGGTTTTGACTGGTTTTGCCAATCAAGGGAGAAGTGTATGAAGGGGTTTGGGTGCCGGTGTTCCCTGGGACCAAATACAGTTTAAGATTTACGACATCGCCATGGAGTTTTTGGGTGCGAAAAGATGGGCCGCCACCACCAATCATGACCCGAATTTTACCTGTATGAGCAGTATTGTTGCTCACTTTGAGCACAGTTTCTTGCTGTGTGATTGGAAAACTGGGTTGTAAAGGAATAATTTTTAAATTTTCAAGTCCGGAAGGCATGATGACCGGCGCCTGATACTGACAGGCTGTGCAGAATAAAACAGAGAGAAACAGGTTTGATTTTTTCATGGTTAAAAAACCGTAATCGGGGGCAGGCCCACCGTTCCGTTGGTGATATTTACGTCGATATTTAAACTTGCGCCAACCGGAGTGGGTGTAGGGGTGGGCTCTGGAATCACAATCACAGGGGAGGACCCACCGCCACCTCCTGAAGTTGAATTGCTGGGGCTGGCTACTGGTGTGGGCTGCGGGGTTGGTTCTGGTGTTGGTTCTGGTGTGGGTTTAGGCAAAGCACTCGGAATCAGGCCGAGCTTGGGGAGCTGTGGCTCAGTATCCACGGTAGGGCGGGTGACGGCGCTGGGGGTGGCCACTGGTGTGGGGGTGGGGCAGACCGGTTGAGCCATTTCTGCTGTGAGTTTTGCCTGTCTTTGCAAGTTGGGCAAGGTCAGGCGTTTGAGCAATGCGATTTCGGCTTCACTCAAACTGGATTCAAACCCTTCTCTGAGGTCTTGAGACATGCTGGCCCGTTGACCGATTTGGATTTCGACTTCTTGGCGATCGCCCGTCAAAAACGTTCCGTTTTCATCCACGGCTACGGTTAACACAATCTGTTTGCCTATTGGCAAATTGCGGGCCATGACCCGTGGCTTTTCGGGGGTCATGGGGCCAAAGACAGCTGGGTTTTCCAGGCTGAGACCCGTTCCGTAAATCACCAGAAAAATTTGGCGGGTTTCAGGTTTGATCAGCTGGGTGCGAAAATGGGGGAAGCTGACGGCCACCTGTAATCCACTGGTTGAAAAACCACAGGGCTCAGCGGGAATTTGGGGCTTAAAATTGGCCAAGGCCCGCAATTCCTCTGGCTTTAACTGAGCTTCTGGGTTGGGCTGCAAATCGGCATTCACAGCGGTGCGTGTGCCGCCCCGGACGGTGACATTTTCGTTAGCTGCACTGATCAATTTGCTTTGGGCATCATAAGCTGCAACCACCACATTTTGGGGGCCAATTGGAACGCCTTGTACCATCATACGGGGGTTAAATCGGGTCAATGGGCCCCAGAATTGGGGTTTTTCCAGACTCAGGCCATTGCCGTAGACCATGACATAAATGGCGCGGGTTTCGGGAGCCACAGTCTGAATCTGAAAACCATTTGTTTCGGGAAATTGCACCGCCAAACTCAAAGCACCTGAAACCGACTGGTTGTTGCTGAAAAGCTGACAGGCCGTGAGCAGGCTGAAGCTTAACAATATTCCCAGTGGTTTCAGGTATTTGCTTAACATGGTTGCCCCTTAAGGAGAGGTGACGTTGATGGCTGGAATGCCTGAGGTGCCATCGGTCACGTTCACCCGAGAGTCAATGGAGGCACCCTTTTCATCGTCCAATTGCATCGGGGCATTGAGAAACAATTGGCCTGTATCTGTAGCGTTGATCTGAAATTGCGGATCCACAAAGACCCCGCCAGAGTTACCGGTTCCCCCCCGATCCGTGAGGACAATTAGCCCTGTTACACTGCCTGTCGCCAGTGTGATGGGTGTGCTGGCCGGTTTGATCAGATTCAATCTGTAAAGAGGAGCGGCATTTTCATAGATCAAGCGTGATGCCACATAATATTTACTTGTGGCATTGGCGTTGGCCAGGACATTGGTAAAGGTAAAACTCTGCACACAGGTGGTGGGGCAACCTGTCAGCAATTTGTTGAGAATCGCTGTATGTTTAATATTGGCCGGAGGCAGAGCACCCGTGCCAGGGGGGGCGCCATCAAATTCCATCAGGGTGATTTCCACTTTGTTGGCCACAGTACTGGCAGGAACCCCGCTGCTAGACGCTTTGGTCGCAAAGTTGGAATTTGTGCCGTCGGTGAATTTCAGCGAGACATTAAATGCCGCTGCTGTCTTTTGGCCATTGCCGACATCCAAAACTGTGATGTCTTTGTGCCCTTGCCTTTTCGCCTCTGCAATCAGGGCCTGGGTCATGGGTGAGAGCTTCTCCACTTTGACCCCTTCCATGGATACCGAGGGGGGGGCGAGGTTGGGAGAACAGGCCAAGAGCAATCCCAGGCCGATCCCAGACAAACTGAGCCGTTTCATCTTTTTATTCATTGTTTTCTCCTTGTTACGTGTTGGAATAAGCTCTGGATTTTTAAGAGACTGAAATGGCAGGAACGCCTGTTGTGCCATTGGTGATCGTGGCTTGGGAATCAATACTTGCGCCAGTTTCATTGCGCAGGGTCAGGGCAATTCCCAGAGCTGCAAGATTACTCACTTGGTAATTGGCATCAACATGCACCTCTCCGGCCCCTTCTCCCCCTGTGCTGGAGATAGCAACCAGACCGAGAACCCCGTGGTTATGGGTGTTGGGGGTCGCTAGCAGGTTGAGTGTATACGGTGCAGTCGGGGGGCCCGTTGGCACGTTTAACAAAGGAGAGACACCGACATAATATTTCATAGTGGCGGCATTGGCGGGCACATTGGCGAAGACAAAGGTATGGGGGCCCAGACCTGCGCGAGTAATCAGCGTACCACCGGCGTTTTTAACCAAAGCGGTAATGTTTCCTGCTGCCGGCGCACCCGTGGATTCAAGCAAAAAGACCCGCAATTGGTTGAGGGTGGCACCAGAGGGCACACCACTGACCGAAGCCTGGGTTTTAAATGCCTCTGCGTTTGTGAAATTGACAGTCATGCTTAAAACTGCAGGGGTTTTTTTGCCTTGGCCCACGTCAATCACTGAGATATTTTGGTTGCCTTGGGCCTTGAGTTGGCTGACCAGCTTATCGGCTTCAGGAGAGCTATTGACGGCTGTTTGTTGAGGGCTTACAGGGGCTGTTGCAAGAGGGCTGGGTTGGCTGTTGCAGGCCATCAATAGGCTTGTTGTCAACAGTAATGCGGCGCTTTTTTTTATCATGGAATTTTTCTCCTTGGGTTTCAGCAAATTTATTGTGACAAATTTATCTTACATGGATGTTGATAGAATGAAATATTACGCCGCTTGCATTCTGGGTGTGGTCTTGCTCACAGTAAACAATGTCAACATTTTGGCCACAATGGGTGTCATGATTATGATGCCAAAACGTTGTTTATGGTTCTCCTCAGTCTGAAGCTGAACAGGCTATACTGGCAGTAAACCTGAGACTGATTTGGGGCAGTTTCAGAGCCATCGATTGCACTCGCCTTTGATTTCCCAAACCAATTTTTCTCAAGAGGCCAAAGAATGTCCTATCTGATTGCTGCCGAAGACGTTTATCCCCAACTTCAAAGCGGGGATTGGCTGATTGCCGATCTGCGTTTTGCCTTGGCAGATCCTGACTATGGCGAAAAAAGCTATTTACAAAGCCACCTGCCTGGCGCCGTATATTTGGATTTGAACCGCGATCTGTCGGGGCCTTTGGCCGAGCACGGTGGCCGCCATCCCTGGCCCGATTTAGAGGTTCTTGTGGCGACCTTGCGCCGGGCGGGGCTTTCCAATCAGAGCCGGGTCTTGATCTATGATGATGCCGCCAATATGTATGCCGGGCGTCTCTGGGCACTTTTGCGCTGGCTGGGCCATGAGCAGGTTCAGCTCTTGGATGGGGGCTGGCAGGCCTGGCTGGCCGCGGGCTGGCCTGTCACAGCAGAGCTCCCTGAGATTCAACCCGGCGGTTTTGAGCCAGAACTGAGCTCCTCGTTTTTGGCTTCCGTCGATGAACTGCGTTCGCCCGCCCGCGATGTGGTGCTGTTGGATGCCCGCAGTGCTGAGCGCTACCGGGGCGAGAGCGAACCCCTTGATGCCCGTGCGGGCCATATTCCTGGAGCCTTAAATCGGCCCTTTGCCGAAAACTTGCAGGGGTCATTGTTTAAGTCTCCAGACCTTTTGCGGTCAGAGATGTTGGCTTTGGGCCTGATGCCAGATCAAGAAATTATTGTCTATTGTGGTTCGGGTGTGACCGCCAATCACACCCTGATTGCCTTGGCGGAGGCCGGATTTAAACGGGGACGGCTCTATCCCGGCTCTTGGAGTGATTGGGTTTCTTATCCCGACCATCCCGTTGCAACGGGCCCGCAACCTTAACTACCCCCAAGAGAAAGAGGTCTTTTAGTATGAGTTTGGTTGAAGATCGTGCCCACAATCGCGCCCATTGGGAAGATATGGCTCCCCGTTGGAAAGCCTGGTGGGGGCAGTATAAACCCGCTTCTCAGCCGGTGTCTGAAAAATTACTGGCTTTCTCAGGGATCACACAGGGGCAACGGGTCTTGGATTTGGCCACGGGCATGGGTGAGCCAGCCTTGAGTTTTGCACGTGAAGTGGGCCCTGAGGGCTTTGTGCTGGCAATTGACCAATCTCCCCAGATGATTGCCTGGGCCCGAGAAGAGGCAATAGCTGCTGGTTTGGACAATTTGCGCTTTGAGGTTCAAGATGCCGAGGGACTGGATTTGGGGGCCGAGCCTCCCTTCGATGCTCTGGTTTCGCGCTGGGGTCTGATGTTTTGCCTCGACCCTGTCGCCACTTTGCAAAATGCCCGACGTTGGCTGCGCCCCGGTGGCCATTTGGCCGCAGCGGTCTGGGCCCCACCCGAAGAGGCCCCCATGCTCGATTTGGCCACACGGGTCTTGGAGCGGGAGTTGGGAATTGTTTTGCCGCGCTCGGGGCCAGGCCCCTTTACCCTCTCGGACTTCGCTTTGCTCGCAGAGATGATTCAGGCTGCGGGCTTTGAGCTTGTGGCCAGCGAGAAAGTGGCGGTCATGCTGCCCTTTGCTTCGGCTCAGGCCTTTTTAAGCGAGCGTTCTGCCCTGATGCCTGCGTTGGCTGAGGCTTTGGCCGGGCTGTCGCTGGCCCAGCGACAGCAGTATGATCAGGCCTTGGAACTGGCTGTTGAACCCTGGCGCAGTGAAAACGGTATCAATTTGGCCAATTGGGCACTCTGTGTCTCCGCCCGTGCGGTAGCATCCTGATTTTTAGTGAGATTTAAATGAGAACAAGAGGAGCAAAATAATGCGTAAACTGGCTGTTTTGGGAGCTGTATTAAGTGGTGCAAGTGCGGCTGGCTGGCTGCTCAAACAAACCTTGGCCAAAATGGGGCCGAATGTACCCGATGTCGGCCCCGAGACCCTGATTCTCTACCAATTTGACTATTCACCTTATTGTGTCAAAGTGCGCCACATTCTCGATTTTAAAAAAATTCCCTACCAGGCTGTGGAAATCACCCCCCTGATTCACAGGGAATTTTCCCGCCGCCAAT
Organism: uncultured Candidatus Sericytochromatia bacterium; assembly: GCA_964598905.1. Taxonomy (GTDB): domain Bacteria; phylum Cyanobacteriota; class Sericytochromatia; order UBA7694; family UBA7694. The sequence continues at coordinate 541 of CAZRFI010000042.1, read as the reverse complement.
CGGGGCAGGTCAAGGTGCCGTATCTGCGCCATGGCGATCAGGTGATCTGTGATTCTTCAGCCATTGCTCTCTACCTCGAAGCAACCTTTCCCGAGCCCTCGCTCTTTCCGGCAGATCCGGCCCTCAAAGAACAGGTCTTGTTGCTCGAAGACTGGCTCGATGAAGGCTTTCAGCCCGCTTTGGGCAAAGCCACGTATGTACACAATTACCTCAATCCCCAGCCGCTGATCGACAATCCCAATCTCAGCACAGGGATTGCTGGCCTCGACCGCTACAAGGCCCAGATCATTCCGATGATGCTCTGGCGCAATTTAAAGGTGCAAAAGCTCAGTCCGGCTGATCTGCCCGCACTCGAAAAACGCGCCCAAGAGGTCTTGGAACGGATCAAAGCGCTGTTGCCGCGCGAGTATTTGGTCGGCGACCAATTGACCCTGGCAGATATTTCGCTGATGGCCCATCTCTACAATGACGACAAACTGCCGCTGCTGGGGCCCGATTCAGAATACCGCTGGCTGATTGATTGGCGCGATCGGCGTTTGGC
>CAZRFI010000041.1:19383-21287 GCA_964598905.1 uncultured Candidatus Sericytochromatia bacterium | reverse complement strand
CAAATTCGGCGGCCACAAACAAAGCGTTCAAAAACAAGAGCAGCAGAATCAGGAAAGCAGGTAAAAGCACGGTTTCAAACATCACTTTGACCTGCTGCCGGATGGGGGGTATAGAGCACGGTTAAGATAATGGGGCCAGCCATGGCTTCGATGCGTATTTCTCCATGGGCGTCCGACCAAGAATCTCCTGCTGAGGGCAGCGTTGGGAATTGTTCAATTAAAAAGCCACTGACAGTGGTGGTATGCTCCGAAACCCAGTGGATGCCAATCTGATCTTTGAGGCCTTCGAGGCGCATGCGGCCGGGTATTTGGTAGCGTCCCTCACCCAGAGGCAGGCTGAGACTGCGCAGGGGTTTAAATTCATCGTTTAAATTGCCGGTTAATTCCCCCAGGATATCTTGCAGGGTTAAGAGACCTGAGATACCCCCATGTTCGTCGACCACCAGGGCCATCGACGCCCTGTGCTCACGCAATTTGAGCAGGGCCCTTTCGACCGTGAGATCGCGGGGAATGGCCAAGATGGGTTCCAAAAGGGGCTCTATGGCTGTGATCTGACCCTGGCGGGCATAAATTTGCACACAGTGTTTAACTGAAATGCTGCCAATCACCTGCTCGGGGCTCTCGCGCCAGACCGGCAGACGGGCAAAGGGAATTTCACGCAACCAGTCCAACATGTGGGGTGGGCTGAGATTGAGATCCAGCATTTGAATTTCTTGGCGGGGCACCATCAGCTCCCGCACTGTGTGCTTGCCCAAGTGCAGGGCTTTGCGCAGACGGCGCGAAATGCCTTTATCCAGTACGCCCACTTTTTGGCTTTCGCGCAAGAGATAGTCGATTTCAGCGGGGGAATGAATGTGTTGATGGCTCTCTTGGCTCAGGCCGATCCGACGGCAAATAAAATGGCCACTGCCATTGAGGACCGCCAAGGGCAGAGCCAAGAGCCAGAGAGAAATGCGCATCGGCCAAACGGTATACAGCGCGAGTGGGGTCGGATAGCGCAGGGCCAGAGATTTGGGTAAAATTTCACCCAGGATCATCTGCAGGGCGGTTAGAACCAACAAGACAAAACTGGCTGAAGCATATTCGGCAATCTGTCCAGGTAAATACCCCTTAAGCAAGGGAGCCAAGGTCTTTTGGCCGTAGGCCCCCAGAATTAAGCTGGAAAGCGTAATGCCCACCTGACAGGCGGCAATATATTGATCAAATCGCTGGGGGCTTTGCAAAATGTTGAGAAAGTGTTTTGCCAAAGGGTGGCCCTCTTCGGCCAGGGCCTGGATCCGGGGCTGGCGCACACTGACCGAAGCAAATTCAGCGGCAACATAGAGGGCGTTGACCCCGATCAGCAATAACAGAACCAGCAGGACGATCAAGACATGATTTCTTTGGCCATTTGCCATTCGTCGAGATATTCACCGTCTACCCACAGTGCTTTGGGCTCGGTACCATATTGAACAAAACCCAAACGTTGGTACAGGCGAAAGGCGGGAGTGTTATAGGCACCAACGCCGAGTTTGACGATGTGAATGCCGTGAACGATACCCCACTCAAGGCAGGCATTGATCAGGGCTTCGGCCAGCCCTTGTCCCTGATAAGCAGCTTTGACATAAATCCCCACCAAAAGGGCATTGTGGCGCTCTTTGGGCGATTCGCCGCGCACCAGACCGGCCATGCCCACGAGGCCTTCGGGGGTCTCAGCCAGATAAATGATTTGATCGGGATTATTACATGCCGCCTTGACACGTTTGGCCCAAAAGTCCATCGGGTGCGAATTTTGATCTTCATAATCGGAACTAAAGGCCTTGGGGTACAATTTGAGGGCTTCCAGACGCAGATCTTTATAGTTTTCGATGTCTTCTGCTTGAATGGCGCGCAGGTGAATGGGGCTTTCTGACATATTTCCTCTT
>CAZRFI010000041.1:0-19283 GCA_964598905.1 uncultured Candidatus Sericytochromatia bacterium | reverse complement strand
CGGGCCGCAGCTTCTTGAATTTTAACGTCGTAATTGATCGCCACATGTCGAATCAGCCTGTGAATTTCTGGAGAAACAGGAATGGTCTTGCTGGTGGACATTGTTCAGCCCCCTTATATTTTTATAGCATTATAGCTTTATATTCTTATAAAATTATAAAATAATAATCAATTGCGATTCAAGCCAGAAGAAAGTTATTTTGCGATAATATTGGTTTTTCAGCTGTGCGGACGCAATTCTGGGCCTAACAAATCCGGGGCAATTGTTCGCCGCTGAGCAAATCCAGTAAACGCGTGGTGCCGTAAAGGTTGCGCAAAATGACACGGGGCGCGCCGGTTTGCACCACCCCAATTTGGGCTGAAAGCCTGCCCAAGGGGTGGCTGCGCAGACGAGCCAAAGCCGCTTCCGCTTGAGCTTGGGGCAAAAAGATCAGCATTTTTCCTTCATTGGCCACGTAAAGTGGGTCAAAACCCAGAATTTCACAGGCCCCGGCCACCGCAGGAGCAACGGGAATCTGAGCGGCATTGAGTTCTATTTGAAGCTTTGCCTTGGCTGCAATTTCATTCAGCACACTGGCCACGCCACCTCGGGTGGGATCGCGCAGGCAGTGCAACTCAAACCCAGCATTTAATAAATCGCTGACCATTTCATGCAAAGGGGCGCAATCACTTTCTATCGGCCCTTCAAAGGCCAGGCCTTCACGTTCAGCCATCACAGCCATGCCGTGGGCCCCGATTTCGCCGTTGATCAGAATCGCGTCACCGGGTTTTACCTCTTGGGGCCCAATTTCAAGCGGTGTTTCGATCAGGCCCAGGCCAGCGGTGTGAATAAACAGGCTATCGCCTTTGCCTTTTTCGACAACCTTGGTATCCCCTGTGACCAATACGACGCCACAGCGCTTGGCGGCATCACTCAGACTGGCTACCACCCGATTCAAGAGGGCCATTTCTAACCCCTCTTCCAGAATCAGGCCGAGACTTAAATAGAGCGGTTTGGCCCCACACATGGCCAGATCGTTGACTGTGCCAAAGACCGCCAATTTGCCAATATCTCCACCGGCAAAAAACAGCGGATTGACCACATACGAATCACAGCTAAAGGCCAATACTTGATTGCCTATTTCCAAGCGGGCCCCATCGTGGGCGGCTGCCAAAAACGGGTTGGCAAAAGCGGGAAAAAGGGTATTCTGCAGTAGGTTTTGCATCAGTCGCCCGCCCCCGCCATGGGCCAGCAGAATCCGTTCAGGCTGCTCATAAGGCAGGGGACAATTCAGATCAAATTCTGGAGCCTCTGTCATCACATCTCTCTCCTGTATTGGTAATAGGCGGCACAGGCCCCTTCACTGGAGACCATGGTCGCCCCAAGCGGGTGTTCTGGGCTGCAGCGGGTGCCAAAGGCAGGGCATTCAAAGGGCTTTTTTAGGCCCATTAAGATTTCGCCGCTGAGGCATTCAGGGGGCTCAGGCACGAGCAACAGCTCCAAACCAAAGCGCAGAGCGGCGTCAAATTGGCGATAGTGGCCGTTTAAGCTGAGTCCACTGGCAGGCAATTCACCCAGCCCCCGCCATTTGCGCGGAACGACCTCAAAGACCGTTTCTATCATCGCTTGGGCCTGTAAATTGCCCTCGGATTTCACCACACGGGCGTAGGCGTTGGCCACGCAGTGTTGGCCGCTTTCGAGTTGCTCCAAACAGACCCAGACGCCCGTGAGCAGATCGACAGGCTCAAAGCCCGTGACCACAATCGGCACTTGGTATTTCTCCGCCAGGGGGCCATAGGCCTGCAGACCCATCACCGTGCAAACATGGCCAGCCGCCAAAAATCCCTGCACCCGACATGCGGGTGCGCTTAAAATGGCTTCCAAAGCGGGAGGCACAAGCACATGTGAAACCAAGAGCGAAAAATTGGTCAGGCCTTCGCGCTCGGCTTGATACACCGCCATGGCATTGGCAGGGGCGGTGGTTTCAAATCCCACTGCAAAAAACACCACTTCGCGCTGGGGATTTTGTCGGGCCAAAGTCAGGGCATCCAGTGGGGAATAGACCATGCGAATATCCGCCCCTTGGGCTTTGAGACTGCGCAAATCGTGCCTGCTGCCGGGCACCCGCAGCATGTCCCCGAAGGTACAAAAGATCACTTCAGGTCGGGCCGCAATGGTGTGTGCCCGATCGAGCATTTCCAGTGGCGTCACGCAGACCGGGCAGCCTGGCCCGTGTAATAATTCAAGCCCTGGGGGCAGCAGTTGATCGAGACCATATTTGACAATTGAATGGGTCTGTCCGCCACAGACCTCCATCAGGGTCCAGGGACGGGTGAGGGTCTGGGCAATTTTTTCAGCCAAGGCCTGAACCCCAGCGGGATCGCGGTATTCGTCTAAATATTTCATGGTTTGAGCTCTTTTTCGATTTGGATCAGGGTGTCCAAATCTGCCAAGACCCTTTCGGCGGCTTGGGGATCCAAAATAGAGAGGGCAAAGCCCACATGCACAAGCACATAGTCTCCCAGTTGGGCCTCGGGCACATACGCCAAACTGATCTGTTTGATAATTCCGCCAAAACTCACTTTGGCGGGTAAAAGCAGGTCGTTGGGATCGACTATTTCGATAATTTCACCGGGCAGGGCTAAACACATAGCTGCTCCTTTTTGTCTGCCATCAGCAGGGCATAGAGTTGACCGAGGGCCAAGCCCCCATCGTTGGGCGGCACAAGCTGGGGCCAATAGACCTTAAACCCAGCTGCTTGAAGACCCTCGCGGCAAAGTTGGTGCAAGAGCGCATTTTGAAAACAGCCCCCCGTGAGCACAATATCTGGGATCTGAACCTGTATCGCCATTTTTACCAGGGCTTGGGCCAAAGACCAGTGGAATCGGTAGGCGATTTGGGGCTTTGGCTCTTGTTCTGAAAGGGCTTGAAGCAGATCTTTGAGCAAGAGCGAAGTGGGAAAGTACAGAATTCCGTTTTTTTCATGCAGGTCATAGTCAATGCCAGGGGTGGGTTGGGCTTTTTCGGCCAAATACTCCAAAGCCATGGCGGCTTGGCCTTCAAAGCTGCTGATCTGGCAGAGATCCAAAAGCGCGGCCACAGCATCAAAGATTCGGCCCACACTGGAGGTTTTCAGGCAATTTAAATCTCGTTTGAGGGCTTGGTTTAAGAGCTTGATTTCGGAGGCCTTTAAGGCTTTTACAGGGGCCCAGTCACTTTGCCAAAGCGCTTCACCCAGTTCCTGCCAGAGCCAGCCCAACGCCTGATAAGCCGGTTTGCGCAGGGCCTTTTCTCCCCCTGCGAAGCGCAGCGGTTCAAAGCTGCCTCGGCGCAGATAACGCCCCCTGGGGGAGATTTCCAAAGCCTCTCCGCCCCAGAGTTGACCGTCTTCACCCAAGCCCAGCCCATCCCAGGCAAACCCCAAGACAGGGCCCGCCAATTGATGCTCTGCCATGCAGGCCAAGACATGGGCGCAGTGGTGTTGGACTTGCAAAACCCGCATCCCCATTTTTTCTGCCGCCAGACTAGAATAATAATCTGGGTGGCTATCTCGGGCCACGGCCTGGGGAGTCATTTGGTAAAGGGTTTGAAAATGCGCCAAACTGGATTCAAACAGCATGATACTCAGATCTTGGTCCAGATCCCCCAGATAGGGGCTGAGCAAAGCCTGGGCCCTGCCTGCTTGGGCAAAAGCCAAATTGTTTTTTAATTGCCCGCCCAGGGCCAGTAAATCCTGGTCAGGGGCGATTGAGAGGGGGATGGGCAGCGGGGCAAAGCCGCGCGCTCGGCGCAAGACAACGGGCTTGCCCGCATAAAAGCGCAGGACTGAATCGTCTGAAGGCCTGAGGATGGGGCGATTGTGGCTTAAAAAAACATCGGCAATCGCGCCGAGGCGTTCCTGGGCATCGGAATCGCGCCAAGCCAAAGGTTCTTGGGAGCGATTGCCACTGGTGGCCACCAAAGGACGCTTCAGCGCCTGGGTTAAAAGCAGGTGCAAGGGCGTGGTGGGCAACATCACCCCCAAAAGGGGATTTCCAGCTTGGGTGATGGCTTCGGCCAAATGCCCGCCCGCTCTGCGGCGCAGGAGCAAAATGGGAGCGGCGGGGGATTGCAGCCACTCGGCTTCGTCTGCTGAAAGCAAACACTGAGCTTGGATACTTTGCAGATCTGGCAGCATCAGCGCCAAAGGTTTGTCTGGGCGATTTTTGCGCTTGCGCAGCTCCAGCACAGCGGCCTGAGAAGTGGCATCACAGAGCAACTGAAAGCCCCCCAGGCCTTTGAGAGCCAGGATTTGCCCATTTTCAAGAGCTTGAATGGCCGCTTGCAAGGCCGCCTGGCCTTTGCGGGAGGGAGAATCCAATTCAGTCTGGCTGGCAGGCGCATGAAACGCGGATTCAAAAAAGACCAATTCGGGCCCACAATCGGCACAGGCGTTGGGCTGGGCATGAAAGCGCCGATTGCGGGGATCGCTGTATTCACTTAAACAGGTCTGGCACATCACAAAAGCGGCCATGCTGGTCTTGGGCCGATCGTAAGGCAGGCCCGCGATGATCGAATAGCGGGGGCCACAATCTGTGCAATTGGTAAAGGCGTAGCCAAAGCGCCGATTGCTGGGATCACACACTTCGTGGCTGCAGGCAGGGCAAATCGCCAAATCTGGCAGCACCACCGCTTGGCATTCCCCGGTTTGCACACTCGCGCGAATTTCAAATCCCTGCCAATGCTGAGTCGGCAACTCCTCCAGCTCAAAATCCTGGTATGTCACCAATGCGGGTTTTTCACTCTGGAGTCCCTGCACAAAGGCCGCTACCGCTTGGGCCGGGCCTTCGCTGCAGATTTCGACTCCTTGAGGGGAGTTTAAGACATAGCCAGTTAAGCCCGTTTTCAGGGCCAGATTGTAGACAAAGGGCCGAAAACCTACGCCTTGGACGCATCCCTGGACGCGGAGGCGGATCGATCTTGTTTGCATTCTTCTTCCGCTTTGCAAATATTCTGAATGCCTTTTAAGAGGGCATCGGGATTAAACGAGATACTGTCGATTCCCGCTTTGACCAAAAAGGCGGCAAAATGGGGGTGATCACTGGGGGCTTGACCACACAGCCCTATTTTAGTCCCTTTTGCGTTGGCTGTGGCAATCGCCTGGGAGATCATTTTGGTCACGGCAGGGTTTAATTCCGAAAAGGAGTCCATCATGATCTCAGAGTCGCGGTCCACGCCCAAAGTGAGCTGGGTCAGGTCATTGGAGCCGATAGAAAAGCCATCAAAGATCTCCGCAAATTCCTCAGCCAGAATCACATTGCTGGGGATTTCACACATCACATAGATCTCCAGGCCATTGTCGCCCCGTTTGAGTCCACAGGCCTCCATGGTTAAAAGCACCCGGCGGCCCTCTTCGAGGGTGCGGCAGAAGGGGATCATCAGCTTGACATTGGTCAGCCCCATTTCGTCGCGGACCTTTTTCATGGCCTCACATTCCAAGGCAAAACCCGCCCGGTAGCGGGGGTGATAATACCTTGAAGCGCCGCGAAAGCCAATCATCGGATTTTCTTCGTGGGGTTCAAATTCCCGTCCGCCAATCAAATTGGCGTATTCGTTGGATTTAAAATCGCTCATGCGCACGATCACATCGTGGGGGTAAAATGCGGCAGCGATGGTGGCCACTGCCTCTGAGAGTTTTTCGACAAAATAGGCACTTTTATTGGGGTAGTCGGCTGTCAGCCTTTCAATTTCGGCCTTGGCTTCGGGATCTGCCAAATTGGGATAATTGACCAAGGCCATCGGGTGAATTTGAATGCTGTTGTTGATCACAAACTCCAGACGCATCAAACCCACGCCACGATTGGGCAAAAAGGCCAATTTAAAGGCCTGTTCGGGGTCTGCCAAAATTAACATCACATCGGTTTTTTGGGGCAATTGTACCCCCGCTGTATCTATCACCTGTTCGTCCCAATCCAGTTGGCCTTCGTAGACCTGGCCGACTGTGCCATCGATACAAGAGACCGTCACGGTCTGGCCATCGCGAATTTTGCTTGTACCATTGCCGGTGCCGACCACTGCCACTGCGCCAGTTTCGCGCGCCACAATTGCCGCGTGACTGGTGCGTCCCCCTTTGTCGGTGACAATCGCTGCGACCTTTTTTAAGATCGGATCCCAGTCGGGATTGGTCATTTCGGTGACAAGCACATCCCCGGCCTGAATTTTGTCGATTTCATCAGGGGATTTGAGCACCCGTGCTCGGCCCGAGGCAATGCGGTCGCCAATGTTTTTGCCAGTCACCAACACAGCGCTTTTGTTTTTAAGCGTATAACTGTGGTAGCGATAGGCTTGGCGGTGACCGCTGTGAACGGTTTCGGGCCTGGCCTGGACAATAAACAGCTCGCCACTCAGGCCGTCTTTGGCCCATTCAATGTCCATCGGCTTTTGGTAATGGTCTTCAATCATTTGGCACCACTGTGCCAATTGAATCACCTCATCATTGCTGAGCACCCATTTGGCTTGGAGATGTTCGGGGGTGGCCAGATTGACAATCGTGTGGCTCACCCCGACACTGTGACGGTGGCTGTGGGGAGCATCTTCGGCATAGACCATGGTCTGGTTCTTCGAACCCAGTTTTTTACTGATCAGGGGATATTTCCCCAGTTTAAGCGTGGGTTTAAAGACATAAAATTCATCGGGGTTGACGTTGCCCTGAACCACGTTTTCACCGAGGCCCCAAGCGCCCGTGATCAAAATAATATTGTCAAATCCGGTTTCTGGATCGAGTGTAAAACAGACCCCGGCACAGGCTTTGTCTGAGCGCACCATCTTTTGCACCCCCAGCGAAAGGGCCACCTTCATATGGGCAAAGCCGTTGTCTTCGCGGTATTTGATCGCCCGATCTGTAAACAGTGAGGCATAACAATTTAAACAGGCTTCAAACAATTCCTGTTCATTGCGAATATTCAAATACGATTCCTGTTGACCGGCAAAACTGGCTTCGGGCAAATCTTCTGCGGTGGCCGAGGAGCGCACAGCCACCTCTAAAGTGCCATCGCCACAGTCCAACTTGAGCTGGGCGTAAGCCGAGAGGATCTCAGCCTTGAGATTTTCGGGCAGAACCGCGTGTAAGATCAGCGAACGGGCTTGGCTGCCCACAGCGTGTAAATTGCTGAATTGCTCCCGATCGAGGGTGGACAACAAAGCACTCAAGGGCTCAAAAAGCCCATTGTGGTTTAAAAAATGCCAATAGGCCTGGGAGGTGGTGGCAAAGCCATCGGGCACCCGAATACCTTGGTGTGCCAGATGTTGAACCATCTCACCGAGGGAGGCATTTTTGCCGCCGACGTCTTCAATATCTCCAATGCCAATCTTTGAAAAGGTTTTGATAAAGCTGTTCATATCTATCTCTCCAGGTTTTTTCCAGGTTCTCGCCAGGTTTATTCGTCGTCTTCTACTTCAATGCTGGTTAAAATAATCGACTGTGCATCAGGGGCGTTTTGATCCGGGTCTTCTGCAATGTTTAATTCTGCGCCTTCGCAAAGGGTTCCCCTGACGGCATGTTCAAAGTGTTCGCGAAAATGGGAAGCTGAAATATGTGCCATGGCCCCAATTTTGACCGAGACACTGACCACGCGGGTGGCATTTTCGCGTTGCGCTGTGTCTTCGATTTTTTTGAGCAAATTGGCCAAAAGCGAAAATTCATGCATCTGTTTGTTCTCCTGTTTGAATGGTTTGAAAATCTGGAAGGGCAAGGAAATAGTCTGGGTAGCGGTTTTGGACCCGCTGCAACAATTCTGGCAGGGCAGCCAAAACAATCTGGGAAAGCCCTGTACCGGAGCCAAAGTCGGCCCCTTCGATGCCATAGAGTCTCAGCGAACGGGGCAATTCCCCCAAGGCCTTTGCCATTTCAATCGCTTCGGCCACACTGAAGGCATGGGTGGAGTAATGAAAAAAACGCGCGGGAATGGGCTGTTCTGAAGCCTCCAATTCAAAGATCGTGCCTGCTTGCGCACCAGAACAGACCGCGTCTACCAGCAAAACCTGCTCATACCCTTGCCAAGCGGCCATCAACGAGCTGCCTTCACCACTTTGGGCCTGCAGCTCGACACGCTGCAATTTGGCCTGTTGAAGCCGTTTGAGCACTTCTGGGCCGAGGCCATCGTCTTTGCGAAAGCCATTGCCAATACCCAGTAGCAAAAGTGGTTTTAACATGTTTTGAACTCCCGGATCAGCGCCTGAAGGGATTCTCGGGCATCACCAAAGAGCATGCGGCTGTTGTTTAAAAAGAAGAGGGGATTGTCGATACCCGCAAAACCTTGGCCCATTGAGCGTTTGAGTATGATCACATTGCGCGCTTTTTCGGCATCCAAGATCGGCATGCCATAAATGGGACTGTGGGGATCGCTGTGGGCGGCAGGGTTGACGATATCGTTGGCACCAATCACCAAACAGACATCTATTCGGGGCAGCCGGGTATTGGCCTCTTCCAATTCGAGCAATTGTTCATAGGGGACATTGGCTTCGGCCAGCAACACATTCATATGGCCAGGCATCCGTCCAGCCACGGGGTGAATCGCGTAAAAGACCTCTGTGCCACGTTTGTGTAAGAGTTCGGCCAATTCAAACACCGCGTGTTGGGCCTGGGCCACGGCCATGCCATAACCGGGAATAAACATCACAGTTTCAGCGCTCTCAAGCAAATAAAAGACCTCTTCTCCCGTCAGGGAATGGGCCTGCAAGGCGGGGCCTTTTGCAGCAGACCCCGCAGTACTGGCACCAAAATGACCAAACAGCACCTGAGCCAAGCTGCGGTTCATGGATTTACACATGATCTCTGTCAGAATCAGACCGCTCGCGCCGACCAAACAGCCTGTGACAATTAAAACCTTGTTGAGTAAAACAAATCCCACGGCACAGGCCGCCAGCCCAGACAGGGCATTGAGCAGAGAGATCACCACTGGCATGTCTCCCCCGCCAATCGGCAAGACAGCCAAGACCCCCAAGAGCAGGGCCAAAAATACTGAGAAAAGTAAAATTGTCAGAGGGGGGCTCGGCAAAGCCAAATAGAGTATGCCCAAGCCCAAACTCAGACAGAAAAGCAGAAGATTGAGCAGGACTTGGCCCCGAAAGCGCAGGGGTTTGCCACTGAGTTTTTCTGAGAGTTTGGCCCAGGCGATCAGGCTGCCACTGAACGTCACGCCGCCAATCAAGACCGAGAGATACCCCGCCCCACTGAATACCAAGCCGAGCGCTGGGCGAATCAAGGTTTCTGCCAGGGCCACCATGACAGAGGCCAAGCCACCCAAACCGTTTAACAGGGCCACCATTTCAGGCATTCCCGTCATCGGCACGCGCAGGGCCAAGACCACCCCCAGGGCGGTGCCGATCAACAGTCCCAACAAGATCCACTGAAAACCCAGTCCCGTGCTTAAAAGTGTGGCAATAATGGCCAGCAACATGCCTCCAGCGGAGAGCCAATTGCCTTTGCGGGCAGTGTGTTGTTTGCCCAGCAATTTAATCCCCAAGACAAAGGCCACTGCTGAAAAAATATATATAAACTCTCGGGTCAGGTTCAGATTGTCGGCATTCAAGAATGGTAAATCCATGCCAAGCACACTCATGGTGGCGGACCCGCAGCATCCGATTTTTTTTCAAACATTTTTAACATGCGATCGGTCACCAAATAGCCGCCCACGACGTTGACCGTGGCAAAGATCACCGCAGCAGTGCCCAAGAGGGTTCCCCAGAGGGAATGCCCCGAACCCGCCGCCAAGAGTGCGCCCACCACCGTGATGCCTGAAATGGCGTTGGAGCCCGACATCAGGGGGGTGTGCAATTGTGAGGGCACACGGGCAATGAGTTCAAACCCCAAAAATGCGGAGAGAATGAGTATCAACAGCAGTTCCATCAGCCCAGCCTTCCTTGCCAAAACGCAGTGAGTTTGGCCTGTTGCAATTCGCCTTGAAAGGTCACCAAGGCGGCTTTAAATATTTCGTTCTGGGGATCCAAGACCCATTCTTTGGCTTGTGGGTCTGCCAATTCTTTGAGTAAAAAACAGAGATTGGCGGAATACATCCGACTGGCATCGTGAGGCACCCGGCCTGCCAAATTGCGGTAGCCACCAGGGTCACGCCTTTGCGTTCGATTAAGCTGTCGGGGGAGATCCCCTCAACATTGCCGCCACTGTCCACGGCCCCATCGATCACAACCGACCCCGGTTTGAGCAGATCCAGCAGCGCTTCTGTCAGGATCAGGGGCGCACGTTTGCCAAAGACCTGCGCGGTGGTAATCACCACATCGCTGTGTGAGACAGCCTCGGCCAAACCTTCGGCCTGTCGTTTGAGTTGTTCTGAACTGACCCCGGTGACATACCCGTCTGAATTGGTCTCGGTGGGCGAAAGGGCGATTTGAATGGCCCGCGCCCCCAGGGATAAAATTTGCTCCGATGCTTCGGGCCGCAGATCGTAGCCCTCGACCCGTGCCCCCAGACGGCGGGCTGTGGCAATTGCCTGAAGGCCTGCCACCCCGGCACCAATCACCAAAACCCGCGCCGGTTGTAGGGTTCCTGCTGGGGTGCTCATCATCGGAAAGACCCGAGGCAAATGTTCTGCCGCCAATAAAACCGCCACATAACCGGCCAAACTGGCTTGAGACGTCAGGGCATCCATGGCTTGGGCCCGCGTGATGCGGGGAATCCACTCCATGCTCAGGGCCCTGATTTTTTTTTCGAGACAGACCTGCAAGAGGGCCTGATTGTTGAAGGAGTCCAAATAGCTGATATGCAGGGCCTCGGGGGAGACCCAGGCCATTTCCTCTGGGGATGGGGGATTGAGGCGCAAAATGAGATCTGATTCAGCCAAGATGCGCTTTCGGTCTGCCTGCACACTTGCGCCAGCGGACAGATACTCACTGTCGGGTATCTTCAGGCTTTCTGCCAGTGAGACTTCGATCTGCACCTCTAAACCATGGGCCCTGAGTTTTTTGACTTCTGCGGGCAAGAGCGGCACACGGGCCTCTTCGCGCTGACTTTCACGGGGGACACCCACGATCACGCGCGCGCCACCTCCAATTTGAGAAAATGGGTCGAACAGGAGATGCAGGGGTCGTAATTGCGAATGGCCTGTTCACACAGGTGTTGCAATTCGGGATCCGCCCGGTCCAAATAGAGGGGCAATAAATGCCTCAAATCTGCCTCAATTGTCTTTTGGTTCTGCGAGGTCGGCGGCACAATTTTGGCATTGAGAATCAGCCCGCTGGCATCAATCTCGTAGCGGTGATAACAGATTCCCCTGGGGGCCTCGGTACAGCCATACCCTGTCCCGGCGATAAGGGGGGCACGCACAAAGGCACTTTCTGGTTTTTGGTAAAGCTCAATCAGGCGCAGCGATTCTTCAAGTGCGTAGAGGGTTTCCAAACTGCGCACCAGAATGCTTTTAAACGGGTTGTGGCAGTGTTCGGCAATGCCCACTTCTTCAGCCAGGGCTTTGACACTGGGGCTGAGTTGTTCAAAATTGAGGTTGTAACGTGCCATCGGCCCGACAAAATAGGCGCCGTGGCCTGTGTGAATGGAATGCAAGGCCGTTGAGCGGGCCACATGCTCTTCTTCAAAATGGGTTTCGTATTCAGAAATGGGAATGTCTAGGCCCAAATTGGAGACCAAACGGCCTTCGTGAATGGCGTATTCATAAGGGTGTTTCAGGGCCACATATTCATATTCCCGCTCAAAGGCTGGGAAATCAAAGCCAGCGACCCAGCGCAGGGTTTCGATCGCCGCTTCTCGCGCCCATTCCAATTCGGGTTTGAGTGCAAGCAATTCTGTCTTTTCGGGCAGGCGGTAAAAGCCCCCGACCTGCAAATTGATCGGGTGGATTTCTCGCCCGCCCAAGAGCGTCATCAGGGTATTGCCGATTTTTTTTAAGCGCAAACCGCGTTTAACCGCTTCTGGCTCGACCTTGGCCAGGGCCACCGCGTCTGGAAAACCGAGAAAATCTGGGGCATGTAACATGTAAATATGTAAAACATGGCTTTCGATCCACTCGCCACAGTAGATCAGTCGGCGCAAGAGGCGCAAGGGTTCTGGCACCGCTAATCCGAGAATGTCTTCCATGGCCTGCACGGCCCCCATTTGGTAGGCAATCGGGCAAATGCCACAGATCCGCGAGGTGATATCCGGCGCTTCGCGGTAATCACGGCCCCTTAAAAAGGCCTCAAAAAAGCGGGGCGGCTCAAAAATTTTCAGTTGCACCTCTTCCAATTCACTGCCGTTCATTTGGATATACAGGGCCCCTTCACCCTCGACACGGGCCAGGTAGTCCACTGAAATGACCCGGCGTTTTTTCTCACTCATGGCGCAGGCTCTCCTCACGAAAGGCCGGGGCATTGCTATTAAAGCCCCGGTATAAACGGATTAATTCGGCTTCACTGACCCCCAAGGTTTGAAAGACCTGGCTCAAAGCCGCCGGATGGGGGGAATCCGAGGGCCCAAAACAGCCATAACAGCCCCGTTGGAAGGCCGGGCAGATCGCGCCGCAACCGGCGTGGGTGACAGGGCCCAAACAGGGGGTTCCCTGTGCGACCATAACGCAGACCGTGCCCCTGAGTTTACACTCATGGCAGACACTTTCACTGGGCAAATGGGGTTTGCGCCGGTTTAACAAGGCGTTGATCAGCTCCAGCAATTGGTTTTTATTGATCGGGCAGCCCCGCAGTTCATAATCCACTTGGATATGTTCGGCAATGGCGGTCGAATGGCTGAGGGTTTGAATATATTCTGGCCGGGCGTAAACCACACGCATAAAGGCCTCTACATCCTGAAAATTGCGCAGGGCCTGAATGCCCCCGGCAGTGGCGCAGGCCCCAATGCTGATCACCAAAGCCGATTGGGCCCGGATGGCCTGGATGCGCTCCAAATCGTGGGGGGTGGTAATCGACCCCTCCACCAAAGAAATGTCATAGGGGCCCGCGACCACCGCGCGGCTGGCCTCGGGGAAATGGGCAATTTCTAGCGCATCTGCCACCAAAAGCAATTCGTCTTCACAGTCCAATAAACTGAGCTGACAGCCATCACAGGAGGCGAATTTCCAGACTGCCAATTTGGGTTTCATCGCTCAGACCTCCCGAATATCCAAAAGTGTTTGGACCCGGTCATAGCGAAAAACGGGACCGTCTTTGCAAATAAAGTGAGGCCCGTATTGGCAATGACCGCAAAAGCCCACGGCACACTGCATATTGCGTTCCAAAGAGACATAGATCTGTTCGGGTTTGAGGCCCTTGGCCAAAAACGTCTGGGCACTGTATCGCATCATGATTTCGGGGCCGCAGATCATTGCCAAGGTCTGTTCGGGATCCAGGTTTTGTGCTTGGATCAGCGAGGTCACCACCCCTACCCGGCCCTGCCAGTTCTGAGTGGCCTGATCGAGGGTGATTTGTACGTCGATCTCTGGGTCTGTTTGCCAGGCTTTGAGTTCGTCGGCATAAAGTAGTTCGGATTCCTGCCGGGCACCATAGAGCAATTTCAGCGAGCGGATTTCAGCGCGTTTGGCTTGCATTTCATAAATCGCGGACCTCACAGGTGCCAAACCCAGTCCCCCGGCCACAATCACGAGGTCTTTGCCTTTGGCTCTGTGTAAGGGCCAAGCAGAGCCAAAGGGCCCGCGCAGGCCAAATTCTTGGCCCGGCTTGAGTTCCGCCAAGGCCTTGGTCACAGCTCCCACTTTGCGAATGGTGTGAATGTGTTCCGAGGTATTCAAAGGCGAGCCAGAGATAGAGATGGGCACTTCGCCCACGCCAAAGACATAGAGCATATTAAATTGTCCGGGCCGAAACGGGTTGAGTGTGTGGGCTTCTGGCTTGATACAACTCAGGCTAAAGGTCTGGGCATTTTCCCAGCGAAAATCGCTGATTCGCCAGACCTCTGGCAAAAGCGCTTGGCTCATGTTTGTTCTCCATAGAGGTCCAATAATTGTAAGCGGGTGGCTTGCAGTCTTTCGACCATCATTTGTCCAAAGCGCCGCTGGATCAAATACCCCATTTCATGGTCTGTTTCACATTGTTCCAAAAAAGCCTTGGCATCAAAGACCAGGATTTGGCTCTCTTCGAGCACCTGGGCGTCAAAATGCCATTTATAAGGGGGATAGAGCCAAGACCAGCCCAGCAGGTCCCCTTCATGCAGGGTTTGGATTCGCACGTTGCCCCGCTGAGAAGAATACATTTCAATCGCCACCGAGCCCGATTGAATCAGGTAAAAGGCTTCAGCTTTGCCTCCCAGTTTAAACACAAAGCTCTTGGCGGCAAAGGTCTGAAGGCTTGCGCAGCGAATCAAGGCCTGCAGGTAAGGGGTGGGCAAATCTTTGAAGTGCCGTTGTTTGCGGATTGCATCCTCTTTAATTTCCATTCCGGTTCTCCTCTGCTTTTGTTTGTAATTGGTTCAGGGCTTCAATTTCTGCGGTGAGGTCGATCCCCACCGGGCACCACGTTATGCAGCGACCACAGCCCACACAGCCCGATGTGTCAAATTGGTCCTGCCAAAAGGCCAGTTTGTGGCTGATCCACTGCCGGTAACGTGCACCAGGGCTTTGGCGAATCGGTCGGCCAGCGGTCAGGGTAAAATTCAAAGAAAAACAGGAGTCCCACTCACGCCAGCGCTCACTGCTTGTGCCTGCCAAGTCCGTCACTTCTTGAACCCCTGAACAAAAACAGGTGGGACAAACCAGGGTGCAATTGGTGCAACTCAGGCAGCGCTCTCCCACGTCTTGCCAATGGGGGCTTTCGTATTGGCTTTTTAAGACCGCTCTGGCCTGTTCGGCATTGAGACTGCGGCCCATTTTAGCTGCTGCCGCTGACCACAATTCAGCTTCTGTTTCAAGCAACTCAGGGAGAGCAGGACTTGGGCTGCATTGTTTGAGCAGGGCAGCTCCTTTGGCGCTGCCCGCCCGAGCCAGATAATCGGGCTCAGGACTGTCTTTTGTTTCGGGCATTTCAGTGATGGCCAGATCGTAACCCGGTCCTGCCGCTGGGCCCGCCTCCATCGAAACACAAAAGCAGGTATTGCCGGGTTCGGTGCAGTTCACCGCCAAAATAAAGATCTGCTCACGTCTTTCCCGGTAATAATCATCGCTGTAGGGGCCTTCGAGAAAGACCCGATCTTGGATCTGAATCGCCTTAAGCTCACAGCCGCGCACGCCAATCAAGGCGTATTTGGGGACGTTTTGCTCGGGCCGCGTGATCTGCAAACCAGAGCTGTTTTGTTCCGCTTTCAGCAATAATTGCCGGGGCGGGAAGAGGTATTTTTTCCAAGATTGGGGGCCCACGACATAGCCAAACAGGGAGGCATCATCGCGGGAACGCAAGCGATAAGCGCCTTTTTCTTGCATGTCACCGATGCCGATCGGCAGATCAGCCGTGCTCTGAATGGTATCATAGACAATCGCATGGTCCCTGACCACGGGCCCCACAGTCTGATACCCAACGGTCTGTAATTGGCTGAGTAGCTGGTCTAAGTGCTTGCGCTGGAGAACGACGACGTCTGTTTGCATTTTAGCTAATTCCCCCGTTTCCAGGCTCTTTTGATGGAACATGATCGCTTGACGGTAGTATGAATGAATCTCTCTTCATTATCTTTGATAGATCTCCAGAATGAAATTGATCTTGATCAGGAAACGCTCAAATAAGACAGATAAAATAGTAATAAAGCGTTAAACTTAAAATACATGAAACCCCAGCCACGAAATTCTGCCGGAGTACACAGCCAAAATGCGCAATTTGCGGGCTTTTCTTTTGCGTATCCCCGCAATATTCGGGCAGAACTTGTCATTTATACCGGGCTGACAGGTTATCTTGAAACCCTGACAGATCCGTCTTATCAGGGGCAAATTTTGGTGTTTACCTCTCCCCAGGTCGGGAATTATCTGCCTGATTTGAGCCGGATGCAATCCCCCCGAATTCAAGTGGCGGGTCTGCTGGTCCGGGCCTATAGCCCCCTGCCCGATTGTGCGAATCACACCTCTTTGGCCCAACTCTTGATCTCTGCGCAGGTCCCAGCGCTGATGGGGGTAGATACCCGCAGTTTGACCTTGGCGATGCGACAAGAATCCCAAGCAGGGCGCGAAGTGGATTTAATTTCTGTGCCAGGTAAGTCGCTCTGGAACCCCGCCCCCCCCCATCCGGCAGAGGTGGGTATTCAAACCCCATTTTTTCACAGGGGTGGCGAAAAAACGGTGGTATTGGTGGATTGTGGCGTCAAAAAACGGCTTTTAGATTTGCTGCTCGATGCGGGGCTCAGTGTTTGGCAGGTTCCCTGGGACTTTGATTGGCGTGACTTGCCCCATCAGGGGGTCTTGCTTTCAAATGGTCCCGGAAATCCGGCTGATTGCGTTCGCACGATCGCCAGTTTAAAAGCCGGATTGAATCCGCAGATCCCCGTTTTGGGAATATGTCTGGGGGCACAATTGCTGGCACATGCTGCAGGAGCAGACACGGCACCCCTGCCTTTTGGCCACCGGGGCGCAAATCATCCCTGCCGCGATCGATTGAGCGGGGCCTGTTATATCACCGCCATGAATCATGGCTATGCCATTGTTGCGGAGAGTTTGCCCCCCGATTGGCTGCCCTGGTTTGAACACCTTCACGATGGCAGTTGTGCAGGATTAAAACACCTCACATTTCCCTGGCGGGGGGTGCAATTTCATCCGGAGGGCTGCCCAGGGCCCACAGATACCGAATTTATCCTTAACGATTTTCTGGAAGAGGTTCTACATGCCTGATTCCGTTTTATTGCTGGGATCGGGCCCGATACAAATCGGCCAAGCGGGCGAGTTTGACTACGCAGGGGCACAGGCCCTAAAAGCGCTCAAACAAAAGGGCTATCGCACCCTTTTGTTAAATTCAAATCTGGCCAGTGCGCAGACGCTGGCCATTTTTGCCGACAGGGTATTTGCCCTGCCGCTCACGCTGGCTTCGGTTCAAACCATTTTGAGATCTGAAAATCCGATCGGGTTTTTGGCGGGGTTTGGCGGTCAATCGGCCCTCAATTTGGCTTTGCAACTCAATCAAGCTGGGATTTTAAACACACTCCCCCTGCTCGGAACATCTGTGGAAATTATTTCCACCTGTGAAGATCGGCTCAAGTTTTTCAGATTTTGTCAGGATTTGGGCCTGCCAGTGCCCAAGACCTATGTGCTTACTGATCGCCTTGCTTTAAGCCAATTGGAGGCATTTCCCTTGCTCAGGCGCCAGAGTTTTGCTTTGGGGGGCCAAGGTGCGGTCTTTTATCCCAATTTGGAAGCGCTCTTGGCAGATCCCGGTCTCAAAGATCTGCTGAGCCAGGATGGGCTTTGGAGCGAAGCGCTGTTGCTTGAAGAAGATCTCAGGGGCAATCAAGAAATTGAATTTGAGGTTTTGGCGGATGCTGCCGGCAATCAATTGGTGGTCTGTGCCAGTGAAAATATTGACCCGATGGGCATCCACACGGGGGACAGCTATGTGGTCACGCCGCCAATGACCTTGAGTGACAAGGTCTATTTTGAGTTGCGGGCGGCAGCCCTGAAATTGGTAGCAGCCCTGAAATTGGTGGGGGAATGTAATGTGCAATTTGCCTACGACCCCAAACGCGATCTCTTTCGCCTGATCGAATTGAACCCCCGTTTGAGCCGCAGTTCCGCACTGGCATCCAAGGCCACGGGTTATCCGATTGCTTATGTGGCCACCCAACTGGCATTGGGAGCGTTATTGCCCGACATTGCCAATCCCTTAACGGGAGTCACCTCTTGTTTTTTTGAACCGGCTCTGGACTATGTCGTGGTCAAAGCCCCCCTGTGGCAATTTGACACATTTCCGGGGGCCGATCGGCATTTGGGGCCCGAGATGAAATCCATAGGTGAAAACATGGGAATAGGTGAAGATTTTGCCTCTGCCTTTGCCAAAGCCTGGGCCCTGACCCAAACACAGGATCTGCCCCATTGGTCAATGAGTGCCTTGCGACAAGAATTGGCGTGTCCCACAGATTTGCGCATGTCGGCGATCTTTTCGGCACTTGAACAGGGCCTGCCCTTGACAGATATCGAGGCCTTAACAGGCATCTCTGCCTGGTTTTTACAGGCCTTTCAAGCACTGGCGCCCAAGCTCAAAACGGGCGGGTCTGGTTTCTGGGGCTTTCGCCAAATCGACACCCTGGCGGGGGAGTTTCAGGCCCAGACGGCCTATCTCTACGGTGGACAGGCCCTAGAATACCATTTCGGGCCCGATCCCTGGGTCTTGATTCTGGGCAGTGGACCCTATGGCATTGGCTGCTCAGTTGAATTCGACTTTTGCTGTGTCAGCGCGATTTATGCCCTGCAAGCAGCAGGATACAAAGTGGCCATGCTGAATTCAAATCCCGAAACCCTGAGCACAGATTGCGATTTGGCGGATGCGCTGATCTTTGAGCCACTGCTGCCAGAAAGCCTGAATGCGGTGATGGCTGCGCTGAGACCCGTGGGTATTTTGGCCTCTTTAGGTGGGCAAAGACCTCAGAATTTATTACAGGTTTTGCCCCGGCATTGGCCCTTTTGGGGTACATCAATTGGCCAGATTATGCGGGCTGAAAATCGCCTGGCTTTTGCCCTGGCCCTGGATGAATTGCAAATCCCCCAAGCCCCTTGGTCGAAGGTGACCTCGTTGGCTGAAGCCCTGGCGTTTGGCCAAAAAGTCGGTTACCCACTGATCTACCGCCCTGCTTTTGTCTTGGGGGGAGGTGGCATGCGGGTGATTGAGAATGCCCAAGCATTAGACCAATTGGGCGATTTGCTTCAGATCAATGGCCCTTTGCCGCGAACAGAAGGGGCCTTGCTGAACCGTTTTTTGGTCGGGGCCAAAGAATTTGAACTCGACGGCATTGCCCGTTTGGGACAATTGGAGTATTATCTTTTCTCCGAAAATATTGAACCTTCAGGCATTCATTCCGGCGATTCTCGGCACGTCTTTCCGGCGCAATCGCTGTCCCCTGAAACCCGTGCTCAGGCTTTGGCTTATGCCCTCAAATTGGCAAAGTCGTTTGAACTTCACGGTTTGTTTAATCTCCAATTTTTCGACTATCAAGGGGCCGTTTTGCTGATCGAAGCCAATTTGCGCGCCTCTCGCAATCTGCCTTTTTTGAGCCATGTTTCGCGCCAGAACTTGGTAAAGTTGTCACTTTCACGTATGCTTGCAAACACAGACTTGGCCGACGCCCCCGTCGAAATCACTGCAGATCAGGTCGGCATCCGCGTTCCCACTTTTTCTTGGCAGCGCATGTCTGGAGCTAAACGGGAATTGGGGGTGGAAATGAAGGCCACTGGCGAGTTTTGTCTGCT
>CAZRFI010000040.1:0-21398 GCA_964598905.1 uncultured Candidatus Sericytochromatia bacterium | reverse complement strand
TAGGTAGGCCATTGTTCGGGGTCAAAGCCTTTAACCAAAAGGCCTTCTCCTTCCAAAATTGGGCGTTTGATCGCAGAGGGGTTTGCCAGTAAAAGTTGGGCCTGTTCTGCCGGTGAAGCAATTTCATAGGCCTCTTTGAATTTGCGAAAGGTGGTACCGGCTTTGTTGACAGGCCACTCCCCAAACCCCTCACGCCAACGTTCAAGGTCTTGCAGACGCGGCTTTTGTTTGGCATAGTCCACAAAGGTATAGCTCAGTCCGTGTTGATCGAGGTAAGCAAAGGCTTTTTTCATGGTGGAGCAGTTTTTAATCCCGTAGATCGTGTACATACATCTTTCCTGTTCAAAGCTGTTTCATTATACCGGATTCAAGCAGACCTGTTTCCCAGAGCGTGGCCTCGGCGTTGCGGCGGTTGCGCAGCCCCACTTCGACACTTGAGCCTGGGTTGACATAGAGCAACAGGGCCTGACGCAGGGTGGCCCAGTCTTTTTCACGCAGTTTGCGGGTGATCGTCTGAAAATGTGCACCGCCATAAAAACCTTCACCAAGATTATAGGCAAAGCTCTCAAGCGCCCCCAACATAGAAGCGTTCATCTCTGCCACATAGGGAATTTTTTGCAAAGCCGGGTGGATGCGTGTTAAGACATAGTGCTCCAGTTCTTGACTGGCCTGGACTTCTGTCAAAGTGTCTCCCTGGGCCACTCTCCGGCCAGTGCTGTAAACGGTGGTGCCATAGCCAATGGTGGCCGCAGCCCAGCCGTGTAAGGGGTCGGGGTAGGCGTTGGCACGAAAGCCTTCCCATTGTTTGATCAATTGCAGGCCGGGGGCCGTGGCATGGCTGCCGAGGGGGAATGGCATAGAGACCTCTTTGTTGGGGTTATTTTCCCAGTTTTCGTGTTTGATTTGATACTGCCATTTAACCAATAATAATCGGTATGGGTAAAGATCAAAGTCCTCCCCTTCCCCTCGCCCCCCTCCTCCCCTAAAATAGAAGCAACACACCCGATCAAGGAAACACCTGCCCCATGAATCACCTGCTCCCCTCGCTTTTGGCCACCAGCCTGCTCCTGACCGCCGCTCCGCTCTTATTCAGCCCCCCCGCCCAAGCCGCTCCAGCTGCTCAAGCCCCAGCCGCAGCCCTGCCTGTCGAACAGTTTACTTTGCCCAATGGCCTCAAGGTCTATCTCAGCCGCAATCCTGCCAAGCCGCGCTTTTATGCCCAGGTCGTGATCAACGCGGGCAGCAAACAAGACCCCTCAGATGCCACAGGCATCGCCCACTACCTCGAACACATGCTGTTTAAAGGCAGCGATGAGATGGGCACGCAAAACTTTGCCAAAGAAAAGGCCCTGCTCGACCAGATCACCGCCCTGTACGAACAACACTTTCAGAGCAAAGACCCAGCCATGCGCAAAGAACTGCTCAAACAGATCAACGCCTTGACCGTTGAGGCCAGCCAATTTGCCATACCAGGAGAACTCGACAGCATCTATGCCCGGCTCGGGGCTGAGGGCCTGAATGCCTACACCTCCAACGAAGAGACCGTCTATTTGGTGGACATGCCCAGCAATCGGATTGAACAATGGGCCAAGGTCGAGAGCGAGCGCTTCAAAGATCCCGTCTTTCGGCTCTTTCAATCCGAGTTAGAGACCGTCTATGAAGAAAAAAACATCTCCATGGACGACAAAGACGATCTGCTCTGGGAGGCCGTAGCCGCTCAGCTCTACAAAAAGCACCCCTATGGCCAGCAGACCACCTTGGGCACTGTCGATCACCTCAAAAATCCCTCGCTGCAAAAAATGTACGCCTTTTACAACCAGTATTATGTGCCCAACAATATGGCCCTGGTGATCTCGGGGGATATCGACCTGGCGGCCACGCGCAAGCTGGTCGAAAAACACTTCGGAACCTGGCAGAAACGTCCCGTTCCTGCCTTTCAGGTCGCAAAAGAAGCCCCTTTGCGCCAGCGTGAGCAAATCGATGTCAATTACAAAGGCGAAGAAAAGGTCATGTTGGCCTTTCCAACCGTGCCTTATGGCCACCCCGACCACGATACCTTAACCCTGATCGACATGTTGCTCGACTCCGGCGACTTTGGTCTGATCAAGCTCAATCTGGTGCAAACCCAGCAATTGCGGGCAGCGGGTTCTTCGCCTTGGAGCAACCGCGACTATGGCTCTGAGCACCTCTATGCCATTCCCCGCGAAGGTCAGAGTTTGGCCGAAGCGGAAAAGCTCTTGCTGCAAGAATTGGAGAAGGTCAAACAGGGCAAATTTGACGAAAAACACCTGCAGGGCATTGCCCTCGACTTCGAAATCGCCCTCAAACACCGCCTCGAAACCAACCAGGGCCGCGCAGCGTTGATCAGCGAGAGCTTCCTCAAAGGCAAATCTTTGCAAGAATTGCTTGATGCCCCTGCCCGCCTAAAAAAGATCAACAAGGCCCAGGTCGTTGCGGCTGCCCAAAAATACTTTGGCAATCACTATGTTGCGGGTTATCGCCATGACAAAGAGTACAGCTTTCCCAAGATCGAAAAGCCCGAATTGGGAAAAATGACCCTCAGCCCCAACCAGCGCAGCGCCTTTGCCATGGCTGTCGAAAACATCAACCCCGCGCCGATTCAGCCCCGCTGGGTGGATTACAACAAGGACTTCAAGATCTCGGCCTTTGCGCCGGGCGTGCTCTTTCACACCGCCATCAACCCCAATAACGACCTCTTTGACTTTACGGTTTCGTATGACTATGGCGACAAACACCAGCCCGGTTTTTGCACAGTCATGGACGAACTCAATTTTGCGGGCACAGGCCAAGACACCGCCGCAGACGTGGCCCGGCGCTTTTTTCAAATGGGGGTCAAAGCCAGTTTTAGCTGCGGTGATTATGGCTTTTTGATGCGTCTGCAGGGCCTCGACAGCCAATTTGAGCCTGCACTCAAGCTGGGAGAGGCCGTATTGTGGAATGCAAAACTCGACGAGACGCGCTTTCAGGCCAAATTACAGAACCTGCTCAGCGACCGTGCCGACGAGAAAAAAGACCCCAAAACCCTGCGCCAGGCCCTGCGCAACTATATCCGCTACGGCGAAAAATCCGGTTTTATCGACCGGGCTTCGGCAGCAGAGTTGAAAAGGCTCAACTCTTTGAGCTACAGCAGCTTCAGAGATCAATTGCGCAAACAAAACTTCAAGCTCTATTACACCGGCCAATTGCCCCGTGCCCAGGTCGAAAAGCTGTTGCACAGCCACCACCAACCCACCCAGATCAGCGTGCCTCTGCTCAATCCCCGCCAAGCGCCGGAACTGGCTTTGCTCAAGCGCAACAGCCAAGCTGTCAAAATCTATTTTCTCGACAACCCCAGTGTCCAGAGCCAGATTGACCTGGTGGTGCCCGGTCAGAGCGTCAAACCCGAAGAGATGCTGCTGACCAGCTTCTATAATGAGTATATGGACGGCGGCATGGGTGCGGTGATGTTCCAAGAGGTGCGTGAGGCAAGGGCCCTGGCCTATTCGACCTGGTCTTATTACCTCCAGGGCAGCCGTTTGGGCGATCAGGACCAAATGATGGGGTATATTGGCACCCAGGCCGACAAAACCGTTGAGGCCCTCAAACTCTTTGTCTCATTGATGAAATCTCCCCCCAAATCTGCCAGCCATTTTGAGCGGGCGATGCGGGCCTTGGAAAACCGCTACCGCTCTGAAGTGATCGACTATTCAGGCGTTTTGGGCCGCTTTCAGTATTGGTCAGACTTGGGGCTCGACAAAGATCCCCGGCCCGAAGAGTTCAGCCGTTTGCCCAAGCTCACCCTCGATCAGCTTTTTGAGTATCTCAACCAAAAAGTGGCCAGCCAACCTTTGACCTTTACCGTGGTCGGCGACAAGACCAAGATCGACCTCAATGCCCTCAAAGCATTGGGAGAGGTCGAAGAGGTCAAATTGGAGAGCCTGTTTAAAGACTGAGGGAAATCCCTCCTATTTCACTCATATTCATCCCTGGGCGTTTGCAATTTTCAAGAACTGGGAATTAAAAACGCATAAGAATACCACGAATGTATTCGAAAAGCTAAGCCAGGGATGGATTTTTATGATTAAACGCACGCCTCAGCGTGGATTTACGCTGATTGAGTTGATGGTTGTGATTGTGATTATTGGCATTTTGGTGGCAATTGCCCTGCCCAATTTTATTGGGGCCCAAGACCGGGCCAAAATTTCGAGTGTTAAATCGAATATGCACACCTTTCAAACGATGATTGAGACCTATGGTGTGGATTGGGGTGGCCAATACCCCAATTCGTACGTCTCGATTCAAACTGAAGCCGTGGCCCAAGACTATAACAAAGATTATTCAAACCCCTTCACCGGTGTAACGGTCTCTTTGCAGAACGACACCAATTGCCTGCGGCCTGGCCGAAGTGGTCGCGGGAGGCACCTCAACGCCAGCTTCAACCACAGATACAGGGGTCTTTGGTGGGCCAGGCGGAGCTGCCTGTCTGGGGCAAGTGATTTACCGCCGGACGGTGCCGGGCAGCAATTATGGCCGGTATGCCATTTACGGTCTCAATAAAACGGGCGCTTGGATTAACGACAAGGGCAAGGTCTTTCAGCTGAGCAACGGCTAGTCCGCTCTTGCCAGAGCAAACGTTAGTCTGAAGGCTCTATTTTTTCGGGCCCACGGGGATCGACCGCAGGCACATCCAGATAGAGGTATTCCAGCCGAGAACGCCAGA
The DNA here is from genome assembly GCA_964598905.1 of uncultured Candidatus Sericytochromatia bacterium. Lineage (GTDB taxonomy): Bacteria > Cyanobacteriota > Sericytochromatia > UBA7694 > UBA7694. The sequence continues at coordinate 16,678 of CAZRFI010000040.1, read as the reverse complement.
GTTCAATTTCTTCGCTGGCGGCTTTTTCTTCTGAACGCAGGGGCATGGCCGGACTGAGTTCCGGGTGAGAAAGTCGGACGGGCTCTTGGATCTGTTGGCTGCGGTAGCGCCCTGTAAGCAACCAGGTAAAGATTGCAACAAGTCCCATGGTGAGGAAAAAGGCCAATAGGTCCAGCCAGCCATTGTGAGGGGGCGTGACGCCAGGCGCAGTGGCAGCGACTTGGCTTGCCACTTGGGAGGTTACTTGAGACGACAGTGCAGTGACCATTTTGCTCAACTCCAAGAGAGGGGGATATCTTCCATTATATGTGATGGATTCACATTTAGGTATGTGCCAATGCAAAAAAACTGGGTTATAATAAGCTTATGCGGAATACCAACTCACCTTTACCTTTGAGTTTATTGGCCCTGCTGCTGGCTTTCAGTGCCTGTCAGCCGCTCTCCCGTTCGGCCCAAAACCCGCGTTTTCCAACGGCTTTAAATGCCCAATCTAATCCAACCAACCGATCCAATCTTACCAACCTCCGCAAGAATGCAATCACAGCAAGTTTTGTCAGAGCCTATTTGCCCACGGTTGCCGAAAACGAGCCCTTGGCACGGGCCGATAGCCAAGGCCCAGCCCAAGAATTGCTCAATCTGATCAATTCCGCCCAAGCGAGTCTCGATGGGGCCTTTTACGATATCCGCGAGCCGATGATGGTCCAGGCCTTGATTCGCGCCAAACAGCGCGGCGTCAACGTGCGTTTGGTGACGGAAAGCGACAATATGGGCGAAGAAGCCAATCCCTGCCCCCAGCCCAACGGGCAAATGCGCAAGGTTTTGCAAGACCTGCTCAATGCCGGAATTCCGATTGTCTCCGACCAGCGCTCAGGCCTGATGCACCACAAATTTATGGTGGCCGACCGCATGCGGGTCTGGATGGGTTCCACCAATTTAACCAGCAGCAGCCTCTTTCGCCACAACAATACCGCCTTAACGCTGGTTTCGGCCCCCCTGGCGGCCAATTATACCTACGAATTTGAACAATTATTTATGGCCAGGAATTTTGGCCCCCCGCGCGCAGTGATCAATCCGATTGTGGATCTCCAAGGCGCAGCTGTTAAAACCTACTTTTCCCCCCGTGGCGGTGGCCAAGAAGCCGTTGTCGCCGCTTTGCAAAATGCCCGCAAGAGCATTCACTTTTTGACTTTCTCGCTGACAGATCCCCAGCTGGGTGAGATTCTCAGTGGCAAACAGCAAGCGGGTCTGGATGTGCGCGGCGTCTTTGACCGCTGCCTGAGCAAAGGGCAGTATTCTCTCTATTGGCCCCTCAAACGCACGGGCATGCAGGTCTTTATTGATGGCAACGAGGCCCTGTTACACAACAAGGTCATGATTATTGACGGGGAGACCGTGATCACTGGCTCGTATAATTTCTCCAAAAATGCCGAGAAAAGCAACAACGAAAGCTTTGTAATCGTCGAAAAGGCCCCTGAATTGGGCGCGGCTTTTGAAAGTGAATACAATCGCTTGCAATATGCGGCTCAGCACAACAATCCGCCCGATGGACAGTGCCCAGGCACGGCCCCCCCGAGCCCCCCGCCCTGTCAGCCCGCTGACCCCGTGGATCCTGTTGATATCGAAATCCCTGACTTCGATTAAAGCTGAATCAGCGCCAAGCCGCCGGTGTGACCGGCTCCGGCGGCGACCAAACAGACCTTGTGACCCGGTTTGAGTACCCCTGCTTGCAGGGACTCAGACAGACAGAGCGGAATCGAGGCCGAAGAGGTATTGCCGACGCGCGCAATATTGCTCAGCAGTTTTTCAGGGGGCAACGCCAGGCGGCGGCCCACTTCTTTGAGAATATGCAAATTGGCCTGGTGGGGAATCAGAAAATCCACATCATCGAGGGAAGTGCCCAGGGCGCTTAAAAACGCCGTGGTGTATTGGCTCATGCCTTCGACCACCTGAAAGAATATTTGTTCGCCGTTTTCCATTTTAATAAAATGCTGGTCCAAAGCCACAGTTTGAGCCGAAGCCGGCAAGCGGCTGCCGCCAGCGGGAATATGCACCGAATAATAACCCCGGCCATCGGCCAGCAATTGCAGGCCCAAAACCCCGGTGCCAGCCGGTCCTGGGCTCAAGACCACCGCAGCAGCGCCATCGCCAAAAATCGGATAGGTGGCCGGGTCGCGGGGATTGGTAAAGCGCGAGCGGATTTCAGCGGAGATCACCAGCACATGCCGGGCCCCGGTCAAAATTTGGCGGGTGCCGATGTCCAAGGCATAGAGAAAGCCACTGCAGGCAGCGGAGATGTCCAAACAGGGGCAGCCGGTTTCAGACAGGCCCAGACCGGCTTGCACAGCGCAGGCAGTCGAGGGATTGGGATGATCTGGGGAGATCGTGGAGAGCACGATCAGGTCAATTTCTGTGGGGTCGATGCCTGAATGGGCCAAGGCCATTTGCGCAGCGGCAATCGCCAGATCAGAGGTGGCCTGTTCGGGAGCCACACGGTAGCGGTTTTGGACGCCAATCCGGCGCTCAATCCACTCGGGGGTGATCGGCAAGTCGGTGCCAGCCAAAAGCTCGGCATTGCTGACAGCCTGCGCGGGCAGGGCATGGCCCACCCCTTTCAAAATCACACCTGAGCTGGGTTTGAGTAACATCAGCTAAAAAAGCCCAGCACTTTCCAACTCAAATCGTCGGGGTCGCGGTCAAGAATCAGCAGCACTTTTTCCGAAAAGGGCCCTTTGGGGGTGGTCAGCAAGACATCGGCATAGACATAGATTTTTTGGTGGTATCTGAGTTCGAGCAGGCGGCTCCAAACCTGGGCATTGATGCTGGGGATTTCGGGCCCGGTCATGATCTGCACAGATTTGATTTGGTGGGGATAGGTGCTGGGAATGATAAAGAGATAGTCCAGCGCGGCTTTCCACTCTTCGGGATAGGTTAAAATCCCGCCGTCGTCCATATAAAAGGGGTAGCCACTCAGGCCCATCACCTGTTCTTGGTTTTTATTGTAGAAGCCCGCAATAAACTGCCGGGCTGTCTGTTCGATGACACTTTTTTGATTGGGCAAATCCAATTGGGGCAGGGGCCTGCGCTCGGGTTGCTGGCTTGAGGCACAGCCTTGAATCAGCGAGAAACTCAGGCAGACGCCCAAAAGCACTCTCAGACTTTGTCTCATCATGGGGTATTTTCCTCTTTTAAGGCTTGCAATAGGGCCGTTTCAGCGGGTGTCAACGTGGCCTGGGCCAAGAGGTCCGGGCGGTATTTGTAGGTGGCCAAAACCTGTTCTTTGCGTCGCCACTTGGCGATTTCAGCGTGATTGCCACTGAGCAAGACGTCGGGCACCTCCCAATCGCGAAACTTGGCAGGCCGCGTGTAATGGGGGCAATCGAGCAAATTTTCACTAAAAGAATCCTGCACGACCGAGTCGGCACAGCCCACCACACCGGGAATCAGGCGCACAATCGCATCAGCCATCACCAAGGTGGCGGGTTCGCCGCCTGTCAAGACATAGCTGCCAATTGAATAGGCATGGGTACAGAGCTGTTCACAGACCCGTTCATCAATGCCTTCGTAATGGCCGCAGAGAAAGACCAAATGGGGGGCTTGGGCCAGTTTTTCGGCATCGCGTTGGCCAAAGAGCGGCGCGCGTGGGCTGGTCAGAATGACGGGGGTGCCTGCGGGCAAGGCCAGGCTTTCCAACATCTCAAAAATGGGTTCGGGCTTGAGCACCATACCGGGCCCGCCGCCAAAGGGACGATCATCGGCGGTGTGGTGTTTGTCGTTGCTCCAATCGCGGATATTGTGCAATTGAAACTGAACCCGGTCACTTTCTTGGGCGCGTTTGAGAATACTGGACTGTAAAGGTCCCGAAAAAAAATCCGGGAAAAGGGTGCATATGTCGATCTGCATCAGCTCAGTTTGTTCCGGTACTGGCTGAACCACTCGGCCATCGCTTCGCCCTGCACTTCAAGGCGATTGCTCAAATAATGATAGGCCAAAGCGGCGATAATGGCGATCACCAGGCCACCACCGGTGGCAAAGAGGGCTTCGCTGATGCCGCCAGAGAGATCGGCCAAGGGGTTTTTGGGTTTGCTCGCGGCCACAGTCGAAAAAATCCGAATCATGCCTGCCACGGTGCCGAGCAGTCCCAACAGCGGGGCCACAGCCGCCATAAAATTCAGCCAGGTTATGCGGCGTTCAAAATGGCGGTAGACCCGGTCGAGCACACGTTTTTGCTCTTCTTCGGTGGCATTCAGGCAGGTGCGCAGGGCCGTGACCATCCGCGAGACCATGTCCATGCCTTTGATCAACTTGATTTGGGTGGGGTTAATCATCAGCTTGCGCAGGCGACGTCCCGATAAAAAACTGAACCAGACCTGTTCCAACACCAAGCCCCCGGTCAAAATGGAGGCGGCAAAAAGGGGCAGGGTAAATCCTCCCCCAAGTTCAATCAAGGTCAGGAGACTGGTAAAAGCGGCGGTGATATCTGTCATGCTTGTTAAGTGCTTTTTGGAATTGCTTTTTGGAGTTGCTTTTTAAGGTATTTTACACGCCTGTGGCCCCTGCTGCACAGCAGACCACTTCCAAGCCCTTTAATTCATAGATAGCAAGTTGTGCTTATGATATACTGCCCCCTGGATTAGACCAGTTTGAGTGGGCCTGTTCAACACCCAGATTCAACCACCCAGATTGGCCCCAAATTTACTATCTCGGTGAGGTGTGTCATGACTCAGGCTTCTCCCCAGCAATACCATCTTTTTATCAACGGCGAAGAGGTGGCTCCCCAGTCCGAGCAGACCTTTGAATCGATCAACCCCGCCACAGGCGAAGTCATTGCCCATGTCGCCCATGGCAATGAGCAAGACGTCGACCGTGCCGTCAAAGCGGCCCGCAAAGCCCACGAAAGTGGCGTCTGGAGCAAAATGCCCGCCGCTCAGCGCAGCATTATCCTCAACCGCATGGCCGATTTGATGCAAGAAAACCTGCCCAGCTTGGCAGCCCTCGAAACCCAAGACAACGGCAAACCGATCAATGAAAGCAGCTTTATCGACCTGCCGATGTCGATTGATGCCTTCCGCTATTATGCTTCAGCCGCCCGCATGATTGGTGGCCAGGCTGTCCCCGTACCTGGCGCCCTGACCTATACCTTAAAAGAGCCGATTGGCGTCTGTGGCCAGATCATCCCCTGGAATTTCCCGATCATGATGGCCACCTGGAAACTCGCACCTGCACTGGCTGCTGGCAATTCTGTGGTGCTCAAACCCGCCGAACAGACCCCCCTGACCGCCCTGCGTCTGGCAGAGTTGTTTAAACAGGCGGGCGTGCCCGATGGTGTGGTCAATGTCGTGACTGGCGATGGCAGCACTGGCGAAGCCCTGGTCAAACATCCGGGTGTGGACAAAATCGCCTTTACAGGCTCGACCGAAGTGGGCCGCCAAGTGATGATCAATGCCGCTGGTACGCTCAAACGCGTTTCCCTCGAACTTGGGGGAAAATCGCCAAATGTGGTCTTTGCCGATGCCAATCTCGATCAGGCCGTCAATGGCGCCCTGTTTGCAATATATTTTAACCAAGGTCAAATCTGCACGGCTGGTTCACGCCTGTTTGTGCAAGATTCCGTCTACGATGCCTTTGTCGAAAAACTGGTGGGCAAATTGGCCCAGTTGCGGGTGGGAGATCCCACTTTAAATACCACTCAGATTGGGTCGCTGGTCTCCGCTGAGCAATTCGACAAGGTCAATAGCTATATCCAAATTGGCCAAGCAGAGGGCGCAACACTGGCTTTTGGCGGCAAACATCTGCGCGATGAGCTTAAAGGCTATTTTGTCCAGCCCACGATCTTTAGCGATGTCAAAAACAGTATGCGCATTGCCCAAGAAGAAATCTTTGGACCTGTGCTTTCGGTGATCCGCTTCAAAGACGACGCCGAAGCTGCGCGTTTGGTCAATGAAATTCCCTATGGTTTGGTCTCAGCAGTCTGGACCGAAAACGTGCGCAGGGCCCATAATTTTGCAGGCATGATTCAGGCAGGTTATGTCTGGATCAATACCTACAATATCCTGCCTGTCGAAGCCCCTTTTGGCGGCTACAAACAGAGTGGCTTTGGCCGGGAACTGGGCATGGGCGCGTTGGAGATGTATACCGAAACCAAAAACGTCTATGTCGAGTTAAACGAAGCCTCGCCGATTACCGGCTGGTACGGGGTCTAAAATGACTGAATTGCCTGGGTTAAACAGAACCGCTCTGCACGCTGCCCATGTGGCACTTGGGGCCCGCATGGTCGATTTTGGGGGTTGGGATATGCCTGTGCAATACAGCGGTATTACCGACGAACACCAAGCCGTGCGCCAAGCTGTGGGGCTCTTTGACGTCTCCCATATGGGCACCTTTGCTGTCTCTGGGCCAGAATCCCTGGCTTGGCTCGAAAGCATGGTGCCCAACCGGGTGAGCAATCTCAAACTCAAACAGGCCCTGTATACCCAGATTCTCAACCAAGCGGGAGGCACCCTCGACGATCTGCTGATCTACCGCTTGGCAGAAACAGAATTCCAGATCGTGGTCAATGCCTCCAACCGCGAAAAAGACTGGAATTGGTTTTTAAGCCATTTGCCTGCAGAAGGCGTTGTGCTCGAAAACCGCTCGGCCCAGAGCTGTATTTTGGCTTTGCAAGGCCCCAAAGCCGTGAGCTTATTGGCGCGCCTTTTGCCTGATACCGGTTTAAAAGAACTGCCGACGTTTTATCTGACCCAGACAGATGAATTGGGCTATTCTCTGCTTTTGGCCCGCACCGGGTACACGGGCGAAGATGGCTTTGAGATCTTTGTGGCCCCAGAGCAGGCTTCCACCCTCTGGAATCAATTGCTCAGCGCCGGACAGGGCGAAGGCATCCGTCCCTGTGGATTGGGTGCCCGCGATACCCTGCGATTGGAATCTGCGATGGCACTGTATGGCCACGAACTTGATGAACAAACCTCTCCGCTTGAAGCGGGTTTGGGCTGGAGCGTCAAATTGGACAAAGCCCAAGACTTTCTCGGCAAAGCAGCCCTGCAAGCGCAAAAAGATCAAGGTCTGAGCAAAAAACGCCTGGGCTTTAAACTGCCGGGCACCCGCCGCGCGCCGCGCCAAGGCTATACCCTCTGGTTGGGTGAGCAAGCGGTCGGTGTGGTCACCAGTGGCAGTCTCTCCCCCACCTTGGGCGTACCCATTGGTCTGGCTTTGGTAACCCCCGAAGCCTATGCCCAGGCCTCAGACTTGGAAATGGACTTGCGTGGGCAGCGCATGTCAATTGAACCCACAAACTTACCCTTTTACAGGAGATCGCTATAAATGTCCGCGTATTATTACACATCTTCCCACGAATGTTTCGAGCTGGATGGCAATCAAGCCACCGTTTCGATCACCCCTTATGCCGTCGATCAATTGGGCGAAATTACCTTTGTGCAATTGCCCGAAGTGGGCCGTGAACTCAGCAAAGGCGAAAGCTTTGGCGAAATTGAATCGGTCAAAACCGTGTCCGAACTCTATGCGCCCCTGAGTGGCAAAGTGCTGGCGATCAATGCCGATCTCGACGCCCAGCCCGAAAAAGTCAACGAAGATCCCCAGGCCCTGGGTTGGATGCTCAAATTGGAACTTTCAAAGCCTGAAGAAGTGGCCCAATGTATGGATGCTGCTGGTTATCAGGGGTATTTGGAAGGTTTGGCATGAGTCTCGCCTATTTGGCCCACACAAACCAAGAGCGCTCAGAGATGCTGGCCAGCCTGGGCATGCAGAACCAGAAGCAGCTCTTTGATCCCATTCCCCAGAGCTTGCAAGACTTTGAATTGCAATTGCCCCCTGCTTTGAGCGAGTTGGAATTGCTGCGTGAGTTGGAAATTCGCCAAAAAAATTGTCGCCCTGTGGCGTCTCAATTGAGTTTTATCGGCGGAGGGGCTTACCACCACTTTATTCCCGCTGCGGTAGACACCCTGGCCTCGCGCTCGGAATTTCTCACGGCTTATACCCCCTATCAGGCCGAGGTCAGCCAGGGCACGCTGCAGGTGATCTACGAATTTCAATCCCTGCTCTGCACACTCACGGGCATGGAAATTGCCAATGCCTCGTCTTACGAAGGTGCGACAGCTGCCGCTGAGGCCATGATGATGGCCCACCGGATCACCAAACGCGACGGTATCCTTGTCTCACAAGCCGTGCATCCCGAATACCGCGAGGTACTTAAAACCTATGCCGAGGCAACAGGTCTGAGCCTGACAGAATCCAATTTGCGTGATTATACAACCGATCTGGCAGGTCTCGAAAGTGTCAGCGCGAGCGCTGATGCACCTGCGGCATTGATCGTGCAATACCCCAATTTCTTTGGCCAACTCGAAGATATTCAGGCCTGTGCCGACTGGGTGCACGCGCGCAAAGGACTGCTGATCGTGGTCATGACCGACCCCACTGTTTTGGGTCTGCTCGAAGCCCCCGGCAATTTGGGCGCAGATTTGGTCTGTGGCGAAGCCCAGTCCTTTGGCAATAGCCTGAGCCTGGGCGGGCCCTACCTCGGGTTTTTGACGGCGCGCGAAGTGCATTTGCGCCAAATGCCCGGCAGAATGTGTGGATTGGCCCAAGACCAAGATGGCAAACGGGCCTTTACCCTGGTTTTGCAGACCCGCGAGCAGCATATCCGCCGCGAAAAGGCCACCAGCAATATCTGTACCAATCAGGGCCTGATGGCATTGACTGCCACAATTTGGTTGAGTTTGCTGGGCCAAGCTGGCCTGCAAGAATTATCAACTATCTGCCTCAAACAGGCCCATGGACTGGCTGCGCAAATTGATGCGCTACCTGATTACGAGCTGGCAGCGCCAGGGCCTTTTTTCCACGAGTTTGTCGTAAAAACCCGCCATTCTCTGGATGACCTCTTTGCCTGGCTCAATGCCGCTGATTGCCTGCCGGGTCTCAAACTCTCAACTTGGTTTCCGGGTCTGGAAAACCAATTTTTGGTGACTGTGACGGAAATGAATCGCCCCGATGAGCTCAAAACCTTTGTGGACCTTTTGGCTGCATACGGCCAAAAATAAGCGATTGAAAGCGGGACCGCCATGATAAAACAAGCACTGGCGGTCTTTTTTGTGTTTTTGGGTTTGACAGCACCCGCAGCCGCGCAAGAACATGAAGAACGCTATCAGCCACAATCCCCCCCCAACCCGCTCTTGGAAGCCCTGGCTTATACTGCTGAGAGTCTGGGTTGGTCACAGCCCGAGACAGCCTTGGAAAGTCTGCAGGTGCTCGTTGCCACCGCCCAACTGATCCACCTACAGGAAGAGGCCACCGAAGCCCTGCAAAACGGCGAGAATGAAACTGCCCTGCGCCTGTCTTTACAGGTCTTGGCCCAGGAGCCTGAGGCGATAGATTCGGCAGAGGTCTCGGAATATTATGCCCCTGTCTATTTTTACTTGGGGCTGGCCTATTATAATCTGCGGCTCTATTCCTTTGCTTTGGAGGCCTTTGAACAGGCCGAGAAACGCTGGCAGACCCCACCTCCCAATCTTCATTTTTCGCTGGGCATGGCCTATTATTATTCCCGTTCCCTCGAATATGCCCAGGACTATCTCAACAAGGTTATTGCCGATCCACAAAGTTCATCAGAATTAAAGCAGGCGGCAGAAGAACAACTTTTGCTCACCCTGCGTGACCAAAGCGGGGCCTATCAGGAGGGGCTCAAGGCCTATCAAGAGGGGCGATTTGCGGAAGCCATCCTGCAATTGGAGGTGGCTTTGCGCTTTTTGCCCAATTCAGGCGAATTGCATTATTATTTGGGGGCCAGCCAGGTACAGGTTCAGAATTTTGAAGCAGCGCGGCAACACTTTCAGGCTGTTTTACAATTAGAACCCGGCTCCGAAATTGCGACTCAGGCCCAATTGACCCTGGATGTGATTGATAAGCTGGCGCAAAATCTACCCCAGAAGCCCTTCTTTGGTTCATTGCTGCTCGGCAGCATCTTTGATACCAACGTCAACTTTGGCGGCCCCACCGACAATACCACCCAATTGCCTGCCGGGGCCAGTGCGGCAGGCAATTTGATAGATTCAGGTCTGCTGCTGAATCTGGCCTTGGGGTACCAATGGCTGCCAGAGTGGGGGTTGCGGTATAACCTCTATTTACAGCAGTATTTGGGACTGGGCAATCAACAAACGTTGAATCTGAACAGCGCAGATTACAACCTGCAATTGCATTCCTTGAGCCTGCTCAATCGCTTTGCACTCTCCGACAGCCTGGATTTGAGCCTCACCAGCCAGGCCGATGCCCAGTGGCTGGGTGGCAAACCCTTTTCCTGGGGGGCGGCAGCTCGCCCGGTCTTGACTTGGTATGCCAGTGAGCGGCTCGTCTCACGCCTGAGTTTTGCCCTGGGGGGCGAGATTTTTCCCGAATTTCGCGAACGCGATAACCTCAATCACCAATTGGGGCTGGAGCAATATATCTACCTTTGGGGCAGCAAGACCTGGTTGCGCTTTGGCTATGATTGGGTTCAGGTCTATGCCCGCGACAATCTATTGCGGCGCGAATTGCAGTCCCAAAACAATTTTTTTGAAGTCGATTACCGCTTTGCCAATTCGCGGGTGGCCCATCAGGTCGGTTTGGGGTTTGGCTTTCCGGTTGGACCGGTCTTGTTTGAGTTGGGCAGCCGCATAGATTTTATCGACTATACCCAGCCCGATTTGGTTAGCCAGTATTTGATCGGGGTGGATCCTTTGACGGGTTTGTCTTTGCCCCGCCAAGAGTTAAACGCGCGTTCAGTCGAAAAATTAAGGGCCGATACACGCCTGAGTTTTTATCTGCAAATGGAGTGGCCGCTGAGCAAAGAGCTCAAATTGCAAGGCAGATATACCCGCACCACCAATGTCTCGAATATCACACCCGACGATTATTCTGTCAGCCGCAGCTATCTCAAAGATGTGTTTAATTTGAGCCTGCGCTACGATTTTTAAGCACAGACTCATGTCTATTCAGGCTTTTGCCAAGGCACATCCACTTGGCCATTTAAAAAGTTGGCATAACGCGCCATCACAAAGAGCAAATCTGAGCAGCGATTGAGCCAGATCAGGGCCTGGGGATTAATCGGCTCGGCTTCTGCCAGCGCCACTGTCATGCGTTCAGCCCTGCGACTGACGGTACGGGCCAGATGCAGCCAAGCAGCAGCTGGAGAGCCACCCGGCAAAATAAAATTACTCAGCAGGGGCAAGTGGGCTTCCCATTCGTCGATCCACTTTTCGAGGAGATCGACATCTGCGGGCAAAATGCGGGGAATGGCAGTCGATCTTTTAACGCCCTCTTCGCTACTGGCTTCGGGGCTTGCCAGATCTGCACCCAGCACAAAGAGGGTGTTTTGCAAGGCCGTCAGGGGCGCATTTAATTCGCTTGGACAAACTGTTTGGGCCAGACCCAGCAGGGAATTGCACTCGTCTACCGTGCCATAGGCCTGAATGCGCAGATCGTGTTTGGGCACTCGCCGCCCTCCCCACAGCCCCGTCTGACCTTGGTCTCCGGTGCGGGTATAAATTTTCATTTTCAATTCCTTCAAAAAAAGATCACAGCCCGCGAGCATCATCACATCTGATCGGGCGGGCTGTAAAGGGGTTAATTGGCTTGGAAAACGGCAGGGCCGAGCAAACTGGCCAGATTGGGGATATCGACAAAGGGATTACGATTGCCCTGTTTCTGAGCGGCCAGTTCGTGGCGTTTGCGCTCCTGGGGATCAATGGGATCGACTTTGTCGGCCCACTCAATAAAGGTGGGTACCTTGCTGGTCCAGAACTCATTTTTGTTGACCCGGCCCGCCCAGATGTCTTGGGTGTGGTAGCGCAGGTAAAAATACATCATGGCACGAGCGGTATTGCCTTTTTGGGCATTCAGCGGCTCAAAGACAATGTCAAAATTATTGCGGATGATGTCTTGGGGCTGCTGCTCGTAAGGCAGGTTCATAATCCGGGTGATTTCTTGGGGGGGCAATTTGCCGGTTTTGTCGATCACGCCGAGCTTTGAGCCCGTGGCGGTGGAATAGACGATGGTGCGGCCTGTCGACATGCCAAAGGGGAAATTGCTGCGCATGGCATTGGGTTTGCTCAAGGTCGGAAAGAGGTGGTGCAAATCAGAGACCATGGGGTCAACTTTGTTAAAAAAGGACTGGGGCCAGGTGTGTTCGCAATTGATAAAGTCTTTTTGCAAACCATCGCGGTTTTCATCACCATTTTCGAGGTAGATATTGCCATTGCCACCTTGGCCAGCGACAAAGACATAAGAATAATGATCGAGCACACCAGCGGGAGCGCCCGTTCTTTGCGGAGGAGAGACTTGGTCTACTGCAGCGTACATATACGATTTGGCTTCGTTATAACCCAGGGGGCGGTGATTTTTTGCTGCAATTTGGCTCAGGGTTTTGAAGAGGTCCATGCCAGTTTTGCCACGGGCAGGGGCATAATACTGCTGCAATTGGGGGGGCAGTGTGGCCAACCAATCGCCATTGCGGGCGCCGGTATTAAAAGATTGAAATTGAGCTGGCGCTTGCATCCCAGCTTGCATCCCTGGGCGCAGGGCTGACATCGCTTGGAGATTGGGGGCGACGGACTGACAAGCGGGCAGGGCTGCGAGGGCAATGGCGCTGGCGGCGATAAGGTGGCGTTTCATGGTGGGACTCCTCTAATAATCTCTGTGCTATTTCTGGGGGATACGTTTATTGAATCATTTCCCATGCGGCATTTCAATGGGAAAACCCAAACTTTAATGCTTATTTTACCTGTTCATTATCTTTGTTTGGCCTTTACTGGGGCCGTTTTTGCAGACGGGTATTTAACAGCTCCGCCAAACGGTACCCACCCAATGAGAGCCGCTCAAGACAGATTTCCTGGGCTGTGCGGATGTATTCAGCTGAAATGGGGCCTGAAGCAGGCAGGGCCTCATAGCCATTTTTGACTGCCAAGTGGTAACTCTCAATCGACCATTGAATCGGGGCATAATCCAGCGAAGCCCGAAGTTTGGCTTTGGGCCAAAGCTTAAGTACTTCTGCGGCCATGCCGGGAATTGCAGGTTTCCAGTTTTCTGAGCGCACCGAAGGGAAATAATTCGCGGTGCTGTCCCAAAAAGAGTGCAAATTGGTTTGGGGCGCGCCTTCGATTTTGACCAAATTCCCGCCCTGGTCGCCCTCACGGTGTTCATGGTTGGAGCGGCTGACGGCATGAAAAGGCTGATGGATATCTCCCACCAAATGAATCAAGCAGCGCAGAGCAAAGGCCTTTTCGAAGTCCCCGGCTTTGGGATTTTCGAGGGTTTTGCTGAGCAATTCAATCTGGGACAAAATATTGCTGTCGGGTATGGCGTTGAGACTCGGCAGCCCGTCAGGGTTATAAGGCAAATTGGCATAATGCCAGGGGTCCATGCTTTTCAGACCCCGCGCTTTGGTTTCATCCATCCAAACCGAAGCGGGCACAAAATGGCGCCGTTCGGGGGTGGTTTCGGCCACATCCAGGCTGCGAATCAGGCGATCGACTTCGGCCCGCACTTCGGGTTTGAGCGCATCGTGGGCAATTTGGGCCGTAATCATATGGCCGGTGTCCCACCAGGCCAGGGCAGGGGCTGAAGCCACACTTTGCAACCCTGCGATGGCCAAGGCCGAGCAAAAAGCGGTTTGAATCAGACGGTGAAAAGAAACGGTTTTTTTGTTGAACACAGATTTACTCCTGAAGGGGAATCGTTTGTGAATATTTACTAGACAGTTTTTTGCCCAGACTTTTTTCGAGAAAATGGCTGGCTTTGACGAGTTTATCTAGGTCGATACCCGTTTCTATGCCCATCGCATTGAGCATATACGCCAAATCTTCAGTGGCCAGATTTCCTGAAGCGCCTGGGGCATAAGGGCAGCCACCCAGGCCACCGACAGCAGTATCAAAGACGCGAATGCCCATTTGCAGACCCATCAAGGCATTGGCCAGAGCGGTGCCGCGGGTATCATGTAAATGCAGGGCCAAGGCCTCAATCGGGGCTTCTGGCAGCAGGGCCTCGAGGATTTCGGCAACCAGCAGGGGGTGGGCAATGCCAATTGTGTCACCAAGAGACACCTGGTAAACTCCCGTTTCGAGCAAGGCACTGACCAAGGGCCTGACCTGTTCGGGGCTGACGGCACCTTCATAAGGACAGCCAAAGACCGTGGAGAGATAGGCCCGCACGCGCAAGCCTTCCGCCAAAGCCTGTTTAACCAAGGCCTGGTAGCCTACCAAAGCCTCTTGGGTGCTGCGGTTGATATTGCTGCGGTTGTGGCTTTCGGTGACCGACATAAAAATCGCCACTTCACTCAGACCCGCCTCTTGGGCCCGTGCCAGGCCCCGTGCGTTGGGAATCAGGGCCGAATAAACATTTGGATTTGGGGGCAATAGGGTTGCTACCTTGTCGGTATCTGCCAAAGGCGGAATGCGGTCGGCGCGCACAAAAGAGCCTATTTCAATTTTTTTCAGACCGCATGCAGTCAGCATTTCTATCAACTTAACTTTATCTGCAGTGGGCAAAATCCGGGCTTCATTTTGCAGGCCATCGCGGGGGCCCACTTCGACCAGGGTAACAGACTCAGGATAATCGGACAGTTTGCTTGAAACCATCTACTTTTTCTCCTGCTTCTCCTGATTCTCCTCTGTAGGCTCACCTTTTTGTTCTTGGGCGATAAAGCCTGAAGCCTTTTTAAGCCAGATACTGCCTTCGGCCATGCGCTCATTGACCAGGGCCATGCCTTTGTCTTCTTCCCACATTTTGCGGGCCACCAAATAGCTCTCATAGGCGCGCAAAACGGCGCGATAAGACTCTTTCTCTGCAAATTCTGAAGACTGATAATTGGCCAAAACCCGCTGAGTGGTGGGACGAATTTCTTCTAAGCGAATTTTATAGCGGGCCTTGCTGATTTTATCAGAGCCCACAAAACTGCGAATTTTTTCGAGTTCGCTGTGAGCTGATTCCAGATCCTGATAGTATTTTTTTTCTTCATTGCTGATAGTGGGGCCGCTTTTGGCACAGGCCACCAACAGAGTAATAAGGATCAAAGCCGCGAACAGTTTACGTTTCAGCATGAGCAAGCTCCTTGGTGTGATGCGTTGCAAAGTGTAGCAAGGAAAGCGATCCTCCCAAGCCTATAGATATGATACCAGATATGACAAGGACCACAGGAATGACGGGGAAAACAGGCTCATCAGCAGGAATGGCACTATCAAGCACTTTGAACAGGGGGGGGTTGCGGGCGGCCTCCAGTTGGGCAGCTTGGGTCTGCTGGCTGAGTAAGACATAGAGCTGGTTTTGCAAGGTAATTTTGCGCTCTAAACGGGCCAGACCCAAAGCCTGGTTGGGCAAAGCAGCCAAGAGACGCTCGTATTTGCCCCGTGCCCGTTTGATTTCTTTTTGGCGCACGTTCAAGCCTGCACTGCTCAATTCCAGTTGATTGGCCATTTCAGACCAATTGGGATTGAGTTCCGTCGATTGGTTTTCCAAGCGGGCCAATTTGGCCTGGGTTTCTTTGTATGCGGCACGGGCACTCACTTCTTCGGCTTCGAGTTCGGCCAATTGGCCGATCAACTGTTTGACTTCGTCATCGAGGGAGATCAGACGGTGTTTGCGCTGATAGGCCAACAATTCTTCTTCGGCCAATTGCAGCGAGGTGCCCATGGTTTTGAGTTGTTTTTCGAGGTAAATTTGGTGTTCGTTGGCGTCCTGGGTGATCAATTTGCGCACGAAGAACTCCAATTTTTCGACATAGGTATTGGCCACGTCTGCCGCCAATTGGGGGTCGCTCAATTTGACCTGAATGCGCAGGGTGCCATCTTTGCCATCGGGCGAGAGGATTTCGACCTGTTTGAGCAACCAGGCCAAGATCACCTGTTTGGGCTGGCCTTTTTTGTGCTTTTTCAGCTCTTTTAAGGCTTCGGGCAAAACCTGCAAACGGGGGTAGCGGGCCAAAACCTCTTCAGCCAGGCTGCGGCTGTTTAAAATGCTGACCAGATCTTTGAGTGAGGAGCTGAAATGCTGGCCACCGATCACCGAACGCAGAGGGCCGAGCATCTCCAATTGGGATTCCAATTGATTCAACATCGGACCCAATTGACCTTTGCTTTGGCTCGGCAGAATCAAGAGGCTGGTCTGGGCGGCATAAATGGGCGTGACGAGGTATTTGACGCTGGCCCAGCTCAGAGACGTGCCCAGCAGTGCTGTAAACAAGATAAACAGACTGTAACGCCTGAGAAAGAGCATGAATTGAGGCAAGAGCAGTTCAGGCTTCATTGGGGGCGACTCAGGTTTAAAACCACACTGACGATACCCAAGGCCCCCACCACCAAGGTGGTCAGTTCCATAATATTGCGCACGCTAAAAAAGGTCTCGGGAATGTACAAAATGTCGCCCGGCTCCAACTGGGTTTCACCGTCGCGGTTCTTGCCCTGCAGCCACTCTTGCAAATTGATTTCCTTGAGCGTGCGCAGCTCCCCACTGGTGTGCATGCGGCTGATGCGCACCGCCCCCAGATCGGCGCTGGGCAATGGCCCTCCTGCCTGTCGCAGTAAATCCTGGACCGTAATGCCCCGGCGATAGGCCTGCACACCGGGCATTTGCACCTGGCCATAGACCGTGAGATTTTTTTCTTCGGTCGGCAGTTTGCGCAGGGGCAAATGTAAAATATCCCCAT
>CAZRFI010000039.1:0-21416 GCA_964598905.1 uncultured Candidatus Sericytochromatia bacterium | reverse complement strand
TGGCCTGTTTTACCGCACCACCCGGCAGGTCAAACTCAGCCCCGAAGATCTGCTTCACCACCGCTGTCTTTTGACCAGTTCTTCCAGACAAGCGGAGAACTGGCATTTTGAAACAGCTGAAGGCGAACAGCGCAAAGTGCTCTTAAGCAGCTCATTTCGCTGCAACCATCTGGCACTCTGTCTGCAATTGGCGTAAGATGGCCAGGGCATTGCCCTGCTGCCCGATTTTATGGCCCGGCCCCATCTGCAGAGCGGGGAACTGACTCCATTGCTCGAAAGCTGGACCTGTCAGTCCCGCACCCTGTATGCCGTCTATCCCCCCCAACGCCAACCCCCGCTGCCTGTGCGCCTGTTTTTGGACTATCTCAGCCAGCATTTGCCCGAAGGCCTGACGGCTTAAGCCGATTCAATACGGTACTTGTTTGCAAATTTTGTGGGATTATCCAAGCCAAAAAGCTAAAATAAGGGAATGAGACAAAAATCAAAGGCCAAACCGCGTTTTGATCGCAAGCATCAAATGGTGGTATTTGCAGATAAAGGTGTCATCGTGAGTCATAACCACATGAATTCGCCCTCCCGCCCCCCAGATGTCGAACTCGAATTGAGTTATTTTGAATTGGCTCAAAAGAGGGGGGGCCAAGAAGTGCAAAAAGACGCTCAGGTAAAAAGTTCCCAATTTTTGCGTTTTCCCCTCAATGGCCGTTTCCCTCATGGTCTCGCCATGCATCTCAACCCCCAAGGTCAAGGGATTTTGGCCATTGGCAGCAGTGCCAAATTCGCTGCCGAAAGCAAACTTCACCTCTTTCCGTTTAAAGACTTCCGCTTATAACCCCAATAACCCCAATAACCCCAATAACCCCAAAGGGGGTGATTGCAACTGTTCCACCAGCCCCGAACTGTGCTAAATCTTCAGGTTTTGCATCAAAAAGCTTGTTCTTCTTACTCAAATCAGCTAGGATATAAACAAGTATTTATCTTTATTACAGGCATCTATGAGCATCTATTTATTGACCAAAAATGCAATTTTGGCCCTGCCCGCGGGAAGCTTGCTTTCGACCCAAGACATCAAGGTCTCAGCACATCAGCGGACATTGGTCCAAAAATCTGTCAGCGATCTGTTTAAATCTGGTGTGCTCAGACGTCTGGCCAAAAGTCTTTATTACAAACCTCTGATCACAGACCTGGGAGAAGTCCCCCCTTCTTCAACGGATATTATTCATAAATTGCTCGAGCTTTATAAAGACAAAATTGCCTACCTCACAGGGCCCAATGTCTACACACGCTTGGGGTTAACAACCCAATGGACATCCGAGATAACCCTGGCCAGTGACAGGCCTCGGCGTGAACCCTTAAAAATGGGCGGATTGCAAGTTCGTTTTGTGCCCAGCCGGGTGGAAGTAGCAGAGGCCAATACTTATTTATTGCAATTGCTCGATGCCGCCAAAGATATTCGCTTGATCTCAGGCACAACCCCTACCCAGGTTGCGCTTCAACTGCAACGTCTGATATCCAAACTTTCGCCCAAAGAAAAACAAACTTTGGTCATCTACGCACAAGCATACCCAGCATCTACCAGGGCTTTGCTGGGTATGTTGCTCGAACGCATGGGGCAAAAGAGATTGGCTAAAAAACTCAAATCAACACTATCACCCCTGAGTGTTTATACGCTTGTTCTGGAGTCGTCTATTTTTCCCTCTGCTGCCGATTGGCATTTTGCATGAATTTACACCTGGATCGCACTCAATTTGAGCAATATATTAAGCTAACAGCTCAGCATTTTGGATTATTAGATGTGTTTGTTGAAAAAGATTACTGGCTTTGCAGTGTTTTATACAATCTTGCTCAACACGATTACGCCTCACTTTTTGTCTTTAAAGGAGGCACATCTCTCGCAAAAGCCTATGGCCTGATTCAGCGTTTTTCCGAAGACATCGATCTCGCTTTGCTTTCAAGTGGTCTCTCTGGCAATCAAGCAAAAAGCCGAATTGATAAGCTGTCTAAAGATATTACTCAACATCTAACAGAGATCAATGTTCAGGGTTTGACAAAAAAATGGTCGCGCTTTCGTAAAACCTTTCACCAATATCCAGCCGTGATTCCTGAGGTGCAGGGAACACAGATGGCGCCGTTTTTATTATTGGAACTCAATTCTTTTGGAATGCCCTATCCCTATCAAACCATGGCCATCTCTTCACTGATTGCAGATTTTTCAAGAGGACAATGAACTTTGGCTTTCACTGGAAAAAACCTACGTCACTTCTTTTGCTGCAATGGTTTATGGTCCGCTGCCCCCAATCCAAAATGTGCGAGAGAGCATACTGGCACTCAAACAGCGTTTAAGTGATTATGACAAAGCGCCCCATATGCCATCTTAGTCCCTATCTCAACTGCGCCACCAGCCCTGAACTGCGCTGAACCTTGCGCAGAATGCCCGCTCGCAAGACGGCCACATCGCCCCAGATTTCGACCTGTTCGCGGGCGCGGGTCAGGCCGGTGTAGATCAGCTCGCGGCTGAGCAGGGGATGCGGTTCGGGGGGCAGCACCAACAAAACCCGCTTGAATTCTGAGCCCTGGCTCTTGTGTACCGTTAAGGCCCAGGCTGTCTGGTGGGCCTTGAGCTGGGCTGGGCTGAAGCTGCGCAAATGGCCCTCGGCATGGCGAAACCAGACCCGTGGGTTTTGGCCGTCGGGGTTCCAGGTCAGGCCCAGATCGCCATTGTAGAGTGCGTGCACATAGTCGTTTTCGCTGATTAAAACTGGCCGCAAATGGTACCAGTTTTGGTAGGTGGGCAGAGCGCCACTTTGCAACAGGGCCTGTTCCATCGCCCGATTCACGTTCTCTACCCCCTGGCGCAGGGCCGCCAGGATGATTTGCGACTCCAGCGCGGCAAAGGCGACTTCGGGGCTGGGGGCCTGTAAATAGGGGGCGTAATCGGGCAAACGGGCCAAACAGCCCTGCTCCAGTGTCGGGGGCAGGGGCCGAAGAGCAATGTCCGTATAAGTGGCCGCTTGCAGCAAGCTCAAAGCCTGTTCGGGCTGACCGGCATTCACGGCACGGGCCAGATGGCCAATCCCACTTTGGGGGCCAAAGCGGCGGCTGACTTGCAATTCAATCACACAGTTGTGGAAGGGCTCAGGGCTGCTGTGGAAGGGCTCAGGGCTGCTGTGAAAAGGGTCTGAGCTGGGCGAGAGCTGCAAAGCCCCCAAAAGGGGGGCCAAGGCCTGAATGCGCTCGGGGGTAAAGCTGGCAGCGGGAGCCGCTTGACAAATATCCCCCAAGACACAGCCCGCTTCGACGGAGGCCAATTGATCGCGGTCGCCCAGCAGCACCAGCCGCGCATCAGGGCGAATTGCCTCCAGCAATTTGCTCATCAGGGCCAGATCGATCATCGAGGCCTCATCGACGATCACCACGTCCCAGGGCAGGGGATGCCCCGCATGGTGCTCAAAGCGGTGGGAATGGGGAATAGTCCCCAAGAGCCGGTGCAGGGTCAATGCCGTTTGGGGCCAACGGGCCTGCAATTCAGGCGGCAAATGGAGGTCTGGCAGATTGAGATCCAGCGACTGTTTCATGCGCGCTACGGCTTTGCCTGTGGGGGCCGCCAAAACCACTTTGAGAGCCGGGTCCTGTTCCAGTAGCAGGGCCAAAATCCGGCTAACGGTGGTGGTTTTGCCCGTCCCTGGCCCACCGGCGATCACGGTCAAATGGTTCAAAAGCACGTTGGCCGCAGCCCACGCCTGCCAATCTGGTGCTGCGTGGTCGGGGCCTGAAGCCTGAGAATCCCCCGCCCGCGACGGTGGGAAAAGCAGCGAAAAACGCGCAGCCAAGCTGCTCAGATCGAGTGACAGGGGCGTCTTTCCCCGTTGGCGCAGGGCATCGGCCAGACCCTTTTCGTAGCGCCAATAGCGCTGCAAATAGAGGCGCTGGCCCACCAAAATCAAGGGAAGATAGTCCCCGGCTTGTCCCACAACCAAGGGATGGGCCCGCAATGCTGCCAGCCAGTCGGCCAGAGGCGGATAAACAGGCTCATGCTCGGGACTGACAGGCTTTTCGGCCAAAGTGGCCAGATCGGCACAGGCGTTTTGGTTGAGTGTGGCTTCACTGGCGGCGGCGGCTCCCAGCAAGAGACACGGGTCGTCGCTGCCGGCCAAGTCTGAGATCAGTTTGACAAAGTGATAGGTCGTGGCAAACAGGCCATCGGGCAAAGTAAAGCTCATGTTTTTGCTCCAAAGCAATGTGAGAGTTCCAGAATCAGCGCGGGATCTGGCGCTTCAAAAAAGACCCCATTGCCCGGCAAAGCCGGATTCATGCCCCGCAGAAACAAAACCAGGGCCCCGCCCAAATGCTTTTCGGGGCTGTAATCGGGCAAACGGTAACGCAAATAGCGGTGCAAAGCGACCAGATAGAGATAATATTGCAAAGGGTATAAATGCTGGGTCAGCGCCAGTTCAAGCGCCTCGGGCCGGTAGTCTGCATAGCGGCGACCCAGCCAATTGGACTTATAATCGACGACATAATAGCGTCCTTGGTGTTCGCAGACCAGATCGATCACCCCTTTAAACTGGCCCCGCAGGGGGCGATCATCCAGGTCAGGCAAATGGGCCCAACGTTGCGAACGTTGCAAGACCTGCATCAGGGCCTGGGAGCGCAAGTTCCCCTGGATCGGAAACTGAAACGCCAATTCGGTCAAGCGCCGTGCAGGTGCGATCGCAGCCAAGTTAAAATCCAGCGGGGTTAAAGGACTTTGCCAGATCTGGCCCAAAGCCGACGCCAAAGGCGCAAGCCAATCGGCTTCGTAGCCGTGGCGCAGCAGAGCCTGAGTCAAAGTTTCAGGCAACGATTCTGGCACAGATTCTGGCACAGGTTGCGGGTGAAGGATCTCCAAGAGCCAATGCAAAAAGGTCCCGTGGCGACCACCACGGGGAAAATCCATCAGCGGGCCTTCGGCGGGGGCATCGGGGCTGAGCGAGATTGCCTCGGATTCAGTTTCAGCGCTTTCGTCTTGCTGCTCTAACTGCTGCCAGGGCAATAAAAGCCCGGTTTCGAGCCCGATTTCGAATTGGGCCTGCAAAGCGCTAAAACTGCGCGCCACCCGCACAGGCGGAATCCTGGGGGGTGTCGGCAATTGCAGTGATTCCAGCGCCAGAGCAGACAGAGCAGGCGGGGCCGGTACAGAATCTCCGCGCTGAAAATCGAGGGTCTGAATCTGCCAGGTACTGTCACTGCGCGCTGCCGCTGCTTCTAATTGCGCCAGCAATGCTGCGCCACTGTCTGCGGGAAACAAATGCCCCAGAGCCGAAAATTCCAATTGATTGGCCCAGCCCCAGGCCAGCCAAACTTTGTAACGGGCGCGGGTCAGGGCCACATACGCCAGGCGCAGGTCTTCTTGCAGCGCCTCAGCTTGTCTGAGCTTGGCCCTTTCGGCCAATTGCTCGCTGCCCAAATCCAGCAAGGGCTGACGGGTCTGGGGATGATTTGCACGCAAAGGCGCTTTGGCCAGGATTTTTTTGCCGTCCCACAGGTAAGGACAAAAGACCACAGGAAACTCCAGCCCTTTGCTGCGGTGAATGGTGAGAATTTGCACAGCATGGCGATCGGTTTCGAGCTGCAAGAGCAGGTTTTCCTGATCCAAGCGACCGGCCTGACGTTCGCGCGCCAACCAAGCCACCAAGGCCTGCAAACTGGCATTCTGATTCAAGGCATAACTCTGTAATAATTCGCTCAAATGGCGCAGATTGGTGACCTGCCGCTCGCCTTCGGGGCCACTTAATAAACGGCGATAGAGTCCCTGGCTGCTGACCCACTCGCTCCACATGCGCGCAAAACCGTGTTCGTACCAATTCTGACGGGCCTTTTGAAAATGTGTCAGCCAATATTCCCAGCTCTGAGCAGGCTGCGTTGTGTGAGTTGAGTGAATCGAAGTGGGAGCCCCCGCCATTTCCGCTTCAGATTGAAGCAAATAGAGGTCTGTGGCACTTAAACCCACCAAAGGGCCCGCCAAGGCCTGTAACACAGCCCCCCGTTGACTGGGCTGCAAAACTGCTTGGAGAAAGGTCTCCAACGCAGCGGCTTCGGGGCTGTTAAAAACCGTTTCTTGGGCATAGAGCACAGAGGGAATCCCCAAACTTTGCAAGGCTTCGCGTATCTGCTGCCCCTGGGCATGGGTGCGCACCAAAACGGCAATATCTTGGGCCAAAAGCGGCCTCATAATTTGGCTTTGGGCATCTTGGAGCTGGTGTTCACCGGCTTTGAGCAATTGGGCAATTTCAGCCGCCACAGCCCTGGGCAGTAAAAATTGCAATTTGTCTTTGGGCCAGGGCTTTAAATCTGCTTGGGTGGGAATCCAGGCCACTTCCAGGGCGGCATCCCCAGCGGGGGCTTGCCAATGCTCAGCTTTGGCCCCAGATGCCACGGGCACAAATTCAATCGCAGGGTCGGCAAAGGGATGTTCGCGCTCAAAGACGACTTCGAGGGCCCGCAAGAGATTTTTTTGCGAACGGAAATTGGTGCTTAAACTTTGCAATGCGCCCTCAGGCAGATCTTTGCGAATGCTGAGATAGGCCTGGATATCTGCGCCCCGAAAGGCATAGATCGATTGTTTGGGGTCGCCAATCAAAAACAGCGGGCCCTCAGGGTAAATCCGCTTAAAAATCGCCGACTGTAAACTATCTGTATCCTGAAATTCGTCAATCAAGGCCACGGGAATGCTTTGGCGCAGGGCCTCAGCCAGTCCGTCTCCCTGCTCGGGGTCTTGCAAAGCCGTGTGTAAATGCCAGAGCAGATCGTCAAACGAGAGCTGCTGCCGGGCCTTTTTGCCCCGCTGCAATTGGGCCTTTACCGCTTGCAAACATTGCCTCAGCCAGCGCAGGCGCAGGGCTTCTGAGAGGGGGGTCCAGGCCAAAGCGGCCGCTCGCAGCGCTTCAATGCAGGCAAAGAAGCTGTGCTCGGGCTTAAATTGGCTCTGTGAAGCGACTATTTGATCCAAGGCAAAATAGTTTAATTTGTGCTCGTCTTCAGGCAAATGGGGCTCGGGATGAGAAAAATAGCCATCCAAAGCCGTGGCCCGGCTCGGCAAAAACCGCAGCTGAAAGGATTTGCCTTTGAATTGGGAGGCCTCGGCCAAAATGTCTGAGCGCTCGCTGCGCCACAGGGCCTGGGCCTGAAAATACAGATCCGAAAACGCCTCATGGGCCAATTGCCAATCGGCCCCCAAGCAATCCTGTTCGGCTGTCTGTTCTGCCAACTGTTCTACTTGGGTGTGATGCAAAAGCTGGAGCCCGTGTAAACCCAGCAAGGGCAAACCTTGATTCACAAGGCATTCAGGGCTCCAGCCCGCATCCAAGATCGGCAGCACCCGCTCCAATTCGGGCCGATAAATCTGCTTGCGCCAAAAATCTTCAAGCGCCTGGCTGAGCAAAAGCCGCTGGTCGGAAATCACCTCGAATTGCAGTGCCTGGGCGCTGCGCAGGGGAAAGCGGCTCAAGGCCCATTGGCAAAAGGCATGAATGGTTGATATGCGTGCCAAATCCATATCTGCCAGGGCTTGGCGCAATAATCCCGCCAAGGCAGGATCCCCAAGCTTGGGCAAGAGCCAAGCCTGAAAAAAGGGATCGTCACTCTGGCCGCTGAGCAGACAGTTCAGCGCCGCTTTCAGGCGAGCGCGCAAACGGGCCTGCAATTCCTGGGTGGCCGCTTCGGTAAAGGTCACAATCAAAATCTCTTCGATTTTCAGACCGCGCTCCAGCAAGAGCCGCAGGCAGAGATTGACCAGGGTATACGTTTTGCCCGTTCCAGCGCTGGCTTCGATCATCTGCCGCCCCTCCAGGGAAGCGTTCAGCAAATCAAAAGAAGTCGGGTGGCTCATAATCCCAGGGCCTCCAAACCAAGCAAAGGCGTCTCTTGCAAATGCTCTTGTAAGGGCAAATAAAGCCGCAGCAAGGTCTCTTCGGCCTCGGGGGCCTGCACCCAATCGGGGGAAAGGCACAGGGCATAATCGGCATTTTCAGATTCACCGCCAAAGACATAATTGCCCTTCCAGCGGTTTTCGGCGGCAAGAAGGGCCTTTTCGGGCCCTTTTTCGCGGGCCTCAAAAAAGGCCCAAGCGCTCTCCAAGGCCACTGGCAGGGGTTTTTCCAGGCCCTGCTGATAGAGTTTAAGGTATTGCTCCAGCAGGTACACCGCCTCGGGCACAGGGGTATAACTCAGATGTAGGGCTTGGCCTTTGCTTAAGCCAATTTGTGCCACCGTTTGCAAACGCTTTTGCAAACGAAGGGCCTCCACGAGTAGATGGTAGAGCCAGATCTGCAGGCGGTCAGCGGCTTTGATCCCCGAAAGCCGGGTAAAGATCAGCCCCTTTTCAAAAAGTGGGGCCAATTCTCCCTGAATTTCCCAGTCCCCCAATTGAAGCACAAAGCCTTCTGGGGCGAGAGGTGCGCCGGTTAAGTGCCTAAGCTGTGAAGCCAAGGGGCTGACCTCGGCCTGAATGCGTTGACAGATTTGTCTTCCTGCCAGACCCAAAGGCAGGTGATTGCTGGCCTTTAGCCGATCAAAAAAGGCCTCAGAAGGCTGCCCCTGCAATAGCCACGCCAGATAATCTTCACGCAGGCGCCAGATCTCCAGGGCATTGAGTTGAAAGCGTTCGTTTTGCACGGGTTGCCAGGCATTTTGCCAAAGCGACAGCCCCAAGCGCTGCCTGAGAAAGGCCCTGGAAGGATGTTTAAAAAAGGCCAAAAACGCTTGCCAATCCAAGGGCTGGGGCCGCGCTCCCATTACATGCAATGGGGGCAAAGCGCGATCGACAAAGGGACATGGCGAGATCTGCGCAGAAGTGAGAGGAGACAGGCGCTGCTTTTGCAAGGCCAATGCTTCTTCAAAAGCAGTTTGGGCATAAGCTCGCGCTGGGTTGGGCTGGGGCTGAAAATACCCCGATGCAAAGGGGTGTAAAGGATGGGACAGCACCGGAATTTTAAGTCTGACTGTTTGTGAGCAGGCCTGAACCGCATCCTGCAATTCTGAAATCAGGACCGAAGGGGGCAATTCCAGATTGTCACGCACGCGCCGCCCGGTATAACTCAGGTAGAACCGATCCCTGGCTGAAAACAGCGTTTGTAAAAAAAGCTGCCGATCGGCCTGTCGCAGCGAAGGATCGCCCAAGCGAGGGGCCTCAGCCAGCAAATCTAATTCATGCGCGTGATCCGCTCGGGGCAAAACCCCGCTGTTCAAACCGAGAAAACAGATCACCCGAAAGGGCACACCCCACAATTGGGCGGGCGTGGCAAAGGTGATCAAGCCTGTTGGAATGTCGCGAAAGGGCACTTGCTGCCACTGCTTTTCCAAAAATGCACGCACACCGCCGAGCGAAATTTCTGCGGGGGCCACGCCGACCAAGTCTTGCAGATTCGCCAATTGGGCCAAAAGTACATGCCACTGATCGAGATCGCTGGGCAGCGGGCTCAACAGACGTTGGGCCAAATGGGGCAGAATTTGCGCCCAGCGCTCAGGGGCCTGGGCCGAAGCCAAAATCTTGATCGTCTGTTCCAGCGTCTGGAAAAAGTCCAATAATTGCCCCAAGAGATGGACCGCATGGCCTTCCATGGCAGGATAGGGCAAAAGTCCGGCAAAAGGAGGCTGCCCCTCATCGTGCAGGGCAAAACCCAGCAAAAGCCTTTTCAAACCTTGCTGCCAGCTATTTTCGCCAAAACGCGGCAAGTCGAGCTGAGAGCGGTGCTCGGCGTCTAAACCCCAGCGAATTTCCACCACTTCGAGCCATTGGCTGATCTGCGCCAGGGCCTCAGCATCAAAGCCAAAGCGCCGGGCGACAGGCCCTTGTTCCAAAAAGGCCAAGACCTCATCCCGGCTCAGGCGGCTGCCACTGAATTCGAATAAACTGCGCAGGGCTTGCTGTTCGGGGCTGCGCCAATCATCTGGCGGGACAATCCGAAAGGGCAAGCGTTCAGCGCTGCCCGTGGGGCGATAAAAAACCCCTTCAATCAGCGGCGCATAACTCTCCAAAGCGGGAACCAGTACGGCAATATCACCGGGCAATAAATCGGGCAGGGTTTCAAAACAGGCCAATAAATAATTGTGCAAGACCTCCAATTCACGCAAAGGGCCATGGGTTACGTGGATTTGTAGGCTGTCTGAATCGCTGGCCAGTCGTGCCAGTTGTGCAGGTGTTGAAGTCTGTTCAGGCTGTTCATTCCTGAAATGGGCCTGCAAGGCCTGCAAAAGAGTCAAAGCAGGTGCTTGCACATGCGTCGCTTGCAAAGACACAGACTCAGCCCCGCGTCCAAGCAGCACAGGCAGGGTCGTGAGCGGCTGAGTCAGGTACAAGCGGGTGGGAATCCACTTGGCCAAAGCCACCAACAGCTCGCAATAAAACGGAGGCAAATCTGTGGGGGCAAAGAGCGTCAGACGTGTTGGTAATCGATGGGCAAATAAGGGCCCCGTTTGCCCCTCAGCCTGTTGTGGGCTTTGCCCCTCAGCCTGTTGTGGGCGTTGCAGAATCTCAGCTTGCAAAGCCGCTCGGTGCAAAGTGCCCGCGCCAGTGGTCTGACAGAGGAAATGCCAAACCACCCCCGCCCAACTGCCATCCGGGGTTTGGCTCCACTCCCGCAAAAGTCCAGGGCGATAGAGGCTGAGTAATTCCAATTGTTCAGCCATGACTTGCGCCAATTGCATGCGGGCCGAGGCCCCGGCATAGCGCAGCAGCCAATTCTGGAGCAGCGCCAAGGCCGGTTCTGCCAGCAGGCTGTCCAGGTGGCGATAGATCAGCCACAGGCTCTCTGTATAATCCAGACGCGGCAGCGGCAAATCTGGCAAGACAAACCGCGCCAATTCCCACAGACCTTCCTGGGGCAAAGCCACTTTGGCATGGCTCCAAACACCGATTTTTTCTGCGAGCTGATGCTCCAGCCAGGATTTCATCCCGCCATGGGGCACCAGCAACCATTCAGGCGCAAAGGGATCCGCCACGGGCTCAGCCAAAAATGTCTCAGCCAAATCTGCAGCAAGTGCCTCCAAATGTGGATGAGAAAAGATCTGCAGCTGCAAAGGCTTAGAGATCAAAGAGTGGGGTATTTTCGCCACGGCTCAATTCTGAATAGCTCTCCCGCTCGCGAATCACCGCAAATTCGGCCCCTTTGACCAGCACTTCTGCGGGTCGGGGATAGGAATTGTACTGAGAGGCCATACTATAACCATAGGCCCCGCTGCTCATCACAGCGAGCAAATCGCCGGGTTCAACGGGAGACAATTCGCGGTCGAGGGCAAAAAAATCGCCACTTTCACAGATCGGGCCCACGACATCTACCACCCAGGGCGCACCTTCGCGCTTTTTGACAGGCTGAATCGCCTGCCAGGCCTGATAAAGTGCGGGACGAATCAAGTGGTTCATGCCCGAATCGACAATCACAAAGGTCTTTTCTTCGTGGCGCTTGAGGTATTGCACCTCGGTCAAAAGCAAGCCCGCATTGCCCACCAGCACGCGGCCCGGTTCAAAGATCAGGGTGCAGTCCAGGCCTTCAGTCTCCTCGCGGATGCGCGCCGCATATTCATCGGGATGCGGGGGCGTTTCATCCTGATAGGGAATACCCAAGCCACCGCCCAAATCGAGGTAGCGAATCGGCAATTGGTACTGGCTGCGCAAATCGTGGATCAGCTCTTTGAGTTTGTGCAGGGCATCAACAAAGGGGTCGAGTTCGGTGATCTGCGAGCCAATATGGCAGTCCACCCCATGTACGGCGATATGGGAGAGGGTTTTGGCCTTTTCAAACAGACGCAGGGCATCGTTGAGCGCGATCCCAAATTTGCTCTTTTTGAGGCCCGTGGCAATATACGGATGGGTCTTGGGATCAATATCTGGGTTCACCCGCAGGGCCACACGGGCCTTGATACCCTGTTGGGAGGCCACATGCTGAATCCGCTCCAACTCGCCTTCGGACTCAACATTAAACATCAGAATATCTGCCTGCAGGGCCATGGCAATTTCGGCCTCGGTTTTGCCAACGCCCGAAAAGACAATTTTCTGGGGAGCTGCTCCCGCCAGCATGGCCCGGTACAATTCTCCGCCTGAGACAATGTCGAGGCCCCCACCGCGCTGCAAGAAAATCTGCAAGATGGAGCGGTTGGAATTGGCCTTCATCGAATAACAGATCAAATGGGGAATGCCATCGAGGGCCTGGGCAAAGACATTAAAATGGCGCTCCAGGGTGCGATGACTATAGACATAACAAGGTGTACCGACCTTTTGGGCAATTTCGCTCAAGGCCACTTCTTCACAATACAATTCCCCGTGCTGAGTTTCAAAATAATGAATCGTCCGAACTCCTTCAAAAAAAGATCACTTTTTCTAAAAATTTCTAAAAATTTTTTGTCTGGCTAGATTGTAACACGCAAGATACAATGTTATGATTTCTATAAGAAAGTTAAGTAAAGATTAACAAAGATTAAATCCAGTTAAATGAGGTTAAGAAAATATGTACGTTGGTTTAACTCCTTATCACGCTCGCATGGTTGCCAATAATGTGGATTATAACTGGAATGGCCGCATTGACAACCGCGAATTGGATTTTAAAAATGGCGCCAAACGCCTTGTAGACACCGATCGCAATGGCAATGTCAGCACCGAAGAGCTGGCCCAATCGCTGATGCGCGGTGATATTTATATCTCCAACGACCGCAAAGCTTATCCCGCTTATTATAGCCGCCCTGGTTTTGGCCAGCCCGGCTACACCAATCCCGGTTATGGCTATGGCCGCCCCGGTTATGGTGGTTTCCCTCCCCATCCCCGTTATCCTGGTAGCTACGCCCCTTATCCCCAGGCACCTGGTTATCCCTACCAGAACCGCAATATTTCCTCAGGTGAAAACGCCGCGATCAGCACCGTTGTCGGCGCGGGTGTGGGTGCCGGCGTCGGTTATGCCGTCAGCGGCCCTGTCGGAGTTGCTCCCGGAGCCGCTATCGGTGGCATCATTGGCCTGATTGGCAGCCTCTTTGATTAATTAAACCGATTTTTTTTAACCTCCCCGGCCTCTTTTATATAAAGGGGCCTTTTTTCATGGTTTAAAAAAAGCGGAATTAACCCCCATGAGAAAAAGCCCCGGTTCTAGCCAACCGGGGCCTTAGAGCGAATCAGGACTCAAAAAAATTCTTTAGGCCACCGCTGTGCGGTCCTCAATCCGTTGCGCGAGATCGCGATTGAGGGGGTCGAGCCCCTTGGCGACTTCAAACATCTCTGAAGCAGAGGAGTCATCCCCCATCTTTTGGTAGGCACAGGCCAAGTTATAGGCCAAAACCGGGGATTTTTTGTCGTAATCACAGGCCGCTTCATAAAAGAGCGTTGCGGCTTCATAATCACCGTCTTGATAGGCTGCGAGGCCCTCTTCAGACAGCATCTTGGCTGCACCCAGATGGGCAGGATCATCGGTTTCGAGTGTTACCGCTTGTGTGGCTTTGGTCTTGCCTGTTTCAGTTAACCGCGAACCAAAGCTGATGTCTTTTTCCGCAAAGGCATAAACCCGAGAGCCCGCACCGCTGACATCGGTAGTGTCGGCAAGGGGAGCCTCTGGGGCAGCAGGAGCCTGAACTGCAGGGGTTTCTGGGGCCGTTTCTGAGCCGGGTGTCGCAGAGGTAGGAGTAACCGGGGCTGCAGATTGCAGGCCGCTCTTCTGATAGTGATTATCAAATGGGGTATTTGTGTTTACATTCAAACTCATAACAGCATTCCTTTGATGCGAATAAATCGCTTTACCTCTGTTTGTCTCTGAGAATGATATACCCAGGCCTTTTTATTTTTATGCAGTCCTTGGGGTTTTTCAGAGAAAAAATTGTTTAATTGCGTTCCGGAGATTGCCCACGAACATCGCTCACTGCATTTGCGGGGCTGAGCAGGGTATCCAAACAACGCGAGAGCGGCAGCGCGGGATTTTTTTTGCGAAAGGAACGAAATTCCTGAATAAAACTTTTATAGTCTGTGGACTGGACTTTGTTTTTGGCTTGCAACATGGTGTAAAGCTCCTTCTGGTGTTAAAAACCGCTAATCATCTTACCACGATTTTTGTGCAAATTGACGTGAGAAACGACCATTTAGATTATCCGGCCCAGCACAATCAGAGACTTGCTTTAAGCCTGACCAAGCATTTCGAGGATTAAACAAAGATAATAAAAAATTTATTTTATGTTAACTCAGGCTTAATTTTAAGGGCGTCAGTTTCAGGGCCACAGCAGGGATAGATAAAACAAGTAAGATTTAAATTTTTGAGGTATCTGCCATGAGCTTCTCGATCTCGAACAATCCCATCGCCAAGTTTTTTGGTTCTGCGGGCACTTCGGTCACCCCTTCGGCCACGACAACAGCGGCTCCCAGCACTCCGAGCATGCCCAGCGACAGCGTCCAACTTTCGAATGCCTCCACCCAACCGATGGAAGCCGGTTTTTTCAAAAAAGTCGGGGATGTCTTTGGGGAAACCTTCAGCGATCTGGCTTATAACATGAATATGGGTGAAACCTATCGCCTCGTCGATCGCGAATTCCGCCAAGTGGATATCAACCAAGACGGGCAATTGAACCACGGCGAATTTACCGTGGCGACCCTCAACCCCTTTGAATTTCAAAATGCCGATCGCAATTACGATGGCCGTGTAACCATGAATGAATACGCCAAATACCGCAAAGAGCGTCTTGAAGTGACCTTCAAACAAAAAGATGCCAACGCTGATCGCTTTTTAAACGTCACCGAAATCGGTGCTGTCGGCCGTTATTACCTCGCCAACCGCGATCCCCGTGTGGATTCCAACGGCGATGGCCTGATGAACAAACGCGAATATGTGCGCGCTCAGCTCACACTCGGCATCAGCATCCGCGATATTCTCGGCTTCTAAATCTTACTTAACCTATTCTGGCAGATACAAACAAAGCCCCTGGTGAAATCACCAGGGGCTTTTCGCTGGGAGAGAAGGCTATCAACAGCTTTCTCTCCTGGCGTTTAAAATTTAGAAGCGGAAACGCAGATTCAGTTCGCCACCGATATCACCAAAGATGGTGGTGCTGCCAGCATTCATGTAACGGGTGTCTTTATAACCCAGTTCCACAGAGAAGGTGCTGTAAGCAGGGATGGTGACTCCCAGGAAAGCGTCGTTTTTCCACTGCAGATTGTCGTTGATATTGCCAGTCTGGCCAATGAAATAGGTAAAGGCATCACGGGCAACAATGCTGAACCAAGAGCCGATCGGGATCTCAAGGTCAATCCGACCACGGGGGCCGTGGTTGGCGTAGCTGTAGTTCACACCGAAAAGCTGCAGGTAGTCATAACCCACACCCACCAAGAGACCGACTTCCTGGGCAGATCCCTGGAGTTTCCAGAGCAAACCGCCACCGGCGGTCAGACGGGAGTTGAGATCGGTAGTCTGTTTCGTGCCATCAGCCAGCAATTGGTTGGCTTTAAATTTGCCACCGCCTTCATACATCATCCAATCACCGTGCAGGTCAATCCCGAAGTGATTGTATTCATTGGCACTCAGAGGGGTCCAATCCAAGCTGGCATTGGGGCCATAGAGAAAGCCAATATCATTGGGGTTGGTCGCGGTTGCCACGTTGGAGACTTTGAAGTCGCCGCCGAGACGGATATCCAACTTCTTGACGGGAACCTTGGTGGCCACAGGCACAGGGGTTGGGGTCGGAGCGGGGGTTGGCTTGGCCGTGGGCACAGCTGTGGGCACGGGGGTCGGAGCGGGAGTCAGGGGGATCAGGTAGGTATCCACATAGCGGATAAATTCGCGGATTGTGGCTGCGGCTTCGTAGCGGGTTAAGCGCTTGCCACCCCGGAAAGAAGCGTCCGGGTAGCCATCCATGATTTGGTATTTGTCGATAATTTCGTTGACGGCTTTGGTGGCCCAATGATCAGCAGGCAAATCCTGGATTTGGCTGACGCGGTCGCGACGGGCCAAAGAGGGGGAGGTGCCTTTGCTTTCGAGCAGGG
This sequence comes from uncultured Candidatus Sericytochromatia bacterium, assembly GCA_964598905.1. GTDB lineage: Bacteria > Cyanobacteriota > Sericytochromatia > UBA7694 > UBA7694. Next base: position 5,440 of record CAZRFI010000039.1, on the reverse strand, counting down.
TGAAATAATTGTACATTTCGAAGGCAATTTCGTAGCGGCTGATGGGCTCATCACCCATGAAACGCTTGCCGGGCATGGGTTGCATAATGCCGTATTCATTCACAATCGCATTGACGGTTGTGGCATGGGCGGCATCGACATCGCTCATTTCAGCATCATTTGCATCACCAAGCTTGCGCAGGTCTTTGCCGCTGATAGATTCGAGTTTTTTCACAGCGTTGTGGAAAATTTGAGCCAATTCATAACGGGTCAGCAAATCGTTGCCTTTGAACTGATTGGCGGATTTGGGGGACATAATGTCGAGCTCTTCAACCAGTACTTTAACGGCGTTATAGGCCCAGTGATTGGTGGGAACATCGGTCAGGTCTTCGACATTCATGGCGAGTTGATAAGAAGCCGGAGCTGCATTGTTTTGAGCAGAAGCCAGGCCGACTGGCAAGGTGACCAGAATCGAACTGGCCATCAGGATTCCGAGCATACGTTTATTCATTAAGTTGTGCCTCCATGGCATTGATGAAATATGACAAGTCTTAGAACAATCATGGAATATGTGGGGGTAGATACAACTCTTGTTTACAAAGAACAACTATGGCATCTACCTAATAAATACCATTTTAACGGAATTAGCGTTGAGTTGGTGACAACGGGGGAAAAAGCTAAGAAGCCGGAGGCTCTATCTTGATCAGATGCGTATTCACATAGAGAATAAAGGCACGAAGAATGGCCGCTCCTTCATAACGGGTGAGGCGCTTGCCTCCCCGAAAAGAGCCATCTGGATAGCCATCCATCACCTGGTATTTGTCGACCATCTCAGTCACGGGTTTGGTGGCCCAGTGATCCGAAGGCAGGTCTTTTATTTGACTCGCACGGTTGCGCCGAGTGGGAGCGGTTCCGGTGCCCAGGCTTTCGAGTAAAGTAAAATAATTATAGAGTTCGTAGGCAATTTCGTAACGGTTGAGGGGATCTTCTCCCCAAAATTTCTTTGCAGGCATCGGCAACATGATTTGATAATCATTGACAATGGCATCCACAGCCTCTTTGTGGGCCGGTGCCACATCGACAAATTGGGTCGGGGGAGGGCCACCCACTTTACGCAGATCTTTGCCGCTGGCGGCTTCCAGTTTTTTGACCGCCCGATAAAAAATTTCAGCCAGTTCGTAGCGGGTCAATAAATCATTGCCCTTAAACTGGTTGGCGGTTTTCAGCGGCATAATTTTTAAATCTGCCACCAAGACTTTCACGGCTGGATAAGACCAGTGATCTTTGGGTAAATCCAGAATATCCTCGGGATTCATCACGGCTGCCAATTGATACGTTTGTGGCTTGGCTGGGGCAGCATCCCCACTCATCGGTAAAGACGTTGCCAGAAACAAGCAACCCGTACAGATCTTCAACATATGCTTAATCATTTCATTTAGCCTCTTGTGATGGGTATCGTACCGCGAAGGGAACAGCAACGTGTTTTTAGTTCTCAGAAATCTTTCAATCCCCACAATACCCAGCTCCCAAATAAGATTGTCAAGGACAAAGGTCGTCTTAAGATTGCAGCCGTGAGGCCAAGAGATTGGCCATATACTGAAACTGGGTTTCGACAAATTGCTGAATCAAATCCGAAAAGGGGTGGACCTGGGTAAATTCAGTCCGGCCAAAGAAGCGCCCCAGATGGATTTGGTACTGCATTTCCAGCTCTTTGACCTCGCCATTGGCAGGATCGGTTTCGGTGATCGAAAAGGCCTGTAAATGCTCCAACATCAAGGCATAGGCAAAGTCGAAGATATAGGTGTGCTGCAAGGGTTTGAGTTCGCGTACCAAGGCTTCTAGTTCCTGTCCCCAGAGTGGGCCAATATGTTCGCGCACCTCTCCAGAAGCCGACCACAGCCAGGCCAAACGCGAATCAAAGGTCAAAAGCCAGTTCTTATAGACCTGAACCCGCTCAGCCTGTTCCATTTTGCGCTGAATTGCAGGCACAGATCGCACCTGAACTTCGTTTTCACCAGCAAAAAAGCCCAAGTCGGTATTGGGCGCACATTCCAGCAATTCAATTAATTCCCGATCATCCCCTTCATCGACAGCCTCTGAGCCACTCAAGAAGACACTCAGAATTTTTTGACCGGCGCTGACTTTGCCCTGCAGAGGGGATTCGGGATAGACATAAATCACCATCGGAAACCAACCGTCATAGGTCGCATCATAACTCATGGCAATGATCAGCCCCAGGGTAGGTATGAGCTTGATCAGACGCACGACCTCTTCGCGGGGCACCACCGCTCGGGCCTGGGCAATCCGCAACAGACTCTCTTTGGCATAGCTGTTGTCTGCTTCAAATTTGAGCACCTGCTCAAAAACCTCGGTCGCCTCCTGGGGGCGAAAACTGGTCTCATACAACATGCCCAAGGTCAGCAAACTGGTGGTGTCTTTGCGGTTTTCTTTGATCGCTTGGCGGTATTCGCGAATGGCAAAACCATAAAAATTGAGCTGGGTGTAAATATAACCGAGATTGGCGTAAATAAAGGCCTTAATCTCGGGGGGTTGATTGAGTTTGAGCGCCCGGCGAAATTCGGCCAAAGCAGTGTTGGTCTCACCCAATTGTAAATAGGCCTGGCCCAAATTCGGGCGGACTTGGCGCTCCATGTCCGCAGAATTGTCGATTTCCAGCACTTGCATAAATTTTTTAATCGCCGTGTCGGGATGGTTATTTTTGAGGGCCGACAGGGCGATATTAAAACTGCTGCTGGCATCTTGGGTCTGTTCCACCAACTCAGAAATATTTTTCTTGAGGTGGGCCTTTTTTTCGACAGCTGCCGCCAGGGGATTGTTTTCGTATTTGCTCATCTTCTTATTTTAAGCCCAGAAGGCCTTCTCTGTCTGCCCCCCGCAAAGAATCAGCGCGTCAGCTTTGGACCTGCAGCCCCTATAATTAAACTTCAAAGGTCTTTTGAAATTGAAAGGAATCCCATGGCAATTAACAATAACCCGATCAAGTCTACCGTTGAGACATTTAAACAAATGAACCAAGTTGTGAAAACAACGGTGGAAGCAACTGCTGATTTATTTTATGATGCCGACGGCGACAAAACCGGTTTGGCTGAGATCAAAAAAGAAGCCGGAAAACTTTCAGGGGGAGAACAAATTGCTTTAACCGTGGGCACAATTGCCACAGGGGGTGCCTTGCCTGTGCTCTCACTCCTCACTGAAGGCGCAGTCACACTCACCAATAAAGCAGCAAAAGAAGTCGGTTCGGGGCTGAACAAAGCCGGTGAAACCGTCGGCAAAGCTGTCAAAGACAAATACAGCAATCCCCCCGAAAAACCCCTGGCCGATAAACTCGGCAAAGAACTGAAAAAAGCCGGCGACAAAATTGAAGAAGCTGTCGATGATCTCAAAGATGGTCGCACCTATCGCGACGTTAAAAAAGAAGTTAAACGCGGCATCCGCGACAATTTCACCGAACAGACCCCGCTTCAGAAAGTGGGCAGCCACCTCAGAGACGGATTCGAAGATGCGATCGATAACCTCTCAGATATCGCCGATGATATCCAAGATGGCCGCATGGGAAAAAAAATTCGCAAGGCCTTTGATGATTAAAGCCAAACGCATCTGGTAATATATCTTAATACATGCCCTCGTAGCTCAGTGGATAGAGCACCGGTTTCCTAAATCGTAGGTCGCAAGTTCGAGTCTTGCCGGGGGCGTGTTCCCATTTTTTGTTGGCTCTTTTGCAGATAGAGCCAAAACAGCCCCAGAGCCAAGAGCAATGTGGGCACAAGCCGCAAACAGCCGTGCTGCCAGACCATGCGCAAGGCCCCCGCATGTAAGAAACCACTGGCTGCCCGCTGCCAAAGTATTATTCCCAAACACGCAGACAAGCCGACCAAAAGCCCCACAGTCCGCAGAGAGAACTTTGCAGGCCTTGGCCAAGAAACAAAAGAAGCCGAACTTGCGCTCATACGGCGGGTCAACCACGGGCCGGATTGCAGAATCAGGCCAACCAAACCACCGGGTTTGAGCCATTCGGATGCAAGCAGAAACGCCAAGGGCCAAGCAGGTTCCAGGCTTTGGGCATAGCGTTCAAACAACTGACTCTGGAACATTTCCAGGGCCGTCTGGGGCAAAACACGGCCCTCCTGAAAGAGAAAAAAGGGCAGCCACACCGCTCCCGCTGGGGTTTGAAGCAAAAGTGGCAAAGCATGCAGCAGCGAGACAGATTCATGGGCCAGCCAAAAACAGGCGGCCAGTACAGCGGTTTGTCGCCAAGCATTCGCTTGATCTGCTTGCAAATGGGTACGCAAACTGAGCAAAAGCAAGCTTCCCAAACAGAGCAAAGCAGCCTGAGAAGGCGGCAGCCAATGCAATTGTCCCGCCAATAAAAATCCGCCGAGGCTTCCAGAGAGCAAGATCAGTTCGCTCCAACTGTGACGCCGCTGCCAGAACAAACAGAGAGCGAGCCCACACCACGCCCAGGCATAAACTTCTGTGGCAAGGCCCAAGGCAAATTCGTGCCAGATTGCAGCGGGAGTATGCAGCTCTTGAAATTGTAATGCCAACCACTCACTGGCAGCGTTTAAAAGCAGTGGATCGCGCATTTCTGTCTGATGGCTGGAAAGGGGTGAGACAAAAAGTTTGCGCTCACAACCGCTCTGGAGAGAAGGCAATTTGGCTCTGAGTTGTGCTGGCGGATGAAAGGCCTCATATTGGCCCAACCCAAACCAAATCTTGCAGGGCACTGGCCCTGAGGCTTCGGGTTCCATGCCCAAAACCACCCCACCCTGGAGGCGGGAATCCGCTTCTAAGGCCTGAAGTACGGCAGTGCCCCCCATTGAGTGCCCAGCCAGAGCAATGCGGTTATTGTCCACCCCCGGCAATTGGCGCAATTGGCCAATGGCTGCGAGGGTCTCCTCTAAATTATCACTTTCAGACTCGGGGCGGGGGTCCGACTCGCCATAGCCACCGAGATCGAAGCTCAACACCACCCGGCCCTGCCGAGCCAAAATGCGGGCAAAAAAGGCCATGTATTCACGCTGAACCAAAACCCCATGGACCAGCACCACACCCGGCAAAGCGCGTTTGCCCGTTTGGGCGGGTCGAAAGACCGAAGCCTGAATCTGGCGTTGCCCACCTGCGACAGAAAAAGTCAATTCTTGCCGGGAATAGGCTTTGCCCGGCTGAAAAAGGGCAATGCCCAAAGCGCCGAATAAAAGCCCCAAAAGACAGAGCACCCAGACCCCCAAAAGGGGCCTGAAGGGCAGTTTAAAGTGCGGTTTTAACAGGGGATTTTGCAAGCGAACACTCCGGAAGTTATGCTTTGCCCTTCGGCCTGTTATAATGAGGGGCAACTGGTGTGCCTTCATTGAAGCACATATCCTATCCCTTCAGAGACGGAGTAATCAGCCCCCATGCAATACCAGTTGGCACAAGCCCCCCCCCATACCCCCGAATCACC
>CAZRFI010000038.1:0-21444 GCA_964598905.1 uncultured Candidatus Sericytochromatia bacterium | reverse complement strand
CTTCAGCCGAGTTGTCGCCCGAGGGCAAAGTCAGAGTGGGGTATACCTACGGGCAACCATAAGCCCTAAAGGTTATTCAAAAGCCCGCTTCATATTTTGAATAGCAAGATGCGCATCGGCATCAGACATTCCCAATCCCAATGGCGCTGGTTGAGTCAACTTTCGATAAGCCCCATTTTCATTGGCACTGCCACTTCCATCTACGCCTCCCAAAACCGTTTGGGCCATAGTGGTTCCTGCTGTTGACAATGCTGTATCAAATAATTTCAAAAATTCAGATACCCCAGGCGGTTTACTGGGAAGTTTATTTAAAGCTTTTAACCCCAACTGCAAACCACTAGTATCCGTCGCAGTGTCTACTTTTGCTTTGAGACTTTCATAGGCCAATTTGCCTGCAAATTTATCTGCGCCCAAATTTTCGATCATGGCCTGTTGTTTTTCTTCTGAACATTCGCCAAACATTTTCATGAAGGCGTTAAAGCCTTCTCCCGACAATTTTTTCATAAAAGCCTGTTTGGTGCTATTGTCCAATTCAGGCGAAGAAAACATGTCTATTAATTTTTCAAATTTGGCTTTATCACCCGTTTCCAGCAAGTTCGTCATCAATCGTTCAGCTTCAACAGGATGGTCATTTAAGAGTTTTTTGAGGGCAACGCTTCGTTCGACAGGATTGAGATTGTCGAGAGCATTTAAAGCATTGTTCGCATTCCCATTAGAAATAGACCAATCCATTGCACCATACTGCATTTGGTTGACCGCTTTATCTACGGCTTTGGCAACAGGACTGTCTGGCGTCTTGCCCATGACGTTTTCCAATAAAGCCGATTTAAAATCGATGCCAACGGGATCAAAATATGTGCTTTCCCCTGCGCCACTTGTCAGGTCTACCCTGCCAGGACTGTTGACCAGTTCGTCAATTAAATCCTGCTCTTCGGCATCTATTTTTCCATCTTTGAGAATTGTCTCTGCCAGGGATTTGCCATCAGCGGCATTTAAATTACGGTTTTCCTGGGTTCTTGCTAGTTGTGCAGCATGATTCACTGTCACTCCGGCATTCTGAAAGTGAGAGGCCTGATTTAAATTGGGCATGGCAATTAACTTCCCATCGATTGGATATTATAAAATCGAGTGATGATAACAATTAGAAACACCCCAGGCACATTCAAGCGGGACTGAAAAAAGCGTTTCTAACAACAAAAACATATCATAAATATAAATTTTTAGCAACAATTGTAATCAATTTGACAGATACCTGCCCTGGGTCTTGAATAAGCAACCTGGCCCGTTTAAGATAGGTAGAAACACGTTACAAAGGAAGCAATAGTAATGAGTCTCAGCCCCTTTGCCGGAAAAATAGCCGACGCGTCTCTGCTGGTCAATCTGCCCCGACTGGTCAGCGCCTATTATACCCACCAGCCCGACCCCAAAGATCCCCAGCAGCGCGTGGCTTTTGGCACCTCAGGCCACCGGGGAAGCTCGCTCTTGAACAGCTTCAACGAGGCCCATATTTTGGCCACGACCCAAGCCATTTGTGAATACCGCCAGGCCCAAGGCATTAATGGGCCCCTGTTTTTGGGCATCGACAGCCATGCCCTCTCTGAACCCGCTTTTGCCACGGCCCTCGAAGTTTTGGCAGCAAATGCCGTCGAGGTCATGATTGCTGGGGCCGAAATCTACACCCCCACCCCGGCTATTTCCCACGCCATTTTGACGTATAACCGAGGTCGGAGTACCGGCTTGGCCGATGGCATTGTGATCACCCCCTCCCACAACCCGCCCGAAGATGGCGGTTTTAAATACAACCCGCCCAATGGCGGCCCCGCAGATACGGTGATCACAGCAGCGGTGGAAACCCGTGCCAATGAACTGCTTAGCCAACAATTGTTGGGGGTCAAGCGCCTGCCTTTTGAACAGGCCCTGCGCGCAACCACCACCCATACCCACGACTACCTCAACCAATATGTGGCGGATTTAGACCAGGTGATCGACATGGAATTGCTGCGCCAGAGCGGCATTCAGATGGGGGTTCATCCCCTGGGCGGGGCGGGGGTGCATTATTGGGGCGCCATCGCTGAACGCTATGGCTTAAATTTGCTGGTGATCTCAACTGAGGTGGATCCCAGTTTCCGGTTTATGAGCGTGGACTGGGACGGACGTATCCGCATGGATCCCTCTTCGCCGTATGCCATGAACAGTTTAATTGATCTCAAAGACCGCTTTGACATTGCCTTTGCCTGTGATACCGACCATGATCGCCATGGCATTGTCGCGCCGAGTGTGGGCCTGATCCCCCCCAATCATTACCTGAGTGTGGCCATCAACTATCTCTTCCGCCATCGCCCCGACTGGAATGCAGGTGCTGCAATCGGCAAAACCCTGGTCAGCAGCTCGATGATTGACAGGGTAGCCGCTCACTTGGGGCGAAAACTCTATGAGGTGCCTGTGGGCTTTAAATGGTTTGTCGAAGGTCTGTTGGACGGCAGTTTGGGCTTTGGCGGCGAAGAGAGCGCTGGGGCCTCATTTTTGCGCCGCAATGGCAGCGTCTGGAGCACCGACAAAGATGGTCTAATACCCGCCCTGCTGGCAGCTGAGATGACGGCCCGCGAAGGCCGCGATCCCGGCAAAGCTTACGCTGAACTGACCCAGACACTGGGTGAACCCGTGGCTGAACGCAAAGAGGCCCCAGCCAGCCCAGAGCAAAAAAACCGCTTGAAAAAGCTCTCCCCCGAACAGGTGAAATCCACAGAACTGGCGGGAGAGACCATCACTGCCCGCTTAACCAGCGCACCGGGCAATGGCGCAGCCATTGGCGGTCTGAAAGTGACCACGGCCAATGGCTGGTTTGCGGCTCGGCCTTCGGGCACTGAAAACATTTACAAAATTTACGCCGAAAGCTTTTTGGGTCAGGCACATCTGGCGCGGATTTTGGATGAGGCGCAGGAGATTGTTTCAGATGCACTGAGCAGCCCCTGAACTTAGAATAAACGTGAACTGACTTCAAAAAATAGGGGGATGTCTGTTTGTGTATACCGTGCAGATTTTACTCACTCCCTTGTTACCGCTTTTTTTTGGCTATGTGGTTTATCGCCTTTATCTCGAAAAAAAATTCACCCTCTCTGTTCTAAAAAAGATCTGGGTAGGTTTAGTTGGCGTATTTTTTCTGCTGTGTTTGAACAGTTTTAACGGCATCATGGCGATAGAGTCATTTCGTCGCTTGAAACCAGATCAGGTTCAATTTATGCATTTTTACGATGAAGCCCGTGATTATGGGCTTTGTCGCCCAAGTGGTACTCAGATGCCTGACATATGTTTGGAGCAATCTGTCTCTGATCCCGGATTGATTGCCAAGTTGGTTCCTGCTTTTCACTCCAGTTCAGCCTATGCGCCCAATCACGAAGGGGCAAAGGACAGGTATTTGCTCAAGATTCAGTTAAAATCCGGACAAATCCTGTGGGTGATCTTGGGTAAAGGAAATCGCAAGACCCCGCAGACTGCATGGCTGGAATTTAACAGTGGCATTCGCGATGGCATGCACTACGGGGTCTATCTCAATGAACCTCTTTATCAAGTGCTTATGACAGAACTCAAACTGAAGAAATGGCAAAAAAAATGAAAAAAACAGCCCCCACTTTTACAGTACAAGCCCCGCGCCTGGCCTCGAACTTGCCCAACATCAAGCTGAGTTTAGCCCAATTCCAGGCCTCAGATCTGCTCAGTGAGGGATTTTTAAGCCAACACAATTTTGATCAGGCCAAAGCCGAGGCTCTGAGCCTGGAGGAAATGCGACTTCAGATGTTAAGTCTGCGTGAGGCCCGTTTGGCCCGCCTGGATCTGCGTGATTGTGTCATCTCTGATGTGGACTTTTCCAACAGCGAGATTGAAAGGGGGATGTTGACCCGCGCCCGGTTTGAAAATTCCAAATTATTGGGCCTCAACGGGCGTTTGACCAGCTTCCGCGATGTGCTGTTTAAAGATTGCAACTTAAATCTCGCCGACTTTGGCAAGGCGCGCTTTCAACAGGTGATTTTTGAAAATTGCCAACTCAAAGACCTGCAACTCAGTGGGGCCAACTTCAAACAGGTTCAGTTTAAGAACTGTGATTTAAGTGGTTTGGATTTAAGTGACGTGACCCATGTGCACTTGGATTTGCGTGGCAGTTCAATCGCGGGTTTTCGCGCTGCAGCAGCTGAACTCAAAGGCCTGATTCTCGATCCCGAGCAGGCCCTGGGGCTGATACATTTGCTTGGGATTACGGTGTATGAGGTGGAGTAAGGGAAAAATCAGTCAGGACCCTGAATAACTATCCTTTTGAGGGGATTTCCATTTAAAATTCAGCTTAATCATTTTGCCTAACTTCAAAATAAATAAACTATGATATGATTACGAAAAATGGTTTTTTTGAATATGTTATCACCTTCAGAATTTCTCATATATTGGCAATCTCAGCCCTCAGAAACGATTGAGCCTGAACTCAAAGAACTGTTAAATGCCCGTTTAGAACAAACCGATGGGCATTTGGAATGGGCTCAAACAGCCGAAGAACTGGGATGTAGTACCCTGGCCTTTCGCGAAGCCCAGCTCGCTGTGCGCGATCAACCAGATTCCCCCCTGGCATTGCTGCTTTTAGCACAAATGTTGATGGAACGAGGCAATGCTTTGAGGGCCACCGTCCATCTTGAACATCTGCTACAAATCCAAGCAGATCATGTCCAGGCCAAAGAGTTGTTAACAGAAATTTATACCCATTTGGGTCAACCCGAATCGTTAACAGACATTCAACCTATTCCAGTTCCAGAACCAGAATTGGCCTCTGCCCCCGATGATTACCAGGCCTTTCGCTTTTTACAGGCCTTTGGCGGACGCGAAGATACCTATGCCCGCCAATGGTATTCGCGAGAACAGGGTCGAGGGGGGTACACACCTGTACAAGAACCTTTAACCCCGCGAGAAATTCGCAACCATCTTTTGGGAAATGAGACGCTGGGAGTCTATTGTTTGCGGCTGGATGGCACCGTCAATTTTGTCGCAGTAGACTTAGATATTACCAAAAGCAGTTTAGAGGCTGCGCGTACAGATCCTCGCCGAGCCCAGCAGATTCGCGAGCAATTAAGAGATACAGCTCATTTACTCCACGACAAATTGCAAGAATTGGGATTGCCAGCGTTACTTGAAAACTCAGGTTTTAAAGGTCGGCATCTTTGGGTTTTACTGGCAGAACCCCTGCCTGCAGGAGTGGCCCATGTCTTTGGGCAGCTTTTTATGCGCTGGTTACAGCCGTCCATTCCTGCAGATTTTCATCTGGAATTCTTCCCCAAGCAAGGAGAGACAAAAGGCAAAGGCCTGGGCAATTTAATCAAGCTGCCTCTGGGCCTTCATCGCCGCTCTGGCAGACGCAGTGTTTTTCTCGATCTGCAGGGACAAACCGTTGAACAGACCATAAGCTGGCTGGAGCAACATCCACGGGTCAATGCAGATACTTTTTACACAGCAGTAGAAAAGCTCAAAAGTCTCAATTTGCCCGTTTTGTTTCCTGCCAAACAATCGGAGCCGGTGATTCAACCCTTACAAGGCCCTGCTCCACCTGCGCCCGGCCCCGCCTGGACCGAAGCCGACTTTGAGGCCCGCAAACCTATTCAGCATCTGTTTCAATCCTGCCCAGTACTCAAAAGTTTGCGCCGCAAAGTCGAAGAACACCGCCAATTGACCTTGGATGAACAACTCGTGTTCTCACATACCTTGGGACATGTGCCTGAAGGGGTACTCGCAGTCAATTATCTCTTTACCCGCTGTGGAAATATTGCTCCCCAGCAATACCTGCAATCGGTCTTAAAAGGCAATCCGATCTCGTGTCCCAAAATTCGCAAGCGGATCCCCGAAACCACAGCCAAAGTGCCATGTAATTGCGATTTCGCCTTTGCTCCTGAAACGTATCCTTCGCCAGTTTTGCATTTGCGTACTTTACCAGATACCCCAGGGCAGACCCAGCCCACATTGCCCCTCTCGGCAGAAACCCTGGCCCGCCGCTACGCCACTTTAGAAAGACGCATTGGCGAACTCGAAGCAGAAAAGATCGCCCTGGCAAAAGCTTTGCGCGAACATTTGCTGCAACAGGCCGAACCGATTCTCACTTTGCCTGAAGGGGTCTACCGCTTGCAACGTCAAGACGAAGTTGAGGAGCTGGTTTGGGAACCTGCACAGGGGGCTTAATCCATGGCCCATGATTTAGTGATTGTCGAACAGGGGGTACGCCTGGGCCTAGACAAAGAGCAACTGGTGCTCTACAAAGGTGAAGGCATTTTACGCAAAACCCGTTTGCAAGATTTAAGTCAGGTCTTGTTGCTGGGGCCAGTAGAGTTGACAGCAGCAGCTCGAAACCGCTTGATGCGCAAAGGCATTGATGTGGTTTTTTTAACAACACGCGGCGAATATGTGGGCAGAATGAGTGGTGAACAATCGGCAAATGGCTCTCTAAGAATGGCTCAGTACCGTCTCTGTTTGAATTCTGAACAGGCTTTAAAAATCGCGGTTTCAATGCTCAAGGGCAAACTCAGCAATCAGCGGACGGTTTTGCTGCGGCAACAGCGCAGGCTCGAAAACGAAGCTGTGGCCTCTGCCCTGGCTGGGATGCGGCGTATGTTAAATAAATTGGAACAAGTTCAAACCATTGAACAACTTATGGGGCATGAAGGGCAAGCTGCAGCCCTGTATTTTGGGGTTTTTCCGCAGTTGATCTTGGCTTCGGATATTGCCATGCGGGGCCGCAGTAAACGCCCGCCCAGAGATCCTGTCAATGCCGCTTTATCTTTTGGTTACACCATTCTCACCCGCCTAATGGAAACAACCGTTCTCACGGTAGGTTTGGATCCTTATGTGGGCTGTTTACACCAAGCCCGCCCCGGCCTACCCGCACTGGTTCTCGATTTGATTGAAGAATTCAGGCCGGTTTTGGTCGATAGTCTGGTGCTGCGTCTGTTTAACAAAGGTCAACTCAAAGCCTGTGATTTTTACCAGCCCAAAGCCTGGAAAGCGGCTGAAGCCATTTTGGCCGCAGAGTCTGATGAATGGGAATTGCCGGAAGCAGAACCTGATGAACGACCCGCCATTTATCTCGCAGAAACCGGGCGAAAGTTATTTTTTCAGGCTTTTTATGAACGACTCAGAGATACCCGCTATTACCCGCTTTTGGACCAGAATACCTCTTTGCGGCGCATTATGGAGCAGCAGGTGTATCAGCTTGGACGGGTCATTCAAGGCGAAGCACCAGAGTATCTGCCATTTGTACTGCGCTGAATTGAGTTTCACACATTTTTGTGTGTAGAATAGGACTCAAGAGGTATAAAATGGCGTCCAATCTCAAAATCTCAGATGACTTGCTCGCAGAAGCCCTGCGTGTCAGTGGGAAAAAAACAAAAAAAGCAGCCGTCACAGAAGCGCTGGAAGAATATATTCAGCGCCACAAACAACAAGGTTTACGACAACTTTTCGGTACCCTGGAATTTGACCCGGATTATGATTACAAACAGGGCCGAAAACATTAACCTTTGATGCATATTATCATCGCTTATGATATTCCCAATGATCGGCGTCGTAGCCGCTTGGCCAAAGCCCTGGAAGGCTTCGGCATCAGGGTGCAAAAAAGTGTCTTTGAAGCCGAAATGCCCGATCAGCGCATAGATGCCCTCTACCGCGCGATTCATAGCGAAATCGACCCAGAAGAAGACAGTATTCGTCTTTGGCGGCTGTGCAAACGCTGTCAAGCCACGGTTGAAGTAATTGGCTTGGGCATATATATTGAAGAAGCCCGTGATGAAATTGTGTGAAAGGAAATTGCTTTCAAGGTAAAACCAATGTTTTAAGTTTTGCCACATAAGTTTCAAGTTGAAGAACCATCGATTTCAGAGCTGTTTTGTCTGGGTTATTCTCTCTACCCATACCACAATGAGCCAAATCATTGCGCAAACGCGGAATAGAATCAATTAAATTTAATAGTAAATTGGGCTCAGGAAGTTCATCCAAAGCATACAGAGAACAGACTTCCCGTGCAAAATCAGGGATCTGCCCCGATTTTTGACGTGCTTTACTGTATCCTTGAAGAGCGCAACTCACTTGCTCTCGTATTCTTCTTTCTGGATTGTTATCATTTTCCCAATGGAAACAGGCATAAGAGATCAGCCATTCTCCGGCCAAAGTAGCCGCTTGCAGCCAATGTCCACGCTCCAAATACCATTGAATTAGGTCTCTTTGGGTTGAAAGATCGTCATGTGTAAATGGGAGATAATTTTCACCTATTTTTTCGAGGATGGCAGCAAAAGGCGGAGCCCATTTTTCAACCTCCGGCTGAATTTCAGGTAAATGCCGATTAAGCATTTGTCGGCAAGCTTTTGCAAGACTGAAGGGATTGTTGAGCATCAGGGCCTGAGAAACATGTTCCAAATTTTCTCCCATACCCTTTAATCTGCGGGGAAGATCTTGACCTTGATTCGCATTTTTACGCAAAAGGTCCTGCTGTGCTGTTAATAATTGACCCAATTCTCGCGATAAACCTGTTTGAGTGAATTGATTGGCTGCCTGCATCCATTCCAACAAACTGAGAAATGGAGTTAGGTCAAAGACAGGGGCCACCCCCTCTGGAGATTTTGCTTCATATGCGCCATAGAGTAAATGTTGAATGTCTATTTGGCGTACCATTTTTAAATAAGCCGCAGCCATGAGGCCCAGTAATGGCAGAGAACGAAATCCATGAGTTACGTCAATAACGATTTGATCTCCTTCAAAAAAAGAATCTGTCATAGCTGAAAAAATCTGCCAATATTCCTTTTCATTGGCACCATTGGGTATCGAGATATCCCTGTATTTGACTTTTCGAGCGTTTAAAAAAGCCTGTAATTGGTACCAATTCTCATGTTCTTTTGCTTTGGTTGTTAAAAAAACGATCACTTCTTCAGGGGCCAACCACTCACACAAGGCCTCTGCAAAATGGGCCGTGTGAAGTGTTTTTTCATTCCAATTGTATTGGGTCTCAAAACGGGTTCCAACGCCAACAAATGTAAGTAGTTTCATAGTTTTTCCTTTATAGCGGCTCGTCTCTGTTTAACACAAATAAGCAAATAAATCTAGGTTTGACACTTTTGCCCGAAAGGGGTATGAATAAATAGCCTTAGAAAAGTTTTTGCTGGTATCAATAAGGATGGCGAATATGACAATCGAGCATCAATGGACAGATCGGATCATTGCCTATTTACATGATCCCCCTGATAAAGCTTTGGACATAAAAGGACATGTCAGCCGTTCCCACAAATACGCCGAATTGGCGACGGGCCGAGAGATCTCAACACTGGAAGCTGAAAGTGGTGCGTCTAAATGGGCAGATATCCGCGCCTCAGAAATCGAACGATTGCCCTTGCCCAATGCTGGAGAAAATTATCACCGGGCCATCAGTCTCGATAATAGTAAGCTCACGATTACTCACCCTTTGTCTGGTGAACAGCGTGATCTGGCATGTTCATCTGATCAGTCCAGCTTGATTCTGGAAGAAATTCGGCGTTTGGTAATGCCTCTGGACAGTCCTCAGGCGCGGTTTTTAGCGCTTTGGCGTTTATTGCCCGAGGCTTTATCACAAAAACAGCCTTTTTTTCGCCATCTGCCAGCAGAAACCCGTGTGCCAGATCATACGATCTGGCATCATTTGGATACAGCTTCAATGTTATTTTCAGCGTATGCCAAAAATGAGAAACTGGCATTTATCTCCCTCTCGCTGGGGCCAGTTCAGCCCTTTATTGCCGCTTCGCGTTCTTTGAGAGACCTCTGGAGCAGCAGCATGTTACTTTCCTGGTTGAGTTTTTCGGGGATGAAACCCCTATTAGAAAAATTTGGACCCACCGCCTTGGTTTTTCCCCAGTTGCGTGGAAATCCACAAATGGACCTGTGGCTGAATCAGCATTTTCCTGACATGAATCAGGACTTTTTTGCCGATACATCTATGCGAAAATCCCCATGTTTGCCCAATCGCTTTGTCGCACTGGTACCCGAAGTTGAAGCTCAGGAGTTAGCAGAGAAATCCGAGCAGGCCATTAAAAGGGCCTGGAGAGAAGTGGCAAGTGCTGTTCATCGCCGTATTCATCCCTTTTTGAAAAGCCTCGATCCAACATGGGACAGATTTTGGCAACAACAAGTTGATTGTTACTTTGAAATCTATACCCAGATTTTGCCCTGGCAGGAGTACAGTGATGACAGTTTGGCAGACCTTTTTGGAGGATCATCTTTCGAACAGGTTTTTTCTGATTTAGGAAAAATTCGCCAAATTGAACACACTATCCCCAAAGCAGACAGACCCGGTTATTCTCAAGGTAGTGCCGGGCGCTGGCAAGTCCGCATTGATTTACTTGGACGCCTGTTGGAATCACGCAAACTGATTCGTTCTCAGCCGGGTTATTATCCTCAAGGTCTCACTCCGCCTAAATGCAGTTTATTGGGCAGTTTTGAGCAAATGGGCCCCGCTCATTTATCCGAATCGGCCAGATTTTGGGAAAATGCCAGCCAAGAAAAAGGCTGGACACGCATCCGCAAAGGAGAACGTTTCAGTGCGATTGCATTGATTAAACGCTATGCTGCAGAAGCATTTTTATTGGATGAACTGGATTTACTTAAAAGCGATCTCGGATTTTGGGACACAGCCACCTTGGCCGCGATAGACTGGCTCAAAAAAGCCGAGATTGACCCGCTCAAATGCAGAGAAAAGCACGGCGTTTGGAGCGGCCAATGGCTGCATTCAGATGCAAAGGGAAGTCAAGAAGATGAGCCCTTGCCTGGAGAAATCAAGAGACAGATTCAAGAGGCCCGCAAATCTGAAACAGCAGGTATGCCACCTGCCTATTACAGCATTTTAATGCTAGACGGCGATGAAATGGGAAAATGGCTACAAGGCGCCAAGACACCGAGCTTAAAACAGAGCTACCATCCCAAAATTGTGAACTACTTTCGCAAGATTCAAGCAGAACATCTGCTAGAAGGTCCGAAATCTGTTACACCTGCTTTACATGCCTCTATCAGTGAGGCCTTGGCCAATTTTGCGCTGCATGTTGTCCCTCAAATTGTGGAAAAACACAGAGGTATCTTGATTTATGCTGGTGGAGATGACGTGCTTGCACTCTTGCCAACACATACTGCTTTGGCCTGTGCTAAAGCGTTAAATAGTGCTTTTCGCGGAGAACAACCCTTTAATCAAGGGGCTCCACAGGGTTATTATCGTGTGAATAATCAAGATCTACTGATGATGGGACCCCAAGCCACCCTTTCGGCAGGTTTGGCCATTGTGCATTATAAAGAAGATTTGCGTTTGGCTTTGAACCTCGCCAGACAGGCTGAAAAATTTGCCAAAACAGCGGGACGGAATGCTATCGCAATGACAGCAGCACGGCGTTCCGGTGAGAGACCGACGGTATTGGCCTTGTGGGAAGATTTGGATTGGATGCAAGAATGGGTTGGGCTTTTTCAGCCAGCGTCTGCAAAAGGTCAAAGATTTTCGCCCTTGAGCAATGCTTGGACTTACCATTTGCGCGAGACCCTGCCCGTCATGGGCAAATGGAGCTTACCGATGATGAAATCGGAGATCAAGCGCCAGCTCAACCGACTTGAAAACCCTGAAAGGCTCAAGTCTTGGTTCGAGAGCAAGAATATTGCCGGAGAAGATGTGGGCAGTCAGATGGCTGAATGGTTTGAGCTGTATGAACAGCGTTTTAAAACCCATTTGGATAAACGCCAAGATAAAACCCCTGATGATTTGCAAGATTTTGATACGCGCCTTTTGGATCGGTTTGTATTGACCTGCCAGACACTGGCCTTTTTAGCGCGGGGCAGGGAGGAATAAACATGCCTGTTTTGGGATTAAAACTCGAACCTTTAGATACCCTATTTTTCAGGGATGGTCGCCCCTTCACAGGGCGTGCAGAATCTGGCTTGCCCACGCCGCAAACATTGGCAGGGGCCTTGCGCACCTTTTTTCTGAAACAATTGGATTGTGATTTTGAAGACCTGGGCCAAGCAATGCGCGAGGGGCTCTCTTTTGCTGAAGCCTTGGCTGAACAGGATTTAGAGGCCATTGCTCAAATTCAATTCAAAGGCCCTTGGCTGGCCCGGTGGAACGATTCAGATCCCTCACTGTGGTTCCCCGTTCCGGCAGCTTTGAGGCGCTTAAAAGGAGAAAAGGACTTGCGCCGTCTTTTACCTTCGAAGCGCTCTTTTTCGGGCTGGAATCCCCCTGTACCAGATATGCTGCCGCTTTGGCTATCTGAACCGGCTCAAGTTGAGGCCTTAAATGGGTTTATCAGCATGGGTGGTCTTCGCTCTTTCTTGGCCGGAAAAATACCCCAACCAGCAGAGATCATGGCTCCATCAGAGTTATATTCATTTGAAGAGCGTACAGGAATTGGCATTGAAGCTTTTTCTCAATCTGCGTCTGAAGGCCAAATCTTTGCGGTCAAACTCTTGCGCTTGCAGGAAAAAACAGGGTTTTATGCAGAAATCGAGCTGCCTGAAAAGCTCTTGTCGCTCTTGCCAAAAGAAAATGGGATTTTACACTGGGGAGGAGAAGGGCGTCGTGTCGCTTTTTCGCAAGTCAAGGCCCTACCATGGACCAAAACCGAGCCCCAATTACAAGCTGGTTGCAAGATTTGTCTCTTGACTTCACCAGCTTTGATTGAGACCCCTACCGTGTTAAATCGTTGGAAACCCCAAGCAGCCGCTCTCTATCCCTGGCAAGCCGTGTCGGGATGGGATTTGGCCTTGGGGGGGCCAAAACCCTTGCGTTGGCTTTTGCCAGCAGGATCTGTACTTTATTTTTTGAATGAACAACCGTTGCCCAAACTCTGTTCTGCGGAAGCCGTTCAGCTTGGCTGGGGAACCTATCTTGAAGGAGTTTCTGATTATGTCTAAATCTGTTTTGTATCTTCATGCGTTGACACCGATGCACCCAGGCTCAGGAACTGCTTTGGGGGTCGTCGATCTCCCTGTGCAAAGAGAACGCCACACCCATTGGCCCTTGATTCCCGGTTCTTCGTTAAAAGGCGTTTTGCGTGATGCCTGGCGAGAAAGGGCGTTCAAAGAAGAGGACTTAGAAGATCGCAAAGCGGCCAATGAGTCAATCTGGGTCAAACGACTGTTTGGCCCTCCTGCGATAGGTAGCGACGAAGGAAAAGCACATATGGGCGCAATTTCTGTCACCGATGCGCGGATTTTGGCTTTTCCTGTGCGCTCACTCAGGGGTGTTTTTGCTTGGGTGACCTGCCCAGCTGTTTTGGGTCGTTTAAAACGGGATCTCTCTTTGGCGGGCTATAAAGAAATTCCAGAGTGTTTTGATCAAGTTGAGTCTGAACAGGCTTATGTAGTGGAAAATAGCCCCTTATTAGTAGATAAGACCCATGTGCTACTAGAAGAATTTGAATTTACAGCAAAAATCCACAGTGGCCTACAGAAACTTTTTGACTGGTTGCCCGAACAGATCTTTCAAAGTACCGATGAGAGCACTCAGCAACAAGCCCGTCGTAATATGGTGATCCTTTCTGATGACGATTTTACCCATTTTGTGCGCCATGCAACCGAAGTGGTGGCAAGAGTTGGGCTGGATTACAATACCAAAACAGCCAAACCAGGAGCACTGTTTTATGAAGAGTTTTTACCAGCCGAAACCCTTTTTTACAGTTTGATTCTGGCAGATTCCAGCCGAGACGGCGAAAACGCTCTCTCAGCCCAAGATGTGATGCAAGAATTTGCTGAACATCTGCCTCGATATTTACAGGTAGGTGGAGATGCCACGATTGGCAAAGGTCTCTGCGCCCTGAATCTTAAACAGGGAGGAGTAGAGGAATGAAAAGTAAACCAACTTTAGAGCAAAGACGCTCTCAACATGCCTGGAATGCAGTTACAGTTGTTCAAAAAGAGCGTAACAAAAAAGATTTAGCTGGCCATGCAAAAAAATTACCTATGCGTATTAAAGCGGCAGGCCTGGGACAGGCCCTGGCCTTTTTAGAATCTAAACTCGAAAAAAACAACCTTTTGCATGTCCTGCTCAGTGAATGGGTCTTAAAAGAGCGACGGATTCAGGTCGATCAGCAAGCCACTCTATTGGCCAGTATTGTGCATGGCAATTCGGATACCCTGCGCAGATCGACAGAAGAGGTTTTGGCCTGGTTGGAGTGGTTCAACCGCTTTGCAGAAGCGGAGGGACTTAAAAGTGAATGATGGATACCAAAACAGAGGTGGGAGCCAGTATATTTCAAGCTCGTATCAGCCAAAGTCCGAAAGGATGCTTCCACTGCCTGAATCTATTCGCCAAAAGGCAAACCAATTGACCCACCCCGGCTTGGCTTTGGACAAATTTGCGAAAACTATCGAGTATGTGGGAAATGAGGTTGTGTCTCGCTTTGATCAAAATTGTCAAAAATCTGTGCTGGAGCAGATGATTCAAATTTCTCAGGGCTCAGAGCCCCAAGAAGCTTGGAAGCGATTTCATTCCCGACAAAGACAAATCTGGCAAAACTTAAATTGTAAGACACTCGAAATGCAAACCGTCAGTGGGCTTTCTCTGCATCTGGCGAGGGCTTCAGCGCTTGAAAACGCAGGTATTTGTTTACATCAGATCTATGGTTTTCCGATCATACCTGGTTCGGGCCTCAAAGGCATGGTCAGGGCTTGGGCCACATTGGAGGAAAAAGATCCTGGGCTGATTGAAGCTATTTTTGGTCCCAATGTCGAAGATGTTCGGGCTGGGACCAAAGAGCGGATGGGACAAATTATTTTCCATGATGCAATTCCTGCCGCTTGGCCTGAACTGATGGTGGATATTGTCAATAATCACCACAAAGATTACTATTCGGGCAATGAGAAAAATGGTTATTCAGCACCTGGAGACTGGGAAGAGCCAAGCCCAGTTTATTTTCTAACAATTCGCCCCAATGCCCGTTTTGTCTTTTCTTTGGGCAAGGCCCGCACTGATGTACCAGATCAAATGTTAGAGCAGGTTTCCGAATGGTTACTGGCAGCACTTAGCTGGAGCGGAGCAGGAGCAAAAACCAATGCTGGTTATGGCATTTTTAAACCTCTGCTTGGCGATTTACCAGAGCCCCCCTTGGCACGTGCTACTTACAATACAACTTTGGAACTGGTCAGTCCTGCTTTTTTTGCGGGTGCATTGCAAGATGGCTCAGATTGTGATTTGCGGCCTGCCAGTTTGAGAGGAATGTTGCGTTGGTGGTGGAGAACTTTATACAGTGGTTATCTTGATAGTAAGCAAATGCTCGAATTAGAAGCGCAAATCTTTGGATCATCATCAGAAGGTGGTGCCTTACAAATTCGGGTGGTTTCCAAAACAAAAAAAGAAACCTACCCTTATGATAAACGTCTTTTGGTCACAGGCTATCCTGACACAGGAGACAAAAAAACAACCCAGGGCCTTTGGTATCATTCTTTTGGAATGGATGAAAGAGAGAAAAAAAGACACTTTCTGCCTCAAGGAGCCAGTTGGGAGATTGGCTTATTGGCCAAAGATTTGCACAATATAAAGGCACAAATTGTTCTTGAACAAGCACAATCGGCTTTGTTTTTACTCTGCCATTTTGGTTCTTTGGGGGCAAAACAGCGTAAGGGTTGGGGTTCTTTTGCTGCGATTCCTGATTTTTCGCTGCAAACCTGCAAAGACGCGGCCCTTCGATTAAGAAAAAATTTGGGACTCCATTCATCCTTTAATGCCAGTAAAGCAATGTCTCCTTCACTTGAATTGATGTTAGAACCTTTGGAAATCGTGACAAACTGGTCAAATCCTTTCTGGGCTTTGCATCAGATTGGGATGGCAGCCCAAGAATTTGCTCAGGTATACAAACACGATCTGGCCAAAAAGGCGTTGGGTTTGCCACGAAAAATAGGAGCCCCTTTTAAAGGTTCTTTTCATTCTGCGAAACAAAAATTAAATGAGCCAAAAGCCCGTTACAGTTCTCCCACCCAATTTCATCTGGCCCAGAATGCCCAGGGGAACTATGTGATTCGCATCAGCTTTTTTCCCTCAGCAGTCTTGCCGGATTTGCAGACCAGCCGTGCTTTTCTGCAAAAATACCGTGAAGCGCTGGAAAAAGGACTATCGGCCCGTTTGGGCAGCCATTTGAGCGGACCACAGCATTTGCCGAGTACGTCTACACAGCGGGGGTATCAGCCGACATCAAGCCGAGCACCGCAGTACCATGGTCAAAGCAGAGGGGGTTCACGCCCTGTACAAATGCCCGCTCATTCGGGGCCTGCTCCGACTCTCAATACAACAACTGAATATACGGGAGTCATTACCAATGTTCTCTATGACAGAAATATAGGTTTTATTAAAAATGAGCAGTTGCATTCAGGAGACCATTTCTTCCGGCTCAGCTCCTTTCAGGGCAATCCAGATAATTTGGCAAAAGGCATGAAAGTACGCTTTCATCTGGAAAAAGGATTTGATCGCCATAAAAACAAAGAAACTTGGAATGCTGTTCGTATTTTAAAGCTTTGAGCCGCCGCAGTATCAGCCTTCGCTGGGTTTGGGTTATGATAATCCCAGAGTGGGAAGCGAATTCTCTTAAAAATAATAGAGAAAGTGAGAATCAATAGATGGAATTGCAGATACACTTGCAATTTGAGGAGGAGTCCCAGCGATGGTGGGCAGATATTCCAGAAGTTCCGGGCGTTTCCTGTTATGCGCCAAGTGCCGTTGAAGGGATAAAGAAGATAAAACTCTTGGCGTTTCAGGTCATCGCGGATTTGGTTGAGCATGGTGAAATGCAAATTCCAGACGAAGTGCGTTTCGTTCAACCCGTTCAGCCCCTGGTTGCTTAATAATGCCCAAGGCCCGACGCGTATTAAAAAGGCTCCTTTCATTGGGTTGGGTTCAGATTCGTCAAAAAGGCTCGCACCGGGTTTTGAGAAAGCATGCAGACACCTTGATTTTTGCATACCACGACAGTGAAGAAATGGGCCCCATCGCACTTCAAAAAATAGCCAAAGAGGCAAATTGTTCTCCATCAGATCTGACATGACAAGCACACCCATCATAGATAAATTGGCCTTGCTGCTGGGACAAGCCCAAACCCTGCGCGTGGCCCGCTTTCAAATTAATCTGGTCGTCATGCGTGCGGGGTCTATGCCTGAATGGCAAGGATCAGCTTTAAGAGGCGCTTTTGGTCATGCCTTTAAACAAACGGTATGTATGGTGGCCCATCGAGAATGCGAGCGCTGTCTGCTCAAAAGCCGCTGCCCATATACCTATTTATTTGAAACCTGGCGTCCAGAACCGGCGACCTGGATGACAAAATACGACCGGGTGCCCCATCCCTTTATTCTGCATCCACCTCCCCCACTGTCACGACGGTTGGAGAAAAGCGAAGGTTGGACTTTTGGCATGACTCTCTGGGGCCAAGCTATAGAATTATTGCCTTACCTCATTCTGAGCTGGGAAGAATTGGCTCGCAAAGGCTTGGGCCGCGAGCGCATACCCATGCAGTTGAACAGTGTCCTTACTCTTTCTCCCGCTGGTGAGATACACTCTCGCGTCTATACCATGGGCCATGAATTGCAGGGATCTGCCGAGAACTGGAGCGACCCACTTTCTGCTTTTTTTGAGCCTCAATCTATTGCAGAGGAACGCCCTTTGAAGCTGGTTTGGGAAACACCTTTGCGTTTGAGCAAACAAATCCCAAGGGAAAATCCTGAACTGCCCTTTTCTCAATTAATCAGCTCTCTGTTGCGCCGACTGTCGATGCTGATGTATTTTCATGGCGGGCATCAGATCGAAGCGGATTTTCAGGGTCTAACCCAGGCCGCATCAGGCATTAGCACCTTAAATTCAGAATTAAAGTGGCAGGATCTTGTGCGCTATTCTTCCCGTCAGCAAAAAAAGATGAATATGGGCGGGTTGTCGGGCTCTGTTATCTACGCACCCGAAAGCCGTACTTTTGTACCTTTGCTGCACATTGGCGAAATTCTGCATGCCGGAAAAAACACCTCGTTTGGCCTTGGCAAGTATCATCTGGCTGAACCATGAGCGATTATAATACGCTACAGATCCAAGCCCAGGAATTGCGACAGGCTGCCCGCTGGAAAGAGGCTTTGCAGGTTTATCGCCAGCTCTGGTTTGGCTTCAGAGAAAGCTGTGGCCCCTGGGAGGGCTGGGGCTACGCCCAATGTTTGTATAAGCTGAATCAATATGCCCAAGCCGAAGCACTGTGTTTAGAAGCTTTGGCAGACTGGCCCGATCACCCCCAATTAAACAGCCTTTTGGCCTGGTGCCTGTACCAGACAAAAATCAAACCAGAGTCAAAACAGTCGCAGACCTTAATCCCTGTTTTAGAACAGCTCTTCAGCCTGAGTCCGATTCAAGATCCTTATGGCCCCACTTTACGCAGTTTTTTTAAGGTTTTGGATATCTTGAGTACAGATCAAGATTTTGAGCAAATATTGTATCTCAGTGAGCGCATTCAACCCGCTCAATTATCTTCAGAGCCCGAAACATTTCAAGATGAAAAAGGGCGCAGCCGCAGTTTGCCATCTGCACGCTTACGCTGGTATGCAAAGCGCAGCGAGGCGCTCTTTCAAACCGAGGCGTATTCTGCCTGTGAATTGCTCTGCAGACAGGTTTTGGCTGAACCCGGTATTTCAACAGATCAGCGATTTTGGTTTGAACGCCGATTGGGTAGGACTTTAATGGCCTTAAACAAGCTCGACGAGGCCCAAACACTTTATCGAGATTTGCTCAAACGCAAACAGGATTGGTTTTTGTACAAAGAATGGGCCGAATTGTTGGCTCACACATCCCGGTTTGACGAGGCCATTCAGCAAGGCGTTTTGGGAGCGCTGGCCCCTGGAGAACCTAGCAAAAAGCTCAATCTTTATTTGCGTTTGGCCGAATGGTTGGAACAAAGCTCTGCCTCTGAAATGGCCCGAGAACACCGAATTTTGGTACTGGCCTTGCGTCAAGAAAACGGCTGGCCCTTTCCCCCTATGCTCTTTCAAACGGCAGGCCAACCAGCCGTCATTCCAGCTTCAAGGGATCTGCTGCAAAAGCTCAAACCTTTTTGGCAAAGGCAGCTACCAACGCCAGAGCGATACCAGGGTCAGATTCAAACCCTTTTGCCCAATGGCAAAGCTGGATTCATCCAGGTGGATCGCAAGACCAGCTATTATTTTCAAGTGAGGGATTTTAAGGGGCCTGCTGCTCAGCTCGAAGTGGGTTTAAAGGTCGGCTTTGAAATCAAAGAGGGATTTGATCATAAAAAACAACGCGCTTCACTTCAGGCAATTCGAATTTTTAAGCTGTAATTTTGCAAATCCCCATATACCCCCTATAAATTTCAAATGAAATGCATTTTTTTCTCTATTTGTGCTCTTGTTTGGCGTCTCCAAAATGCCGATTGGGCGCAAAACAGAATTGGTTTTGCCGTATACAGACAAGCATTTAACAAACTAAATCTTTATTTAACAAAACAGCGCTTGACTTGAACTTGGCTAAAAGTTATGCTGAAAGTAGGTCAAAGCAGGCTTTGACCTGTGTGAACCTTGACAATTGAGTCGAAGTTCTTGAGATGCCTTTAACGGGTTTATATACCCGGATGGGGTATGTCTGGATACCCGGATGGGGTATATAACATACCCCCATGGAGTATCTTGGATACCCTCCCGCGTATTTTTACATACCCGATGGGGGTATCTTGGCAGAGATCCCCGATCTTCGAGATCGGCCTCCTGAGAAGGATTTAATCTTTTTCTTAATAATAGGGGGGGAGGGGGTAAGCCCCTTTGAGGGGAGATCCCCGATTTGTGCCAAATTGACCCGCTCCCCATGCGGTTTCCAGGGGGGTAGGGTTCGAATAGATGCCCTGATTAAAAAGGGATTGAAACGAAATAAATCTTTTAGGTAATGGTTTTTTCCTGTGTCTAGTTCGAATAGATGCCCTGATTAAAAAGGGATTGAAACTTTTTGCTTTTCTTAATTACTTGTGATCCGTATGTCATCGTTCGAATAGATGCCCTGATTAAAAAGGGATTGAAACTCAACCTTTTGAGGGTCTACATCCATAATATTGAGGAGTTCGAATAGATGCCCTGATTAAAAAGGGATTGAAACGAGGGGGAGGGGGTTGGTTTGTCATTTCTGGAACCTACTGTTCGAATAGATGCCCTGATTAAAAAGGGATTGAAACAAGAATGTTTTACAAGGCGTTCAAAGAAGGCGGAGGATTGTTCGAATAGATGCCCTGATTAAAAAGGGATTGAAACGTGCCGCCACTGTTAACACAGACTGGGCAAAAACCCAGTGTTCGAATAGATGCCCTGATTAAAAAGGGATTGAAACTCATGTAAATAGGTATCTTGCGCTTCAATCGGATCTTTTTTGTTCGAATAGATGCCCTGATTAAAAAGGGATTGAAACCATACAGTCTATGCCAACAAATGTCGGTATTAAAACCTGTTCGAATAGATGCCCTGATTAAAAAGGGATTGAAACCTGCCCGTTTGACGTATGCGGAATCCAGGGTTAAGTTTAGTTCGAATAGATGCCCTGATTAAAAAGGGATTGAAACACAGTTTAAAATGCCAAGCAAGGATAATACTAATTTATTGTTCGAATAGATGCCCTGATTAAAAAGGGATTGAAACTCAGACGTGCTAGGATTAACGTCTGGATGATATTTTTTGGTTCGAATAGATGCCCTGATTAAAAAGGGATTGAAACTTTAGCCATTGGGGGGCTTGATTCATCCTAAATTCCTAGTTCGAATAGATGCCCTGATTAAAAAGGGATTGAAACGTTAACCTAATCTTAACCGCTGATTCCACACACCTCGAAAGTTCGAATAGATGCCCTGATTAAAAAGGGATTGAAACTGGCGCGGAATTCCGCGCCAATTTCGATCAATCTCGATTGTTCGAATAGATGCCCTGATTAAAAAGGGATTGAAACCTTGACAATTCCATCAGTTTATACTTTGCTTCGTTAAGTTCGAATAGATGCCCTGATTAAAAAGGGATTGAAACTTGAATCCCTGCTAACATAGGTCTTTTCTACTTTTAGCAGTTCGAATAGATGCCCTGATTAAAAAGGGATTGAAACATAGTTCCGACCCATTTGCTTGAGTTTCTTGCTTTTTTAAGTTCGAATAGATGCCCTGATTAAAAAGGGATTGAAACACTTCACGAATTTTCTTCTATTTCTAGAAGAGAATCCTGGTTCGAATAGCAGCCCTGATTAAAAAGGGATTGAAACTACATGAATCAAGCAAGTAACAGATTAACTCTGATTCTAGTTCGAATAGCAGCCCTGATTAAAAAGGGATTGAAACTTTTCATTCGTTTTCTCCCTGAATTGTTTTGATGATTGGTTTGACATTTACCCGATTTAGTGGAGAGGTCAGTTAAGCACATCTCCTTTCAAAG
>CAZRFI010000037.1:0-21627 GCA_964598905.1 uncultured Candidatus Sericytochromatia bacterium | reverse complement strand
CCAAACTGATCTATGGCGAAAATGTGGCCCAGACGGCTCAGTTTGTGCAAAGTGGCAATGCCGAAGTGGGGATTATTGCCCTGTCTTTGGCACTGAGCCCACCATTGCTCAAACAGGGAAGTTATGTTCTTATACCTGAAGTGCTGCATCAAAAACTGGAACAGGGCTATATCTTGACGGGCCGTGCAGCCCAAAATCCACTGGCAAAGTCTTTTTCCACTTTTATGCAGGGCAAAAATGCAGAAAAAATCATGGGTCGCTATGGCTTTGTCTTGCCAACAAAATAAGCGCCAGTTCAACTTTAAGGTGTTAATTTAACTCAACATGTTCGGCCTTGACGCGTCTGATTGGTCTGCCGTTTGGCTTACACTCAAGCTGGCATCCTTGGTGACTTTCATTTTACTCTTGCTGGGGATTCCCTTGGCCTGGTGGTTGTCGCGCGGGCAATCGTGGTTCAAGGGCATCGTTGGCGCGGTGGTTGCCTTGCCCCTGGTTTTGCCGCCCACCGTATTGGGATTTTACCTGCTGATGGCCATGGGGCCGAACGGATTTCTCGGCCATTTTACACAGCAATGGGGGTTGGGGTTATTGCCGTTTACCTTTCCTGGGCTGGTGCTCGCCTCGGTCTGTTATTCATTGCCCTTTGTGGTTCAGCCCTTGCAAAATTCGTTTGCAGCCATCAGTCAACGCTCGCTTGAAACCGCAGCGACACTCAGGGCATCGCCGCTGGATACCTTTTTCAGTGTCGTATTGCCGATGGCCAGACCGGGCATCCTGTCGGCTGCGATCCTGGGCTTTACCCATACAGTGGGTGAGTTTGGGGTCATTCTGATGATTGGCGGCAATATTCCCGACCAAACCCGCGTCTTGTCGGTGCAAATCTACGATTATGTCGAAGCCATGGAGTACGGCAAAGCCCATCATTTGTCTGCAGCCATGCTCTTGTTTTCCTTTTGCCTGTTGTGGCTGATCTACGGTTTGAATAGGCAGAAAACAGCATGATTCAGGCCCGCTTTCAGTTAACTTATCCAACTTTTGCGCTGCAGGTGGACTTGGATTTGCCTCCCCACGGAGTGACAGCCCTTTTTGGCCATTCAGGCTCAGGCAAGACATCGCTTTTGCGCTGCATCGCTGGCCTTGAAAAAAGCGCATGCGGGTATTTAAACGTCAATGGCGAAATTTGGCAGGACGAAACGGCATTTCTGCCCACACACCAACGCCCGCTGGGCTACGTCTTTCAAGAAGCCAATCTGTTTCCCCATTTGTCTGTCAGGCAAAATTTGGAATACGGTTTGAAGCGGATTCCTGCCGCGGCCAGGCAGATTCACTTAGAGCAAGTGGTTCTGTGGCTGGGGCTAACACATTGCCTGGACCGAAAAAATCCGATCGGTTTATCTGGGGGCGAAAAGCAGCGCGTGGCCATGGGGCGTGCACTCCTCAGCAGCCCGCGCCTATTGCTGATGGATGAGCCCCTTTCTGGCTTGGATGAGCAAAGCAAATCCGAAATCATGCCTTATTTGGAACAATTACACCGCAAATTAGACATCCCCGTGATTTATGTCAGCCATTCATTGAACGAGGTCATGCAATTGGCTGAGCAGATTGTCGTCTTGGAGCAAGGCAAAGCGATTGCCAATGGTCCTATTCACACAGTTCTCACCCGTTTGGATTTGCCGCTCTCGCAACGGGAGGATGCCTCCTCTATTTTGGAAACCACCCTCGCATTTCATGATCCGGCCTATCAGCTTTCGCGCCTCGATTTTGCGGGGGGGCATCTCTGGGTGAGCCAAGTCGGACAGGCACCTGGCTCGGCGGTGCGGGCCTGTGTCTTGGCAAGGGATGTCAGTCTTGCCACCGCTCGGCCAGAGGGCAGCAGTATCAACAACATCTTGAGTGGAACGATCACAGCCATTCAGGCGTTTGGGGCCGCGCAGCTGAACGTATCTCTGCTTTTGGGCGACAGCGTTTCGCTCCTGTCACGCATTACCCGTCTCTCGGGAGATCGACTGGGATTAAAAGTCGGAATGCAGGTGTTTGTGCAGATCAAAAGTGTGAGTCTGATTCTCTAAGCGGCAATCCAATTGATGTTTCGGGTCTCTGTATTTCCCCTGTAAAAACACTGGCATAGGGATGGCGCTGACTGTAAAAAGCGAGTAGGGCTTTGCCTGCCTTTAAAAGCGTTTCAGCGGGGACTTCTCGCTCCAGACCAGCAAAATAGACCTGTTCTTCTTTTTTGATATGGGTGTCGAGAATGCCACCGAGCTGGCTCAAGGCATGGGTAATCTCAATGGCATTGCCCTGCTGCAAGTCCAGAATCAGGGCCCGCATCTGCTGATGCTCAGCCCGCAATGCTTGGCTGACGCCTTGTAATTCTTTAGAGAGCAGGGGCTCCAAAGGATCGAATAAACAGCTTTCTTCGGCCTCAAAATGCCAGTGAAGCTCATCTTGCCACATCTGTAAGACCTTGTCGCGCTGCACCAAGGGGTCTGTTGGCCAGGGATAACGGGGATTGGAAGATTTGCCATATTTGAGGCAATAGACCAGAATCAGGGCGCTTAAATGTTCCCGCGAGAGCGGAGCAAGTTCTTGACTGCGTTTCATTTTGGGAATCCTTTTTCTTGTATTATCACTGTTTTTAAATGAATTGGCTTGCTATTTTAAAGGCCCAGATCTATGATGTAAGTAATCACTTACTTACAAAGGAAAACAGATGTCCGAGCATCCCCCGACCCGTCAACGCATCCTGGAAGCCGCCCGTGAGCTCTTTACCCAACACGGTTATCACGGCACTTCTACGCGCAAACTGGCGGCCCTTGTGGGCATTACCGAGGGGGCCATTTTTAAGCATTTTGCCAGCAAGCGGGAGATTTTGCTGGCGCTTTTACAGCCAAATCTTGCGCAACACCTGAGTGCCGAGGGAGCGTATCAGGGTTCCCCCCGGCAGGTTTTGGGCCAATTTGTGCACAAACGCGCCAACCAATTCAGCCGTATTTTTCCCCTGCTCAAAATCATCTTGCTCGAAAGTGCGGTCGAGCCCGAACTCAAACAGGCTTGGCTCAGGCAGGTTTTACTGCAGGCCCGTGATGAGCTAAGCAACTGGTTTGCCCGTTGGCAAGAAAGCGCAGAAATCCGCCCGGATTTGACACCCGAAGCGCTTTCTCGCCTGCTGATGACCCAGCTCTTTGGCTCGCTCTTTCTCAACCAAGTTTCGGAGGGGGTCTTTTTTGCCCCCGAAACCCTGGAGTCGCAATTGGAACTGAGTCTGGAATTGTTCTTAAATTCAGTCACCCTCTGAAGGAGGTTTGGTCTATGTCTTTGAAAAAACATCTCTGCCCCCCTGGGCATGCCAATATGGGGTTGGGTCTGCTGGCGATGGCAGGTTTTATGGCCTATGGTTTTTTGCTGATCTATCTGCGCGACTTTGCCCCCGGCAAAGAGGCCTGGGTTGCTGCGTCAGCCAGTGGCGCACATTTTGAAGCCAAATTGGCACATGTTCATGGCAATTTGCTCGCTTTTCTCAATCTGGTGATGGGCTATCTGCTGATGCGATTGCCTTACCCACCCAAGCAGGCCCGCGCGATTTCGGTGCTGGCCCTACTGGGTTTGCTGATGCCAATTGGCATTTTATTGGAAGTGCTCTGGCATGTGCCGCCAGTACCCGTAGTCATTGGCGCACTGAGTATGACCGTCTCTGTGGCTTGGTTGGGAGTGCTCACTTTGACCCAAGCCAAAAATCCCGAATTTTCAAAAAATCATTAAAAAGGATATTCAAAAAATGAAAAAAATCAAACGACTCTCTCTGTTCAGCGCTGTTTTTCTGGCATTGAGTCTGGGCGCAGGGGTGGCCTTGGCGGAAACACCGGTAGAGACTCAGGCACATTCAATTCAAGCCCAAATTGAATACAATGCCGAGAAACCCGCCAAAAAAGTTTTGTTCTCGACCCCCCAGTATGAGTTGATCCTCTTTGCTTTTGATGCTGGCCAGGGCCTGAAGGGACACGCGGTGCCCTTTGCGGCATACATCCAGGTGGTCGAAGGAGAAGGGGTGCTGATGCTAGACGATAAACCCGTGACGATCAAAGCGGGGGAAGGCTTTGCCCTGCCTGCGGGTGTGCCCCACTCAGTCAAGGCTCCTGCTCGCTTTAAAATGCTCTTGCTCAAACAATTGGGCAAACTCTAAATTGAAAAGGTCTCAGCGTGAGGACTAAGTGTCCTCACGCTGCATATGTTATGCCCATGCCAGAATCCACTCCTCCTCGTCCCCCGCATCCCCATCGCCGCTGGCTGCGGCTTTTGGGGTTTTTTCTGCCTCTATTGCTGGCTTTGATTGTCTTTGTCCGCCTGCGGCAAACCTCCCGCGAATTGCCACAAATTGAGCAGGCCCAAGCTCTGCCAGTACAGCAGGTTGAAAAAATACAGCCCACTCTCTTTGTGCCCCGGGTTCGTGGCACGGGAACCTTGGTCCCGGATAAAATCTGGCAGGCCATCGCCCAGGTAGAAGGGCGCTTGGTCTATACACATCCCTATCTGCGTTCTGGTCAGACAGTCTCTGCCGGTACGCTTCTGCTGCGGATTGATCCCAAATCCTACCAGCTCAGTGTCCGTCAGAGTCGGGCCGAGTTGGCCCGAATTGATGCAGAACTGGCACAATTGCGCAGCCGGGAAGGCAATGATCGGTCCCTACTCAAACTTGAACAGCAAAGCTTGGTTCTGGCCCAAAAGGCACTCAAACGAGCCGAACAATTAGCCGCAGAACAGGCAGTTCCTCAAACTCAGGTAGATCTGGAAACACGCAATCTGCTCAAGCAAGAATATCTGGTTCAGCAATTAAACAACAGCCTGAGCCTGAACCCTGTTAGCAAGCAAACCCTTTTGGCCAGCCGAGAAGCCGCTTTAGCCAATTTGGAAAAAGCCCGTTTGAATTTGAGCGACACCGAAATCCGTGCTCCCTTCAGTGGTCAATTGGCTCAGGTTCAATTAGAGCAGGGTCAGTATGTCACAGCTCGCCAAAAACTCTTGGAAATCTATGGCCGTCAGAGTATGAAAGTCGATGCCCATCTGCCCCTGTTTAAGCTGCGTCAATTATTGAGTCCAGCGCAATTTCAGCAGATCAGCACAGAACTAAACCGCACGGGCTCTGTCAGCAGTTTGGCTAAGTACCTTAAAATCCAGGTGTCTTTTCCGGGAGAGTCAGCAGACACCCGCTGGCCTGCCCGATTGGTCGCCCTGCGTGAAAATACCCAAGAGAGTACCCGCACGCTGATCCTCTCGGTCTTGCTGGATAAAACTCAGGTGGTAAATGCCTCCATTCCCCTGCTCAAAGGCCTTTTCGCCGAAATTGAATTTGAAGGCCCCCCCCAACCCCAGCAGATTTTAATTCCCCAGCGGGCCTTACATCAGGGAAAAGTCTACCTGGCGGATGCTCAGAACAAGCTCCAAATTCGCTCCGTTCAAACAGGCCTGGAACAAGGGGATTTGGTGGCGGTAATGTCCGGACTTAAACAAGGTGACCGCATTTTGTTGACCGTGCCTGAACCCTTTTTGCCGGGCATGGCTTTGCGCGTTCAAGAAAACAGACCAAAGCCATGATTCGTTTTTTTACTCAACATCCCACGGCGGCCAATTTACTGATGTTGGTTTTTTTGGCTTTGGGATTGCTCAATTTTCAAGCGCTCGAACGTGAGCCTGTCCCTGATTTCTCTCCTGCCGAGGTTCAGGTACGGGTCACATACCCCGGTGCAACCGCCGAAGAGGTTGAAGAAACGGTTCTGGAACGTATTGAAGATTCCCTCGCGGGGTTACAGAACTTGGGTGAATTGCGCAGTGAGGCCCAGGAAAATTTGGGAATAGTGACGGCGCGCATGGGTGAAGCGGGAGATATTCATGTTTTTCGCAATGACCTGGAAGGACGGATCAACGCCATTGACGACTTTCCTGAAAATGTCAGACAACCCCTGGTTGAAACTCTTGGCCAAGATGAGCCGGTTCTTTCGGTCTTGATCTCAGGTCCAGAAGACCCCCGCAGTTTACGCACCTATGCCGAGACCCTGCGTAAAAAGTTGCTGCGTCTGCCCGAAGTCAAAAATGTGATTCTGTTGGGTTTTTCAGATCAGCAGGTTCAAATCCGGCTCTCTGCCAGTGCCTTGCACAGGGCAGGCCTTTCTGTCCAGGATGTGGCTCAGACCATTGCTCGCCAATCCTTAAACATGCCTGCAGGCAGTCTACTGACCCAGGGCCATGAATTATTGCTGCGGGTCGAAGAAGAGCAAAAAAGCCCTGAAGCTTTGGCACAATTGAGCATTCTCAGCCCTGCTTCCGGCAGTGAGATTCGTCTTGGTGAGTTGGCTGAATTGCGCTATGGTTTTAGTCGCCCCGAGGATAAAATTGAATTAAATGGGCACAGAGTTGCAAAATTACAGATCCGCAAAGGCCGTCAGGATGATTCACTGCGCATCAATGATGCGGTCAGGCAGTTTATTTCAAAAGAGCAAAAAACCCTGCCCTCCGGCATGCGGTTAATCCTGACAGAAGATGGATCTAAAGGTCTGTTGAGCCAGTTAAAACTGGTGAGCAGCAATGGCCTACAGGGAATGCTGCTGGTTTTTCTGACCATGTGGGTCTTTTTCTCTTTTGGCGTTTCTTTTTGGGTGGTTATGAGTCTGCCCGTCTCGTTTCTGGGGGCAGCTTATCTCATGCCACTGCTCAATTTATCGATCAACACCATGACATTGATCGGTCTTTTGTTGGCCCTGGGACTGCTGATGGATGATGGCATCGTGATTGCCGAGAATATCAGTGCTCATCTGCAAAAAGGAAAAACGCCCTTACAAGCGGCCCTGGATGGTGTTTCTGAAGTAAGTACCGGCGTATTTTATTCATTTTTGACCACGCTGGGGGTTTTGGGGCCTTTGGCGATGATTCGCGGGGATATTGGCAAACAGCTCAAAGTGGTTCCGATGATTTTGATCCTGGTGCTCGCGGTGAGTTTGATCGAAGCATTCCTGATTCTGCCGGCCCATTTGGGGCATTGGCTCAAACCCCATGCTCAAGTCAAAGAAAATGCCTTTCGGCGGGCCATTCGCCAGGGCACGGAATGGGTGCGAATACAATGGGTGGGACAATTGGCAAGCCTGGCCGTTCAGTACCGCTATGCTTTTACTGGAACGGTACTCAGTCTCTTGATCGTTTCTGTGGGGCTGTTTGTATCAGGGCGATTGCCCTTTGTGGCCTTGCCGCCACTGGAAGGGGATTTACTGGTGGCCCGATTGCGGATGCCTCAGGGCACCTCTTTGACAGAGACCGAAGCGGCTGTTCAACAGATTTTAAAAGGGCTAGAGGCCATGAACAAAACCTTTACGCCTGCGCAACCCGGGCAGCAGCCCCTGGTGCAACAAGCTGCCGTACAATTTGGATTTAACCCGGATACAGGCGAACGGGGCTCACATGTTGCCACCCTTTCAGTGGATTTACTAACTGCTGAAATACGCAAGGGTCGGCTGAACAATTTTATTCGTGTCTGGTCGGAAAAAACCGGAGCCATACCTGGCGCCAGCAGTCTGACCTTGACTGAACCCGCTTACGGTTCTGCTGGTCGCGCAATTCATATCCGTCTCTCTGGTTTACCACCAGATGTCTTACAAAAATCCGGCCAAGAGCTTAAAACCTGGTTTTCTGGCTTTGCTGGGGTCAAAAATCTGACCTTGGATCTGTATGCCGGCAAACAAATTTTACAAATTCGCCTCAAATCCGGGGCTTCTCGCTTTGGTCTGAGTACCACGGAATTAGCGAGACAGCTCAATGCCGCCTATCTGGGCCTAACCGCCCGTGAGTTTCAGTACGGAACAGAGGCCTTTGAAGTCGATGTGGCCTTGGCTGACTTTGACCAGAGCAGCCTAAAAGAACTTGAAAACTTCCTGATTCGTCTGCCATCAGGGGAACTGACGCCACTCAAGACATTGGCCACCCTGACCGCAGAGGGGGGATGGTCAGTCATTCGCCGCGTGGATAGCCGACGTACCGTGACGCTCTATGGCGATGTAGATATTTTGGTCAGTAACACAGATCGTCTCTTCAAAAAGCTGCAAAGTGGTTTTTTAAAAGATTTGCAGAGCAAGTATCAAGGGCTTGAAGTGCAGTTTGAGGGCGAAGTCAAAGAAGCTGGACGCACCCGTGCTTCGATGCTGGGTTCATTGCTCCTGGGCCTGCTTGGCGTGTATTTTTTGCTCTCCTTTCAATTCCGCTCCTACAGTGAGCCTTTGATTGTGATGATGATTATCCCGCTGGCCCTGATTGGGGTATTTGGTGGACATCTGTTGTTGCGTTTTCCCTTTTCGATGCCTGCCCTTCTGGGAACAATTGCCCTGGCTGGCATTGTCGTCAACGACTCCCTTTTGCTGGTGGAATTTATCAAACAGGAGCGCCGTCTTGGCAGGCCTGTGAATGAGGCGGCTATTGCCGCCAGCCAAGCTCGTTTTCGTGCTGTAATTTTGACTTCGGCCACGACCATTGCAGGGCTTTTACCCATGTTGTTAGAGCAGAGTTTACAAGCTCAAATACTAAAAGGCTTGGTCATCAGTATTTGTTTTGGTCTGATGGCTTCGACCTTGTTGGTTTTATTTGTCATCCCAGCTCTGTATGCTATTCTGGGAGATTTTCATCTGATCGAGAAACTTGATTCAGTGCATGCAGACGAGTAAGCAAAGGTCGCAAATGATTCTGCCAGACCTGATCAGCTTCGTCGGCACTGGCCAATTGATGTTTGCGTTTCTTGATCCCTAAGCGGGATAAGTCAAGATGCACATCCGGTTCTAGCCCATGTCGGGCCAAGCAATGGCGTGCACAGTGCAGCGGACAACCATCCAACGCAATCTTCTTTCTGCCGGATTGAGCGATTTTGACCAGGGGGAGTACATCTCCCCCGAGTCCGGCGATACAGGACATTTCAGCCAAAGCCTCATGGTCGAGTCTTAAGGCCAAGCTATTTGCCAATTGGGCGGCACTGGAACAGCCCGAGCAGGCGTAGACCAGTGGCAGATCTGAATAGGGCTGGGATTGATTCATGGTTTTTCCTCTGTCTTGGCGAATTTTAATTCTGAGTGTCGGCTGTGCTGCATACTGATCCAAAGCGTCAGCCCCAGCAGCAGGACAGCCCCACCCTGATGGGCAGCGCCCAAATGCACGGGCACTTTGTACAGCAAAGTCAAGACCCCCAGGCTGAACTGCAGCAGTGTCAGACTGGCCAAGGCCCAGCCCATGCGGAGCAAAGTCGGGGCTTGCCTGCCCAGCCAGAAACCATAAGCCGGAAGCAACCCTAAGAGCAACCAGCCCAGCAGGCGATGGTGGAATTGTACTGTGGCCAGATTTTCACAGAAATCGCGCCAGAGCGGACGCAAGGCATAGAGATCAGCCGGAATCCAGTGACCATTCATCAGCGGAAAGGTATTAAACGCCCATCCCGCTTTATTGCCCGCCACAAAGCCGCCCAAAGCGATCATCAGCACAAGCAGTCCCAACACACTCTTTGCAAAGGGGTGCAGCTTGAGCGGAGTCTGGGGATATCTACTCAGAAAACACTGGCGCAGCAGCAATGCCAAGATCAGAAGTGCCAGCAGCAAATGGGCGGTTAGCCGGTAAGGGCTGACCCTGGGCAGATCCACCAGTCCACTTTTGACCATGTACCAGCCCATGGCTCCCTGCAGTCCCCCCAGGCAAAAAATCCCCCAGAGCTTGAATTGTACTTGAGTGCTCAGGATTTTTTTAAAGGAAAAATACAAAAGCGGCCCCAAAAAAACAAGCCCAATCAGTCGGCCCAAGAGGCGGTGAAAGTATTCCAGGTAAAAGATTCCCCGAAATCCCTCCAGAGTCATGCTTGAATTAATCTGTTGGTATTCCGGAAAGGCCTGGTAGCGTTGAAACAGTGTCTGCCAATCCGTCTCATTCAGGGGCGGAATGGCTCCCATCAACGGCTTCCATTCCACGATCGAGAGCCCCGAATGGGTCAAGCGGGTCACGCCGCCAAGTAGGATCATGGCAAAGAGCAGCCCCAAAAGACTCCAGAGCCAGATTTCGACAGATTTATGGGCCGCAGGGGGAGACATGCTGCTCAGCCTTGCAACAAAAAGATCAGCCCCAGGGCCAGAGTGGCAAAGAAGAGCAGAAAGCTCAGACCAAAGCCCCAGGGCATGCGCTTGAGTTCCATGAATTCCAGGCCAATCAGGGCTGCTTTGAGGGTGGCCAAGCCCAGGACCATGGGGGAAATCCAAGCGCTTTGCCCATTTTCAGCAAAAAAATAGCTCAGAAGTGTCAGGGGAATCAAACACAACCAGACTGCATCTGTCCAGAAGGGGCTGTGGAGGTGGGCGACCTGTTTTTTGTTTGAGATCATGGCATTTCCTCAATGGGTAAAATAGAGCAGGGGAAAGAGCAGCACCCAGATAATATCCACCAGATGCCAATAGACAGCGGTGGCTTCGAGGGTGGAGCGCTGTTCTTCCGCCAGGGGATCTGTTTTAAATTTCCAAGCCAGGTAAAACATCAGCCCCACTCCCAAGGCCACATGGGCATTGTGCAAGAGCGTCAAAAACAGGTAAAAAAACCAGAACATATTGGTCGAGAGAGAGATGCCGTGGGCATAGACCTGTTGGTATTCCCAGAGTTTGATCGCGATAAAAATCAAACCCGAAAAGCCAGTGCCAATCAGCCAAAATTGGATCGATTTATTTTGGCGACTTAAAATGACGGCACGGGCTGCCATCCAACTGCCAGTCAGAAGCACCACTGTATTAAACGTGCCCTGGGCCGGATGAAGCAAAGCCTGACCGGCTTGGAACAGGGCAGACTCACTGCGGCTGATCCAAGCAAATCCCAGAAAAAACAGGGCAAAGGTCAGTATTTCCATCCAAAAGATAAACCAGACCAAGGGGCCACCGGGCAGGGCTTCAAGTTGGTCTTTGATACTGGGTTTTGAACGGACTGTGACTTCCATGTTGATCACCGATTGCTTTGGGGGATGTTTGGATTATCTGTCAAAAGCAGCCTGGCGTCTTTGCGCTACCGCAAATGGCCTAATTTGCTAGAAAAAAAGCCACTGCTTGCGAGGCAGTGGCCAATGGTATGGACAGAGAGGGTTAGAAACTGTACTGGCTTTGTAAATAGCCAAAGGTCATCAGGGCAGAAGGTCCGTCCTGGGAATAAAAACGGCCTGGCAGAAACAGGCTCAGTCCGGCTTGGGTTTGATGGTGAGCATCCCATTTCCAGGTCGCGGTCAGATCGGCTTCAAAGCCCAGATAGGCATCGCTGCCTGTCACAGCCTTGCGGGTGACATTGCCTGCCACGCCATAGACATCATCCAAAGTACTGGCCCGCCAAAAGGCGTGGCCATCGAGGGCCAGGCTCAGTTCGGGCAAGGGCTGGGCAGAAAGGCTGCCTTTGAGCCCGAGCGCGTTCTGACGGCCAATTTGGTCGGCATAACCGTAATAGCCATGGCCGAGTGGAAAGAGCTGGTTAAAGGTGTTCAGGCTTTTGTCGCTGCTGCTGCCATCGCCGCTGGCATAGTCCAATCCCAGCCCCAGACGGGGTTTCCAGGGCCAATCGGGTTTATAACCCAGATCCAAGGCGCCAAAGCCGGCAGAAATGGTCTGATCGCCAAAACTGCCCAGTTGATAAGCCCCTTCTGTGTCCAGCTCAAAGCCCCAAGGCAGTTTGCCATTCAGGCGCAGCCCCAAGGTCTGGCGGTCTTCTTGGGCTTCGATAGCCTGATAACTGGTTTTGGCTTTGTGCAGCCCCAGCCAATAGAGATCGGTATTCCAATTGTCCAGAGGCAGTGGGCCAGAGGCGTAGAGCCCATAGACAGAGGTACCTGCATCACTCAGATTCAGATTCCAGGGCTGGGTTTTGACAAGTTGCGCATAGAGCCCACGCAGATTCCAGCCATGTGTTTGGCCAATCAGGCTGATGGCATCAAAGGTCCGGCGGGTATTGACCCAGACCAATGAACTGATCAGACGCTGTTTGCCCAAATCCATTTCTTGGCGGCCCGGCCGCAACAAGACATAGCTATCGGGGGCCCAAGCGTATTTCAAGTCCAGAAAGGCATTTTGCAGATCCAGGCTGTCGAGATCAATGCTGCGCAGCCCAGTTGGCAGGTTATTGACGATCCCACCGGGCAAATTGCGGGGGGTGCCCAGTGCGCTGAGACCTTCCAGATACAGTCTGAAAAAATCCGTGGCGTGAAAGTCGGCATGCAAACGCAGCTGATTCAGCGCAAAGATTGCATTTTGATCGGGTTTAAAATCATAGCCACTCCAGCCCTCGGCCCGAATCCGCCAGGATCCCCCCAAAGAGAGATAGAACTGCCCGTCTTCGGAAAAAGGGATGTATTTTAAGCTATCCCAGAATTCGGGGCTGGGAGCCGGTGATTTGAGTTCCAGCCAATTTTCTTCATAACGCAGATTTTTAATGCTGGGCCGGGCCTCTGCTGTGGCAGCAAGCAGAACCGAGACGCTAAAAAAAGCGCAAACAAAGGGGAGAAGGTGTTTTTTCATGGGTAAATCCTCCGTTTACTCTAAGAGTATACCTTGCTCTTTGGCTTTGCTCTTTGCGCAGGCGCAAAGACGAAAGGAGCGGTTTTTTCTATGCTGAGGATCAAAATCTCTCCGTGAAAGGAGCCAACCATGCTTTCAAAATCCCAGGCCCGACTGTTTTTTCTGGGCGGCACCCTGGTCTTTTCCTGCGTTTTTCTGTATTTGACGGTTGATTCGATTGGAAAAGTGCCAGAACAGACCCGATCGGTGAATATTACCGCAGAGGTCAAACGCGGAAAACACCTTTTTGATAAAAATAACTGTATGGGTTGTCATACCATTTTGGGGGAAGGGGCCTATTATGCGCCAGAATTGACCAAGGTCTACGAGCGCCGAGGCCCTGAGTGGATGGCGGTCTTTCTCAAAGA
Organism: uncultured Candidatus Sericytochromatia bacterium; assembly: GCA_964598905.1. Classification (GTDB taxonomy): domain Bacteria; phylum Cyanobacteriota; class Sericytochromatia; order UBA7694; family UBA7694. Next base: position 8,678 of record CAZRFI010000037.1, on the reverse strand, counting down.
TCCCGAAGCCATGTATCCCGGTCAGCGCAAGATGGTCAATTACCATTTTAAACCCGAGGAGATCGCCGATCTGGTGGCCTTTTTTAAATGGATAGGTGAAATGGATCTCAATGGCTTTCCCCCCAAACCAGATATCCTGCCCGCGCAGACCTCTGGAGCAAGTACTTCCACCCAAAGCACAAACACTGGGGCAAAAGTGGCGATCCCTGCCAAATTTACGGCCCTCTGCACTTCCTGCCACCAATTGGGGGGAAAAGGGGGCAATGTCGGCCCAGCCCTCGATGGGATTGGCAGTCGCAGAGATACCGCTTGGCTCGATACCTGGCTGAAAGACCCCAATGCCGTCAAACCCGGTACCGCCATGCCCCAAATGCCCCTGAGCGAACTTGAACGCCAAGAGTTGGCCAGCTTTTTGGCTGCCCAGAAATAGCGAGGAAAAAAATGAAATACAAATCTCAAAAAGTCGCCTATTGGTTCTTTGCCACCTGCATGCTGCTGTTTAGCCTGCAATTGGTCTATGGTTTTATTATGGGTTTTGCCCATATGGGCCTTGATGGTCTGCACAGTTGGATCCCCTTTAATGCCGCCCGCGCCACCCACACCAATTTATTGGTGGTCTGGCTGCTCTGCGGCTTTATGGGTGCTGCGCACTTTATTATTCCCGACGAGGCGGGGCGCGAATTGCATTCGGTCAAATTGGCGTATATCCAACTGATCTCCTTGATCGTGGTCGGTGTGGTCTCGGTGATTGGCTTTCACTTCAATTGGTGGGAAGGGCGCAAATTTCTTGAAATTCCCCGCCCGCTCGACTATCTGGTGGTGATCAATGTTTTAATGTTTATCTTTAATATTGGCATGACCGTGCTGCGGGGCAAAAAGTACAGTACCACTGGGATTGTGCTCTTTATGGGGCTGTTTTCAGCCGCCTTGCTCTATCTGCCCGGCATGATCTATTTCGACAACCAAACCATGGATTCCTTTTTCCGTTGGTGGGTGGTGCATCTCTGGGTTGAAGGTGTTTGGGAGCTGATCATGGGGTCGATTCTGGCCTATCTGCTGATCAAACTCACAGGCGTCGACCGCGAGGTGATCGAAAAATGGCTGTATATTATTGTGGGTCTGACCTTTCTCTCAGGCATTCTCGGCACAGGCCACCACTATTATTACATCGGCACCCCCAAATATTGGCTGATGGTGGGTGGCATTTTTTCGGCCCTGGAACCCCTGGCCTTTTTGGGCATGGCCCTGTTTGCGATCTCGATGTACCGCCGCAGTGGGCGTTCCCACCCGAATAAAATTTCGCTCTATTGGACCATTGGCTGCGCGATCATGTCTTTTGTCGGCGCAGGCTTTTTGGGCTTTGCCCATACCCTACCCCAGGTCAATATGTACACCCACGGCACCTTGGTCACAGCCATGCACGGGCATTTGGCTTTCTGGGGCGCTTACGCCATGATTGTTTTGGCGATCACGACCTATGCCCTGCCTGAATTGACGGGCCGCAAACTCTGGAACAGCATGTCGGGGATGCTGGCCTTTTGGCTCTCGAACATCGGCATGGTGGGCATGACAGGCGCTTTTGCAGTGGCAGGCGTAACCCAGGTCTATCTGGAGCGCAAAATGGGCCTGGACTTTTTGCTGGTGCAAAAAGAATTACACGTGCATTTCTTGGGGCTGATCTTGGCTGCCTGTTTGTTTACAGCCGGGATCATTCTGTTTATCTGGACCTTTATCCAATACGGCTTGCCTTCAGATGAGATGATTGGTGCCAGCCCGTCAGAGGAGGATGAGGTTCATGGCCATGCTCATGCACAACTTGCCTGAAGCCAAAGAAGCAGACAGCGGCGAAACAGACACCCCGGTGCTGCCGTATTATCGCTCTGTGGGTCAGGAAATAGCGATCTTTGAGCATGCCTGGCGACGCCGGTTGCCCTTGCTCTTAAAGGGCCCCACGGGCACTGGCAAGTCTCGCTTTGTCGAATATATGGCCGCCAAATTGGAGATGCCGTTGATCACCGTTTCTTGCCACGAAGAGACTTCAGCGGTGGATTTATTGGGTCGCTATCTGGTTCAAGGTGCAGAGACCTATTGGCAGGATGGCCCGCTGACGCGGGCCGTGCGCATGGGTGCGATTCTCTATTTGGATGAAATTGCAGAGGCCCGGCCCGACACGATTGTGGTTTTGCACTCACTCACGGATCATCGCCGTGAGCTATTTCTGGAGCGCCACAACGAGAGTCTGAAGGCCCCTGCTTCATTTATGCTGGTGGCCTCATTTAATCCGGGCTATCAAAGGGGAATCAAAGAACTCAAGCCCTCCACCCGGCAGCGCTTTTTGGCCCTCAGTTTTGACTATCCGACAGCGGAAGTTGAAATTGAGATACTCAGAGCCGAAACCGGTCTGGATGCAACACGGGCGGGTAAATTGGTGCAAATGGCCGCCAAAATCCGTAAATTGGTGGAATGGGGCTTGGCGGAAACCGTCTCGACCCGTCTGCTGATTGATGCTGGAGCCCTGATGGCCGATGGTCTACCGCCGCGACTGGCCTGTGAAGTGGGCATTGCTGAGCCCCTCACAGATGAGTTTGAAACCCGCATGGCATTGCGCGACTTGATCGCGCTGCATTTTTAACGGTGGCGGGCATGGAATGGGATCAAAAGCTGTTTAAACAGACCTGGAACTGGTTGGTTGGGCTGCGCCCCCACCAGGCAGAAAACCCAGACTGCATAAAGCTCGAAGACGTACATGCCCGCCTGACCCTGCTGGCCCGCATGCTCTGCGAGGAACCCATCGAAATTGTGAGAGCCGAGCAAGAGGGGGGTGTGAATGGCCTGTTTTTTTATCTGCCTGCGGCGTTTTCCCTGGGCAAAGATCGGGAACAAAATGCGCTCTTTTATCTCTTTCGGGTCGTCTATCTCAGCCTGCAGCGCGAACTCGGACTGAATTGGCAAACTGGCGAAAAATTCAGTCTGTTGGAATCTCGGCAAATGGCCCAAACAACCTCACCACAGGTTTTGGAACTGCTCTATTGGCGTTATCCGGCCATGCAGGCCTGCTTTGCGGACTTACTGACACAGCTGACAGCAGTGGCCCAAAGTGAGAGTGAACAGGCCTTGGCTTGGGGACATTGGTTCAGTCCGACAACCCAAACCCAAAGCACTGCAAGCACTGGAAAATTGCCAGAAGCGCAGCCCGCTCAAGCGGGAGAAATGACCTCACGTCAGGCCCCAGCCCGTGAAGACGTTGAGATCGAGATCATGGACAAAAAAGCCATGCAAGCTTATACGCTCATGCATCAATTTGAAAAGGTTGAGACCCTCGAAGAGTTTCAGGGCACGTGGCGCGATGCCGATGGCTCCGACGAGTTGGAGGCCCATGCTGATGCCTTAAACGAAGTGGACCTGCGCAAATTGACCCGCTGTGACGATACCGCCCATGCGGTCTTGCAGGCTGAATTTATCTCAGGCATCTCCGTGCCCGAGGTGGCAGAAAGCGCTCTGACAGGCCCCTGTCTCAGTTATGATGAATGGGATGGCCGCAAACGCAGCTATCGCAAAGATTGGTGTAAAGTCTATCCCCGCCGTTTTTTGCATACTGATCAGAGCTATTTGCAACAGACACTCAAATCCCATCAACGGGTCTTGCAGTCCCTGCGCAACCGCTTCAGCTTGCAGTTTAATACTTGGCAGACCGTGCGTCGCCAAGCCATGGGCGAAGAACCCGATCTCGACGCATTGGTCGAGAACTTTGCCGAGCGCCAGGCCGGGCGCACCCCCTCCGAAAAAATTTACCTGAGTCAGCGCAAAAAGAGCCGGGAAATCTCGCTGATTCTTTTGATGGACCTCAGTCTCTCTAGCGATGGCTATACCGGCGGATTTCGCGTCTTGGACGTAGAAAAACAGGCTGTGATTCTCTTTTCACAATTGCTTTCAGAATGGGGGGACCGCTTTCAGATCGATGGCTTTGCCTCCCATACCCGCAATCAATGTGAATACCTGACACTCAAAGCCTTTGACGAACCCTGGGAGCGGGCCGCAGCACGGATTGGTGCCGTTGAGCCCCGTGGCTATACCCGGATTGGTCCAGCCTTGCGCCATGCCACCCAGCAACTCGAAAAGGAACGTGCCAAATCCCGCTGGATTTTGCTGCTTTCCGACGGCAAACCCAACGATTATGATCGCTACGAAGGCCAATATGGCCTGGCCGACGTGCGCCAGGCCATTCGCGAGGCCCGACAGCAACAGGTGCAGGTCTACGCTTTGGCGATCGAAAGTCTGGCCCGCAATTATCTTCCCCAAATGCTGGGCACAGGAGGTTATCGGATTTTGCCACAACCAGCCCTGTTGCCAGAGGCTTTGGCGGAATTTTATGGTAGGCTGGTGCGGGCCTGAGCTTATCCCAGACAAAAGCATGATTCTCAGAATGAGAGAAAGGATCGACGATGAAAATTCAATTAAAAACCTTCGCTCAATTGCGTGAAAAAACAGGAGCAGCAATACATACGCTTGAATTGTCTGAGCCCGCGACCTTGGCCTCCTGTCAAGCTGCGTTTCTGGCGCAATTTCCCGCTTTGGAACATGATTTAAGCCATTGCCGCATGGCCCTGAATCAGAATTATGTACGCGACCTCAACACCCAACTCCAGGAGGGGGATGAAGTGGCCCTGATTCCCCCCGTCAGTGGGGGTTAAACCCAATGAACCGACCTATCACTGCAGCAGATGTATTGGAAATTGTCGAAACCCCGATTGATGTCAGCGCGTTACTGGCAGCAGTGGCCTGTGATGAAGCTGGGGCATCATCGCTCTTTTTGGGCACTGTGCGCAATCACAACCTGGGCAAAGGCGTGCTCTTTCTGGAATATGAGTGTTACCCCGAAATGGCGCTCAAAGAGATGGCCAAGATTGTTGCCCAGGCCCGCCAAAACTGGGAGCTCTACCGGGTGGGCGTCATTCACCGCGTCGGACGTCTGGAAATCCGAGAGGCCGCTGTGGCCATTGCCGTTTCTTCCGCCCACCGCCAGGCCAGTTTGGCGGCCTTGCAATTTTGCATCGACACCCTCAAAGCCACGGTGCCAATCTGGAAAAAAGAGTATTGGGAAGATGGTTCAATCTGGTTGGATAATTGCTGCGGCTGAAGCCCTCAGCGCTGGCTATCCAGCAATTCCTGTAAGATTTCCACCAAAAACTGGGTTTTGTCGAGGCCCTGTTTGAGGGCCTCAATCGGCCAGTTGCGCTTGGCACATTCTTGCAATTGGTTTTGCAGGCGGTCGCTGCGATCAAGGGCTTCGTCCAGCCTGAATTCAATTTCGGCCCTTTCCACGGGAGCGGGCATCCGTCCTGCCCGTTCCAAAAGACCGTTGAGTTTTTTTTCGAGCAGGGCAATTTGGTTGCGCAGATCAAACAAGGCAAAGCTGGCTTTTAAGACTTCATCCAAACCCTGAACGAGCAAATCGAGGGGTTCCATGCGCAGACAGAGGGCTGTGGTATCCATGTCTGAATCGAGCACCAAGATCGTGTTTTGGACATGGGCACGAATTTCTTCTAGGCTGGTGGCCTGCTCCTCCAACTGTGCCAATTCAGCATTTTCCAGGGTCGGTTTTAAGACCACCCGCTGAGAAAAACGCTGAAAAGCCTGATCAATATACCGCTCAGTTTCGTCGTAGAGCCATTCAATATTGCTCTCAGAGCTGGGGCACTCGTTTTCGTCTAAGCTGTGATCCTGTGGGGTTTCCAGCAGAAAACGCTTCCAGTTTTTTAAGTCATTGTGGGTGGGTTGAATCTCGCTGATGCGTTCCAGGCAATCTTGGGCTCCTGGATAGTCTTCACACAGCAACTGCACATAAGCCAGCCCCAAAAGAGCAGGAATATGCTCTGAAGCAACTCTCAAACTGGCCTGAAAACAGGCGGCTGCTTCAACCAGCAATTCGGGAGGGTCAAAGCCCGCTTCTTGGGCCCAGGCCAAACAGCGCAAGCCTTTTGCCAATTCGGCCTCTGCTTGTGAGGTCTGCTCAAGGGCAGAAAAGAGATGTGTGGGCTGAGACAAACCCAGCAATTTCATACATGTGCTCCAAATGATCCAAAGTAATGTCAATTGTCCCTGAATTCAGGTCTTCCTGCAATGTTTGTATAGGCAAAGACTTTACATTTCTCAATAATCCTTTTGCTTAAAAATCAAGGGATTGTGGTATAAAAAAGATATAAACAGATCAAAAAGAGGTTTTCATTATGGCTGGTGGAGATAGTCACGTCATTTTAAACAGCGGTGTTGGCACAATTGGCATGGCCAACGCCCTGAATGCGGTGGATGCAAACAGCGTTAAATCCGGGAACATGACCGAACCCCGCGAAGTTACCGATAAAACGGGCAAAACCCAGACTTTGTATTTTACAGACGAAGGCGCTAAACTCTTCGATAAATATTCAGACCCCAACAATTCCGCGACTGGAGATGGCCCCAGAATCACGGTAGATAAAGATCCCAGCGGCATCAGCTCGCTGTGGAAAGGCATTGTTAAAAAAGAAGAAGGCGTTGGCAAACCTGCCTGATCTTGATGTTGAGTCAACCCCTGGAAGGACTTTCCAGGGGTTTTTAATGTGTTTGGGGGAGAACGAAAGTCATGGAACGCGGAATATTATTACAAAAGACCTTTAAAATCAAATCCGATTCACTGCAAACCGAGCTGGATGCCTTTACCCGGCAATTGGGTGAGCGCATGAAGCAGTACAAAGTCGAAGAATATGTCGGACTGCGGCGCATGAAGTCGGAAGATCTGATGGAGATCATCGTGATTCCCTGCAAAGGGGGCGCGCAAGGCCAAAGTGAGGTGCAATCACAGATTGCTGAATTACAATCCCAGGGCTTTGAGTCTGCAACCTTTAGCAATGCCAAAGACGTGGGGCGCTATGCCACCGCAGAGATTGAACCGATTGGAATTCGCTTCGGATCTTAAGCCAGTGGGTTAATAGCGGATTGGGGCTGGGGGCTGGTATCATACAGTATTCAAATCTGTTGATCACCAAACCCGTCAGGAAAGCCCACACCATGAATTCATCTTCATTTGCTGAACAGCTTCACGATCTCTTCGAGCGCCACCATGAGTTTCGCATGCAAACTGCGCCTGAATTTGCGACCTTTGAAGGCGATCACCGTTTTAATGATCGCCTGAGTGATTTGAGTCAGGCCGCCCACGAAGCCCAGCACGCTACCCGTCAGGGTTTTTTAAAAGAACTTTTGGCCCTGCCCAAAGAGCAGCTCAATGGCGAAGATCAGCTCAATTATGAGATGTTTGAATTGCTCTTAAACGAAGAGATCGACGGTCATGCCTTCCGCGAAGAGCTGATGCCCCTCAACCAAATGACGGGCTACCAGCTCTTTTTGCCCCAATTGATCGAAATCCAACCCCTGCAGAGTGAAGCGCATTACGCCGATTATTTTTCCCGTTTGCGGGCCTTTCCCAAACAGGTCGATGATGTGATTGACAATCTCAAACTGGGGATCGAAACCGGCTGGGTTCAGCCCCGTTTTGTGATTGAGCAGACCCTGCCCCAAATGCAGAATTTAATGCCCGAAAAAACCGAAGACAGCGTCTTTTTTATTCCCCTGCGCAGAGAGGGAGCCTTGGATGCTGTCGCCCGTGAAAAATTAGGCCAAGAGCTGACCGCTGTTCTAGAAGAGGCCGTCTTTCCCGCTTACCAGAAGCTACACGATTTTACCCGCGATCAGTACCTGCCTCATTGCCGGGAAACAGCCGGGGTTTGGGATTTGCCCGATGGCGAAGCCTATTACGAATACCTGATTCGCAAATACACAGCCCCCGGCCTCAGTGCCCACGAAATACACGAAATCGGCCTGGCCGAAGTGCACCGCATTCATGGCGAAAAAGCCAAACTCAAAGACCAATTGGGTTTTGACGGTACCGTCGAGCAGTTTAACCATTATCTGCGCACCAGCCCTGACTTTTATTTTGAATCCACAGAAGCACTCTGGGCCAAATACCAGGAAGTAATGGCAGAGGGGCTGGAAAAGTCCAAGGCGCTGTTTAACCGCATGCCCAAGGCCCCCTGTGAACTCAAAGAGGTCGAAGCATATAAAGCAAAATCCGCTCCCCAGGCCTATTATATGCCCGCCCCCGAAGACGGCTCCCGGCCTGGCTATTATTACATCAACACCTACGACCTGCCCTCCCGGCCCAGTTACGCCGTCACAGCATTGACGCTGCACGAAGCCATTCCCGGCCACCATCTGCAATTGGCCCTGGCCCAAGAATTGGCCCATCTGCCTTATTTCCGCCGCCGCTTGCATGTCACGGCTTACCTCGAAGGCTGGGGACTCTATGCCGAGCATCTCGGTTATGAAATGGAGATGTACCACGACCGCTACCAGCACTACGGGGCCCTGAGTTTTGAAGTCTGGCGCGCCTGCCGTTTGGCTGTAGACACGGGGCTTCATTCCAAAAAATGGAGCCGCGAAGAGGCTGTGGCTTTTATGAAAAAACATGTCGCCAATACCGAACTCGATATTCGCTCGGAAGTCGATCGCTATTTGATTATGCCGGGTCAGGCTCTGGCCTACAAAATTGGCGAACTCAAGATCAAGGCCCTGCGCCAAAAAGCCGAAGCGACGTTAAAAGAGCGCTTTGATATCAAAGACTTTCACCAGGTCGTGATCGAAAATGG